>NZ_JBJGZH010000039.1:0-37298 GCF_054050415.1 Geodermatophilus sp. SYSU D01180 | reverse complement strand
GGGTCGACGCTCCACAGCGTCGACCCACCTCCGGGCCGACAGCTTCAGACTGCCGGAAGAG
Source organism: Geodermatophilus sp. SYSU D01180 (assembly GCF_054050415.1). Classification (NCBI taxonomy): domain Bacteria; kingdom Bacillati; phylum Actinomycetota; class Actinomycetes; order Geodermatophilales; family Geodermatophilaceae; genus Geodermatophilus; species Geodermatophilus sp. SYSU D01180. Next base: position 37,237 of record NZ_JBJGZH010000039.1, on the reverse strand, counting down.
GCGGTAACGCTCCGCCAGCCGGTCAGTGTCCGGGTGATCCGCTCGTCGGACTGGGAGCCACATCAGTCGTCGGCCGTGGTGCTCCTGCAGGCCGTGGCGCAGCATCGGTCCATCACTCACGTCTAGGAGACTTCCGGCGATCTCCACGGTGAGGTCCGGGCGGATACCGAGGATGTTCGCGTCGTAGGCCGCGTGGTGCAGCTTGCAGAGCGCCAGCCCGTTGGTGACGACGGCGTCCCCACTCGGGTGCGTGTCCGGGAAGATGTGTGCAGCGTCGATCAGCGCCCGCTGGTTGAGGTTGCAGACGGCGCATCGCATGTCGTAGGCCGTCTTCACCTGGCTCGCAAAGACCGCCTGGTGCAGTCGGCGCTTGGTCTGCGCGAAGTTCCACCGACGGAGCGCGGCCTCCATTGGGGTGTCCGGACGGACGAGTCGCTGCTCCTCGGTCAGCGCCATGACGAACTGGGACTCCTCGGGCTCCTCCCACAGCAGGTACACGGGGAAGATGGCCTGGAAGACGCTCGGCTGGATCCCGTAGAACCAGATCAGCGGGACCTGCTTGAGCATCGCGACGCGCAGGGCCTCGTTCTCGCCCTCGCCACCCTCGTCGCGGCGGAGCTTGTAGCGATGGAGTCCGTCGGCTCCCTCGGAGTCGTCGTAGGGCCGCCAACGGGCGCCCTTGGGGGCAGCCGTCAGGATGCTCAGCGCCGAGGACCAGCCCTGCGGCTTGCGGATACCTCTGCCTCGGTCCACCAGAGGGAAGCGCTCGCCATTGACGGAGAAGTCGTTGGCGAGCTGAGCGCGGGCGACGGGGACCGTCCCGTCGAGCGTCGTCCTGGTGAGCCAGTCGATCGCCGCAGCCCTGACGTACTCCTCCGAAACGGCTCCGTCCACATGTGGAGCGTGCCTGGCGACTGGCCGGAGCACAACGAGCTCTGGACGTCGGCCGGATCGTGTCGTCGCACAGGTCACGGCTGACTCGCAGCCCGACCTCGCGAGCGATGTCTTACCGGTCTGGCACGCTCCAGGACGTGCGCTCCCACTCGATCCTGGGTCTGTTCGCGGGGATCGGAGGGTTGGAGCTGGGACTGCACCAGGCTGGCCTCACCGGGCCGACACAGCTGTACGAGTGCTGGTCGTCCGCTCAGTCCGTCCTGGCTGCGCGGTTCCCCGAGGGTGAGCTCCACGACGACGTCCTCGCGCTGGAGGACCTTGGCGGAGCGGGCATCGTCACGGCCGGGTTCCCCTGCACGGACCTGTCGCAGGCTGGACGCACCGCTGGCCTGCAGGGGAGTGCGTCCGGGCTCATCCGGCACGTCCTGGAGCTGCTGCGGTCCTCGCGGCCCGAGTGGCTTCTCGTCGAGAACGTCCCGAACATGCTCCGGCTCGGCCGGGGCAGTGCCATCCGCGAGATCACCGGTGCTCTCGAAGCGGTGGGGTACGACTGGGCCTACCGGACCATCGATTCCCGCTCCTTCGGTTTGCCCCAGCGACGCAAGCGCGTCTACCTGCTCGCATCACCGGTCCACGACCCGGCCGCGGTGCTCTTCCGCGAGGACGACCGGTCCGAGGAACCGGATGGCGCGGCGAAGGGCGCCTGGCACGACAGTGCCTACGGGTTCTACTGGACCGAGGGCAACCGGGGCGTCGGCTGGGCACGCGATGCGGTACCGACGCTGAAGGGCTCGACGACGGTCAGCATCCCCAGCCCGCCTGCCATCTGGGTGGTGGGACACGAGCCAGGCCGACGGATCGTCCGCCCGTCGATCGAGGCCGCAGAGGTCCTGCAGGGCTTCCCGGCCGGCTGGACCGAGAAGGCGCCGACGCGCGACCGGTGGAAGCTCGTCGGCAACGCCGTCAGCGTCCCTGTGGCGAAGTGGATCGGCGAGGGACTGCTGGCAGGTGACTTCCCCGCTGACGGGTATGCGAAGGTTCCTCGCCTGACCGGGAGTCCGTGGCCACGGGCGGCTTGTCACGTGGACGACAAGACCTGGGACGTCGGTGTCTCGGAGTGGCCCAGGTCCCCTGCCGCGCACTACATCCACCTCGCGACCCTGCTCGAGCAGCACGGGAGCGAGGCCTTGTCGCACCGGGCGACGAAGGGTTTCAGGGACCGACTGCGACGCAGCAGGCTCAAGCACGAGCCGGCGTTCATGGCCGCCCTCGACGAGCACGTGAGCCTCACCAGCCCCTGATGCCTGATCAGGCTGGCGCCTCACTCTTCCGCAGGTGACCGAGGATCCGGGCCGCCACCTCGCCCGGCTTCTCGTGCTCCCAGAAGCGCAGGACGGTCCAGCCCAGGCCCTGCAACTGAGCCGTCACGTCTGCGTCGCGAGCGCGGTTGGCGGCGATCTTGTCCGCCCACCACTTGCTGTTCGCCTTCGGTGAGGTGGCATGGACCGGGCAGCCGTGCCAGAAGCAGCCGTCGATGTAGACGGCCAGCCGAGCCCGGGTGAAGGCGATGTCGATGGTCCGTCGGCGCTGACCGGGGACTGGCCAGGAAACCCGGTAACGGAGGCCCGCTCGATGGAGCAGCCGGCGGACGGCCATCTCAGGGCCGTTGTCACGCCTCCGCAGGACGCTCATGCGTCGGGCGATCTCCGGTGAGGAGGCCCCGGGGTGGGGGCCCGGATCGCGGGGTGCTGCGCGCTCCACGACAGCAGCCTGCCACCGGCCTCCGACGTCTTGCGCCCGCAGCGCCCGCCGCACCAGGCCTCAGGGCGAGTAGTCGACCAGGAACTCACTCGCGCGCAGCAGGTCGAGGTGCGCCTTGATGGCCGACGCCACCGACGCATCACGGAGGAGGACGCCGCACTCGAGGTTGGTCTCGGCTGCGGCCGTAGAGAAGTTGGCGCTGGTCACCAGAGCAGCGAGGCCGTCGATCATGGCGATCTTGGCGTGCTGGACGGCGTACTCGCCAGCTTCAGGCTTGCGGAGCGTCCAGATGCGGGCGCCGTCGAGCATCCCAGCGAGTAGGGCCGCCTTCTGCTCCTGCTTGGCACGGTCCACGATCAGCGTCACCTTGACTCCCCGACGGAGTGCCTCGCGGAGCGTCGTCACGTAGGACGAGTCGATCGTTGCGGAGTAGGTGGCTGCGTAGACGTACGTCTGCGCCTCGTTGATCAGCTGGGACACGGCGAGGGTCGTGTGCCCCTCACTCTTCGGGAGACTCGGCGAGGTCCAGACCAGTTGCGGTCGCGCTGCCTGAGGGACGCCGCTCAGCGCCTCCAGGACGGTCGACAGAGCACCGACGTTTCCGTCGAGCTGGCTCAGGACCGCGTCGAGCAGCTCCTCCACCTCCTCCCGACGGGAGGGGTGAATGCCGCTCACGGCCTGATGAATCAGTCCGTGGCCCAGCACCAGGCCGGCTTTGAGCCGCTTGGCCTCCTCCTTCGTAACGAACCCGCCAAGCTCGGCGGCAGCGCTCACCAGCTGCCTTCCGGGAGAAGCCTGGAGAACAGGCCGGGCGTCCGGACGTTCTCGTCGACCATCAGGTCCAGGACCATGCGCCGGTCGAGGAAGCGATTCGTCCGTTCGCAGCTGGTCTCGCTCACGAAGAGGCAGAAGTGACAGGCGGCACCGTGGAGGAAGTCCTCCTTGCCCCGCGGCGCGCGGTGCGAGCAGATCGGGTCCGACGAGCAGCGACCGCCCCGGCGGAGTGCGTCCAGCACCACGCCCTGCAACTTGTCGGGCTTGGCGAGCTCCACCAGACCGCCGAGCGTCCCCTCGCTGTCCGAGGACGTCGTGCTGATCAGCAGTCCTGCCGCCGGCTGCACGTCGTCCGCTGCGGACCACGCGAAGATGCGCTCGGTGAGGCTCGCCGAGCCGTAGCCGCTGGACATCGCCATCTCGCGGATGAGCAGGTGCGAGAGCGTGTGGATCGCCCAGTAGCGCGGAGACGGGAAGCGTTCGTCCGGGTCGATCATGGCCGCAGTACGGCTGGTCCGACGGTGGAAGTTGAGCCGGTGCGCCTCCCTGTAGCGCTGCCAGACCGGCCGCTCGAGCACGTCGGCTTCCCAGGCCGCCACACGTGCTTCGTCGAACTGGATGAAGACGCCCTCGCCGCGATCCTCGGTCGCCGGCACCCACGTCGGAATGCCGTTGCGGGTGAGAGGGGCGACCCGGTCGGAGGCGTCGTCGATCCGGTCGAACGCGTCGATCCGGGTGAAGCCGATGAAGGCGTTGACCTTCTTCAGCCGTTCGACAGCGACGACACCTGTCACGAGCGGTTCGAGTTCCTCGCCCACCTTGCGCGACTCCGCCCTGAAGTCGAAGGAGCCGCTGTACTTGGTGAACTTCGACCGGTCGCTGAGGACGTTCCACTCCGGTGCCAGCAGGGTCCGCGGGTCTCGCCGCGCCACGACCTGCTCGCCGTCGTCCGTACTGGTCGAGTGAGCGATCGCGATCTGGAAGGCCTCCCAGAGGATGGCGTTGTCCAGATCGTCCAGGCCTGGGATTCCGTTCACGCCCGCAAGAAGCTTCAGGGAGTCCATGCCTTCCGGCCCGTGGATGGCCTCCAGCACCTTCTTGGGTAGGCCTTTGATGGCCGCAGCGAGCTCGGATGCCGATGCCTGGTCCTCACGCGGCAGGGCGAGTGCGCTCACGGTGTTCGAGAACCACTGGTTCGCGGCGCCCAGGAGCATGAGCCGGCCCTGCTCCTTGCACGGGAAGAAGGCATCCAGGTGTGCGTGCCGCCCGCGACAGCGCGGGAGCTTCGTGTCCGCGCCGCGCGCCGTCGCCTCGAGCATGCCGCGCTGCGCCTTACACGCCTGGCAGATGATCTGGACGTCCGGACCGATGTTGCTCTTCCACTCCCGCATGCGCAGGCGTGGCTTGGCCGCCGCCGGACACTTCTTACCCCGGTGCACCCACGCCACGTACGGGAACTCGTCGAGATGTCCCTTCTGGCAGGCAATCAGGTAGCGGGCCGGCACCGCCGTCCGGTCCTTCGGCGGACGCTTCTTCGCGCCGTCCTCCGACCATCCGGTGCACTTGACGTGCACGAACTCCGCCTTATCGGGCCGGAACGGATTCGTATTGCGGTACTCGAAGCTCACGCCGTCCGACACCTGGCCGAGCAGGCCGCAGCCGGTGCAGCGGAGCCACTGCGGAAAGATCCGTCCCGGGATGCCCAGGTCCGTGGCGGAGTCCTTCTGCCCGATCTCCGCGGACGCCCACGGCGGCTTGCGGAGCTCCTCCACGCTCCTGCCCAGGTGCGCCTGGACGACCTGGAGCAGACGAGGCTCGACGATCGTCTCCGGCGGCGTGGGTCGGCGCCGGTAGATGCGCTCCCAGTCGTCGAGACCGTGCGGCATGACCGACAGGTGTGGTAGGTCGACCGTCGAGCCGATGCCCTGCGTGTAGAGCAGAGCCGACGGTCGGATGGCGCCGACCTTCGCCCGGTTCTTGGGCTTGTTCGTCTCAACGTCGGCGAGAGGGTCGAGGCTCGGCTCGACGGTCGCGATCGCCGACTCAGTGGCGTCGAGGGCGACGTCGGCGACGTCGGTCGCGTCGTCCGACACGGCGGTCATGCGTCCTCCTCAGCAGGGGGCGAGAAGTCCCAGCCGGGAGCGTCGGTGGGCTCCCTGGCCGCGAGGTAGCTGGGACTGGGGCTGACCAGCAGGTTGATCTCCGGCTGCACCTCGCGCATCGAGTTGGCGACGACGAAGACCTTCTGCTCCGGAGTGGTGGTGCGGACCTCGGGACTGATCAGCAGCGGTCGCGTGATCTGGTTCTTGTCGGGCGACCGCTCGTAGACGAGTCCGCCGTCCTCCTCGAGAGCGCGACCGAGCCAGCGGTCCTTGCGCTGGACGAGCTTGGCCCTGACCCGCTCGTCGAAGTCCGGATCGAGGTACGCGCGGGACGCGCGCTCGGTCAGTCGCTCGATGATCTGGTCGAGACGGGTCGACCCGCTGATGACCCGGCCCGCACCGAGCTCGGGGGAGAGCGAGTTCACCCGGCCGACGTCCATCACCCGCGCAGCGCTCACGAGGACGCCCATGAGCCCTCGTTCGAGCGCGGCCTCGGAGAAGGGCGTCACGCTGAGCGCCTCGACCTGGGCGTAGAACGTCTCGTGGTAGTGCCGGAACTGCTCGAAGTGCGCCATGTCCCGCGGCCTCGCCCAGTTGGCCAGCGACACCACGAGACCGGGCCGGGCCGCGTCACGTCCCACTCGGGAGGACGCCTGGATGTACTCCGCGGTGTTCTTCGGCTGCCCGACGACCAGCATCAGCCCCAGGCGGGGGACGTCGACACCGACCTGCAGCATCGACGTCGCCAGGACGAAGTCGTACGGCCGCTCGTGGCGGTCCTTGAGCTTCCCGTTCGCCTTCTGCAGGGCCTCGCCGAACGCCTTCTTGCCCTTCGTGCTCCACCGGTCCGGGTCGAACTCCAGGGCGAGCTTGTCGAGCGTGGCCCCGATCTCCGACGACGAGATGCGGGAGGTGAGCTCACCGATCGCGAGGCGTGCGAAGTCCGTCGTCCGGCGCGGGAAGGGCTCGGTCTTCCCGGACACACGCGTGGTGACGTCATCGTCGAGGTAACGCCGCATGCCGGCCAGCTCGCGGGTCGCGCTGAAGTAGGCGACCGACGTCATGTACGGGTCGGCCGCCTTGCCGTGCTCGTCGAGGAGCTTCTGCCCGGCGAGCAGGAGGACCTCGGCGATCCGGATCTCGGCGAGCGTCAGCCGAATGCCGTGCGCGCAGACGCCGATGTACTTCCGCCCGGGCTGGTCGGGCGTGACCTCCAGCTCCCTCGAGAAGTACGTCTGACGGACGTCGAGGACCTGCGGGGGAAAGACGTCGACGCCTCGCCCGTACAGGTTCCGGACCTGCTCCTCCGCCTTCCGGACCGTCGCCGTGGACGCCACGATGAGCGGCCGGACCAGCTGGTCGTCGCGCGACCAGGAGCACAGCACGTCGACGGCATTCTCGAAGACGCCGACCGCCGTGCCCAGTGCCCCAGTGATCAGGTGGAGCTCGTCCTGGATGATCAGGTCCGGAGGCCGTAGGCGCGGGACCGGCCGGACATCGACGGCCGGGTACGTGACGCCGCCCTTGGTGACCGCGTTGTGTTTCTGGCCCTTGCAGAAGTCGCCACGTGCGTCGGGGTGGCGGTAGCCGTGACGCGGGCAGGACTCGCTGACGTAGCCGAAGAGGCTCGCTGCTTCGCCCTCGCGGGCGAGCCGGGCGAACTTGTCGACGGTGGCGAGTAGGAACGTCGGCGGATGCCGGTAGATCTCCTCGTCGACCGTGAGGATGGGCAACCCCTCGTCCTGCGGACCACGTTCGGAGAAGGGGCATTCCTCGTCGCGGTCACCGCAGTAGACGTGGATGCGCTGGGTCGTGGCCACGGCATCGACGTCGCGCTTGGCGTCAATCGGCGTCCCGCACCACGGGCAGCGCTTGATCTGCAGCACTGTGAGGCCGTGCGCGCGGCCGTCCTCCGACTTCGCCAGCTTCACCTGGCTCTCTGCCTCGGCGAACCTCTTCGGGCTGACGCTGCTGCCGACCCAGAGCCCGATGCGGAACGGCTCCGCGCCCCACGTCCCCTCGTCCTCCTGGCGGATCAGTTCAGCGGCACAGACGAGGGCCGCTGCGCGCTGGAACTGCTGTGAGGTCAGCAGACGGAGCGTGTACCGCATCAGGACGGCGACACCATCGCCGCCGTTCAAGTCCCCACCGTCCCCATTGACCGTTCGTTGGAGACGTCGGATGCCGAACGTGAAGGCCGCCAGACCCAGGTAGGCCTCGGTCTTGCCACCACCGGTGGGGAAGAACAGGAGCTCGACGCGGGAGTCGTCGCTGCTCCGGTACGGGTCGGCGGGGTCCACCAGCGCCGGCAGCTGCATGAGGATGAACGCCAGCTGGAACGGTCGCCATGAGGCTGCCCTGTCGCCCTCGGCCTCGACCTCGGCGAGCGCTTGTTCCACGGTCACGCCGGCTTTGGCGGCGCGCTTGGCGGCGACCTGCGAGCGGAGGCGTTGGTCTCGCATCGCCCGATTCATGAACCGGAAAGCCTTGAGCGTGTCTGGATCGGTGGCCAGAAGCGCCAGGCCGGCCTCGAGGCGGTTGGCCGCAACTGTGGCGTCGCCGACGGCCTTGGTTGCGGTCTTCCGGAGGTGGTCAGGGAGGTCGGCCGCCGCCGCACCCTGCTCGGCCAGCCAATCGCTGTAGCCAACGACCATCGGCTCCAGCGCCTGACGCACATTCCGCGCCTCGATGTCGGCGAGGACGCGCATCGACGTGACAGTGTCGCCGGCCGCGCCGGCCACGGTCTGCGGGACGTCAGCCGTCGGCAGCCAGGTGGTCATGACCTTGCGCGCACGGCGAGTGTCCGGGACCTCCTGCCAATCGACGGAGCAGGTGCGGCCGACCGCAAACTCGAGCTTGTGCTTGTACTGGAGATCGAGGCGCCGTCGCTCCTCGTCCTTCTCCAGGTATCCCGGCTCGTAGACGTCGCGGCTCGGCAGGAAGCACGCCGACCCGTCCTGAGCCGCCACGCTCAGCTGCGTCTGGAAGAGCCAGTCGCCAGGCGGAGCATCGACCCCGGTCACTCGGTCGTTGCTCATCGCCAGTTCGACGATCAGGCGGTCACCCAGCGGGAAGACCTCGACCCGCAGGCTGACGTCTTGGCCAAGCTCGACGACCTCGCTGTGGCGCGCTGTGGTCCTCGCAAGGTCAAGGGACGTTGAAACCTCGAAAGGCGTCCGGCGGAACCACGTCCGCTTCCGCCCGGTCTCCTCGTTGAGGCGCTGAAAGCTGTCGTACCGGCCCCACTCGGCGGTCACGACGAGCGTATCCACCTCGGCGGGCACCTGAAGGCGAAGCCCCATCGAGGACGGGTGCGTCAGAGCGCCCTTCGGGCCGGTGTCCTCGTCGTCGTCCGACTCTGCCGTCGAGACATCCTCGTCGGTAGGGACCGGGACGCCCAACTGGCCGTCCCGGTCCGGGTCGGCATCCGTAACCGCCTGCATTGGAGTTCCGTCGACTCCCTGGCTCTCCGCGTCGTCAGGGCTAAAGCTCAAGCGTGCGAGGGAGGGGTCGATCGTGACGGGCGCGAGGCCGCCTACGGCATACATAGCTCGGGGACTGGCCGGGATTTCCCCGTCAGCTTCGCCTCGGGGGCCGAGCAGCTCCTCGCGGATAAGGTCGACCAGTTCGCCCCGCACAACCGTTGAATAGCGACTTGCCATCAGGGGAGCTCCCCCTGACTGGCAACCGGGTGACGCTCTGCAGCAGCACGAATCTGGTTCTCTCGCAGTAACCTGTTCAGCAGTTCGTCCCTGGCGGCTGGAGATACGGTGAATCGCTCCATCTGTCGGTACGTATGGAATCCATGTTCAAGCGGCACGTCCGACCAACCGTATGCATCTGCCGTGGCTGCGTCGCACTCAATGTGCAGCTCCCGCACCAGATTTATGTCGTGGTCATCCTGGACATTTGGATTGTTCACTTCGTTATACAGGTCCGTGAGGCCGAGGTCGCGACGAATCATAATTTCTCGCCGCTCCTCGTCTAGGCGCGTACCCGCAAGCTCAAGCCTTTCGGTTCTTGATGGGCGCGGAAAGGTCTCAAACACGTCCGAGGCGGTGTATCGAACACGAGTCTCAAGCGTTGAGCCCCAGGTGATAGCCCACAGTTGGTGCATCGAGGAGGAGAGTATTGCAAAGTCCGCTAGTGCAGGAAGTGCAAAGACCGCCAGCGTCTTCGCCAGGACCTGATCGCTTTCGACCCGCACGGGCGTGACGGCCTTGCTCGTGACGGCCAGGACCGGAACTCTCTTCATCTTCTGGATTGCGGCGTACATGGCGGGCCGCGGCTTCTCGTACAGCCACCAGCGGTCTCGGAGTGCGCTAGACCGCAGCTTTTCGCGCTCCGGCTTCACAGACTTAAGCGCCCGCGCGTACGGAAGTTCGTACTTGGCGGCGTCGGTTGCATTGAGGTCGGAAAAGCAAACTGCCCATCGTGAAGCCGAGCAGTCGGAGCGCGAGTTCACGTCCTTTCCCCCGAGGAACCTCCGGACGACGGCTACGTTTTTCGCGTCGGCGCGGATGAGCTGGACGGCTTCGGTCTCTGTCAGGAGGAATCCGTCGCCGTTCAGCTTCACACCTTCGAAAGCGATAGACTGATTTTCCGCCAGCCGAACAGGAGCGCTCGTCGTGCTGGAAGTTTCACCTTCCAGCATGGTGGAGATGCCTGCAACAGGGGTGCGATCGGCAAATCGTGCTACACCATCCGCGAGTTGTGCCAGTGTGATGCACACTACTGCGTACTCAAGATTCGCCGACCGACTGGGCCACGGCTCGCTGCGCACCGCCCATCGAATAGTGGCGCCACTCCTCACCATCTGATCGAGGCCCACGCGCTTGGTTTGGTTCTGAGCGATGGAGTTTGTTGCAATCAGGCCGATCTGACCCTTGCGTCCATGGGCCAACTGTTGCGCTCGAAGGAAAAAGTAGGCTACAAAGTCAGCCATTCCTCGATTGCCGTCGGCAATTTGATTGACAGCCCACTCTCGCATGTTCTCGCCTAGGGCGCTTCTTTGCGAGGACACGCCGAGAAAGGGTGGGTTGCCGATGATTGCGTCGAAGCCACCGTGCTCCAGTAAGACATCCGGAGCTTCAATGATCCAGTGAAGAGGTTGCCAACGGTCGAAGTCGGTCCGCACAGTTGGCGTGAGGCCTTGGTCAATGATGCGGTTGATGTCTGCGGTGTCGCCAGGAGAGCCGTCCGCAGAGAAGGCTCGCATGAGCGCCCACTCCAACGAGGTGTAGGCGTTGTCAAGTGCAGCACCGGGCTTGCCGCCGAGTCGGAGGCCGGCAGCGATGATGCCGTCGGCAATCAGACGGAGCTTCGCGGTGACCTGTTCGGACTGCTCAAGCAGGCGGCGCTTGCCGTTGCGTGAACGCTGGGGGTCGTCCTCGTCCACGGGCGAGGCCAATAGGTGCCGGATGCGCGTGGCCTCGGCAAGCACTGTGTCTACGTCGACGAAGGCGTTGAGCTGCTTCGTCTTCTTCGGGTCCGGCGCGATGTAAAGGTGTCGCAGCTGCTCGAGCGTGGTCAGGCCGAGCAGCGAGTTGCCGTGGAAGATCTTGTCGTCGACGAAGGAGAACGGCTTGGTCGAGTCCAGGGAGACCAGCCAGAGGGAAAGCTTGCACATCTCGATGGCCATGCCGTTGATGTCGGCGCCGTAGAGGCAGTGCGCGATGACCTCGCGGATCGCGTGAGTGCGAAGCCCGATGTCGACGTGGTCGGCCTCGACCATGCCTTCCGCGGTCCAGGCCTCGACGAGCCGGGCGGTGAGGTAGCGGGCGGCGGCGACGAGGAAGGCGCCGGAGCCGGCGGCAATGTCGGCGACCTTGAGGTCGAGGATCGCTGCGCTCGACTTCAGCCGCCAGGCGTCCTCGTCGTTGGTCTGTAGCGGCCCTGGCTCGTAGACCAACGGCTGGAGTGCGTGGAGGACGACCTCCTCGGCCAGTGATCGGGGGGTGTAGTGAGCACCGGCGTTCTTCCGTGACGGGGTCTCTGCGACGACGAGACCGCCACGCGGGACGACATAGGGCAGGTTGCGGAGGTCGCGGCGGATGAATGGCGACCAGGAGACCAGCGCACCTAGCAGATCGGGGTCATCTCCGGCGACGGGCTTGAAGAGGCGGTTCATCTCCGCCTCGTCGACCTTCTCGTCGTAGAGCTTGGTGAGCTTCGCGGCTGAGACGAGTTTGGCCGCCGGCTGGTTCTCCTTGACCCAGGCAGTCAGCCGTGCGGCGAAGTCCTTGGTGCCCGTGGATCCGTCGTAGATCTCGTCGAGCGTGTCGAGGTCGATCTCCGGTTCCTGACCATCGGTGCCGACCAGGCCGAGGAGAACCTCGGCCTCGACCTCGCGGCAGGTGTAACCGAGCAGGCCCTCATAGATGTAGCCGATCTGCTCGACGTCGACGTCCCGGAACGAGATGCGCCGTGCCTGTCCGCCGACCTTGGCGATCTGGACCGACTCGAGCACGTGGAGCATGACTCGGTCCGAGACGCGCAGCCGCAGCCCCCCGTCCGAGCGGGCGGAGGTCAGCCACGGGAAGCGCTTGGGGTCGAACAGCGAGCCGCCGTAGGCCGGCATGCGGACCTCGTCGAAGTTCGCCCCGCCGTAGAGCGCGGTGCTGACGGCGAGCAGGCGGTGCCAGACGTCGGAGGAGTGGTCGAGGTTCTCTTCGCCCTCCTGGTGCGCCCATCCCTGGAGGTCGTCCAGCAGCGTGCTGACCCCATAGGCGGCTCGGTACAGCTCCGGCTTGGGCAGCATGTCCCGCTCCTCGGCGAAGAGGAGGAAGACGACCCGCATCATGACCGTGACCGCGGCCTGGTAGATCTCGTCCGGGTTGTCGCACAGCGGGTTGTCCAGCCCCTTGGCCCGCGCGGTCAGCCGGGCTTCGGAGAACGCCTGCACCAGCAGCTCGACCGACTTGCGGACCTGGACGCCCAGCGCCTCGGTGATCTCCTCGGCCTCGAGCACGCTGCGCGCGAAGAGTCGGGGAAGCCGTCGCTCGGCGTTCTTGTGCCGGAGCGTGCCGGCGTGGATGAGCGTGAGGAACGCGTCCCGCAGCTGCGGCTCCTCGCGCCAGGTCAGTGCGTCGACCACGCCGGAACCGGTGGTCGTGCCCTCCCCGGCCCACACCAGCGCCCACCAGCGCCCGTCGGTGACGATCCCGACCGTGGCGTCGGCCTTGCGCAGAAGGGCGGCCATGCGGTCGATCTCGCTCGCGGACCAACCGTCGGTGCCCACCGTCCGCAGGCTCTCGCTTGGCGGCACGATGCGGAGCAGGCAGGTCAGGTTGCCGTCGCGGCCGCGCAGGGCGCCGTCCGGACGCACAGTGATCATCTCGGCGGGGGAGCGGACCACCAGGTCCTCGGGCAGCTCCTCGGCGCGGACTCGATGCCCCTGCCACTCGGCGAGGTCATCGAGCACCACCTCGGCCCAGGTTCGAGACACATCGGAGTAGTCCTGCGCCGACTCGTTCCGGGACCGGTCGAACGCCTGCTCCCAGAGGGCGTGGCTCTCCTTGAACGCGACGAGCCGCTCGTCGGCGTCGCTGAGCGGGTCCATCCCGTTGGGCCAGATGTCCTTGAGCACCGGCAGGGACAGGAAGGGACCATCGGTCTCGACCTGGGCGAGCCAGTCCTGGTGCAGTCGGGACACGCTGGGCGGACGTCGCCTCATCGGATCGTCACTCCTCGCTCGGCGTCGGTGGGGCTGATGGCGAACAGGACGGCGGCGGGGAACGGCCACGGCCTCACGTCCTCGTAGCGGGTCTCGACCGCGCGCCGTTCACGACGGCGCTCCTCGTCGAGTTCCTCGAGCCGGGCGCGCATCTGGCGCAGGTCCCGGTCCGACTGGCGTTGCTCGACGACGTCGAACAACATGCCCTCCGACTCCTGCCGCAGCCTCTCGGCCTCGGCGATCGACTCGCGGAGCGTGCCGGCGAAGCGCGTGAAGATGGCGTCCACCCGTGCGAGGTCCTCGTCGCGCCGCTTCGCCAGCCGGGCCTCGATCTCCCCGGTTCGCTTCGCCACGCGGGCCCGAATCGCCTCCTCGATGCGGGACCGCAGGCCTGTCGCGGCGTCGTCCCACGCCGCGGCGAGGTCGTGCAGCAGCGCCTCGGGCGCGCCGGTCAGCTCGTCGCCGTCCAGGGCGCGTGCCAGCAGCTCCTCGGCCCGTTCGACCCCCACCTGCTGGCGGCGCGTCAGCCGAGTGCCGGCGAGGAAGACCTCCTCGTGCAGCCGGATGCCGCCCCGACCGACCAGGACCAGTCGGACGACGGCCGCGGCGAAGGACTCGTCGAGTCCCGGGACGACGACGGCACTGACCCGGTTGAGATCGGACTCCCCGCCCCACAGCGCGGAACGGAGCAGGCGGGTCGAGCGCTGCAGCAACGGGTGGCCGAGGTGCGCGTGGACGACGTCCGTGCTGCCGCGCGCGAACTGCTGGTCGAAGGTGATCGGCCGCAGGCGGTCCGGCTCCAGCCGGCTGGCCAGCCCCCGGGTGACCGGCTCCCAGGAGCGGGCGAGGTCGGGCAGCTCGAAGACGAGGGACTCGTTGTCCGGACCTCCGAGGTCGATGAGCGGGGGCTGCATGTCGAGGTCGAGCGCCGTCTCCACGACCCGCCGGAGGTTCGCCGGCCGGAGGTGCAGGCTCTCGCGGTCCGCCTCCAGCTGCGTCTCCAGGGCCGTCAGCTCGGCGTTCACCTGACGCTCACCGAGCAGCATCTCGTTGACTGCCTGGTCGGCCTTGCGGGCCTTCCCGCTCAGGTCCGCCTCGAGCCGTCGACCGGCCAACTGGCGCTGGATGTCCGGCGCGATGATCTCGTTGGCCGAGCCCAGGTCAAGTTCGACCCGGGCGATCTTCGTCGCGACGCGGGCGAGGAAGTCGACGTCCGACGCCAGACCGGAGCGTCCTGCCGCCGGCGTGAAGTGCCGGATGTCCGGCTGGTGGGCCTGGCCGTAGCGGTCCACCCGGCCGATGCGCTGCTCCAGCCGGTTGGGGTTGAACGGGATGTCGTAGTTGAACAGGCGGTGGCAGTGCGCCTGCAGGTCGATGCCCTCGCCGGCGGCGTCGGTGGCGAGCAGGACGCGCACCTCGGTCTTGTCCGGCGGCTCGTTGAACTCCGCGCGGGTGAGCTCCCGCGTCACGGCGTCCGTGCTGCCGTCGATGACGGCGATCCGGTCGGCGTCGTAGCCGTGCTGGAGCAGGTTGTCCCGGATCCAGTAGAGCGTGTCGACGTACTCGGTGAAGACGACGATCCGCTCGTTCAGCCAGTGGCCGTCCGCGAGCAGGACGCCGTCGAGGTGACGGACGAGCGCGGCGAGCCGGGAGTCGACGGTGCCGTCGAACTCGTGCCCCCAGCGGCTGAGCCACTGCAGGTCCTCGACGTCCTGGTCCGACAGCGGCGGCAGCTTCCGTCGGGTGCCGGCGAGGGTGAGGAGCTCGGTCTGGTCGGCCTTGCCCTCCTCGAGGTCGTCCGCATCGATTCCGAGAACGTCGTCGTAGTCGATGGTGAGGTCGGCGTCGACGCCGCGGCGTCGGGTCTCCAGGTAGACGTCGACGGTCTTGGCGAACGCGACGGGGGAGGAGAAGAAGCGCTTCTTGAGCAGGAGCGTGGCCATGTCGCGGGCCTGCTTGGCGGTGCCGTCGTCCTTGGCCACCGCCTTGTCCCGGCGGTTCGTGAAGGCGAGGAGGCGCTCGTAGGCCTCCTCCTCGGCGGCGGTGGGCTCGAAGGGCAAGGCAGTGACCTGGCGCTCCTGGAAGCCCTTGGCCTCCTTGAGGTCCCGCTTGAGCCGGCGGACGGCGACCTCGCGGAGCGCGGAGCGATCGATGTACGTCCCGCGGACGAAGCGCTGCGGGTCGATCATCTCCAGCAGGGCGGTGAACGACTCGACGTAGCCGTTGTGCGGGGTGGCACTGAGGAACAGGCGGTGCTCACACTTCTCGGCCAGCTCGCGGACGGCCCGCGTGCGGTCGGAGTCGACGGCGTAGCCGCGCCGGGTGATGTTGAGCTTGTCGACGCGCTGCGGGCTCGCCGGCGCGACGTGGTGCGCCTCGTCGACTACGAGGACGTCGAAGGCGAACCGGCGGGCGCCGTTCTGCCGGGCCGTCTGGGCGTAGACGTCCCGGAGGAGTCGCTGCGCGCGCTGCCCCGGCAACCAGGACATCGAGACGATGATCCGCGGAAAGAGCGTGAACGGGTTCGCGTGCAGGCCATGCGTGCGCCGGACCTCGCGCATGGTCTCGGAGTTGATGATCGTGAAGTCGAGCCCGAACTTCTCGAGCATCTCGTCCTGCCACTTCAGGGCGAGGCCGGCCGGGCAGACGATGATCGCGGTGCGCGCGCGGTGGCGGAGGAACAGCTCCTGGGTGACCAGCCCGGCCTCGATGGTCTTGCCGAGACCGACGTCGTCTGCGAGGAGCAGGTTGGCGCGGGACTCGCGGAGCGCCCGGCGCAGCGGCTCGAGCTGGTAGGCCTCGACGTTGGCGCCGCTGCGGAACGGTGCCTGGACGACCTGGGAGTCGGCCGAGGTGATGGCGCCCCAGCGGAGGGCGTCGATGAAGGCGGCAAGACGGCTCGGCTCGTCGAAGCGCTCCGGATCGATGCTGCTCGGGAGGCCGGTCGCCGGGCGGAGCGATCGTCCGAGCTCGAGCTCCCAGACGACCTGGAGCTCCTCGCCGAGGCGGTCCTCCTCGAGCGACTGCAGGGTCACCGCGTGCTGGAGCCCGGTGATGGCGTCATCCGCTCCGCTGCGCGGCAGTGCCTGAGCCCGGACGTCCGTAACTGCCCAGGTGGAGCCGCGGACCACGGCGATCTGCCCCTGCTCCGGGACGGATCGCGTGTCTGCGACAGCCCCAGTTACGAGCCCAGTGGTTCCGGTTTGAGCCTGTTCTGCAACGAACACGGTCGAGAACGATAGGTGCGGAGAGTGCAGATGTCGTCACACGGCGGGGTTGACTGGGGCGGTCTTGTCGCATGGGACTCAGGAGATCGATGAGGCGCCCTAGCCGGGGGGCGTGCGCCTGAGTCAGTCGGCTGTCCTCGCCGATGGGAGGGGTGGACTTGATGTTCCGGCATCTGGCCCGTGCAGGGCGACACGGCCCCAGATGGTCCGGTGCCGGCCGGACGGCGGCTTAGTCTCACTCGGCTAAGTAGCACCACAGCATGAATACGTCGGATGGGTGGCAGTGGTAGAGGGATCGGTCTATGTCCTCATGGATCCGTCAGTGCCGAACTTAGTGAAGTTCGGGGCGACCGAGAACGCCTCCAGGCGTAGAGGCGCAGGGCTGTCCATGCCCTCGGGGATTCCGGATAGGTGTGTTGTGGTCTATGACGAGCTGGTCTCTGACATTCAGCAAGTAAAGGCGCGGATTCATCAACGATTTAGCGCATATCGCGTAGAGGACCGCCGGGACTGCTTCAGGATCCCGGTGAAGGCTGCGGTTATGGCCTTGCAGTCGGAGGCGTGCAAGTTTCCTATCATGCCTCCTGAGGGGGAGCGCGCGGAGATCCTTTCGCAGCTTCATGTTCAGTACCGATACTGGATCAAGGATGGCGTCACGAGTGTCGCCATCGTGCAACTCGCAGACGCCGTCCTTCTTGAGATTGTCAGTTCTTACCCTCCTGGGAGAGGTAGGACTGTCGAGCAGGTCGATATGGACGTGATGGGCGACCACTTTGATCCCAGTGATCCGATCGAAGTCAATGTAGCGAAATTCTTGGAGCTGGACGAGGTCGATCTCATCAATGTCACACCACTCTTCGAGGACGAGGTTGCTCGCAAGATCGACGAGGCTCATAATCGGTATCTCGAATCCATCGAGTAGGGCAACCTCTTCGGCTGCAAGCGCTAGTCGCATTGCCCACGGTTCGTGGCCGCCAGGCATAGTGCTCTCATCCCTGAGAGGGCGCACCCTCAATGATGTGCTGGCGGAACTCGAACAGCGGGGCCTCACAGCCACGCCTCGATCTCGTCCAGCTGCGCGTGGGTGAGCCCGACGTAGAGATCCGGGGCGACCACCAGCACGTGCGGGTTCGCGGCCAGCCAGTCGCCGGTGTCGGCGGCCTGCTCGGCGAGGTCGTCGTCGATCCAGACGATCCGCCGATCCGGCTCGGCCGCGGCCACCTCCCGCGCGACGGCGAGCTTCCACCAGCCCGACTCGCCCCAGAGCGGGCCGAGGAACCCGGTCGGGGCCGAGTCCGCGCGGGCGTGCACCTTCAGCCCCCGCGGCAGGCCCATCGGCTCGGCCAGCAGCCGGTCGGCGTCCGTGGTCCAGGTGGTCAGCCACTGGATCTCCACCCGGCCCGACTCGTGCAGCCCCCGCAGCCGGGCGGTGACGGTCGGGTCCCAGGACAGCAGGAAGCCGTTGAACGTGCCCCGCTGCCAGCCGTCGGGCAGCGTGCGGACGGGCGCGTTGAGCACGCCGTCGACGTCGAGCAGCAGGATCGGACGGTCGCCGGTCGGGGCCATGGCCGCTCCCTACCCGCGGCGTCTCGCCCGGCTCTCGGTCCGTGCGCAGGAGTCACAGCCGCCCCGCCGACGCGGAGGTCCGTGGTCTTCCGGACCGCCGTCGGGCAGCATCGGCGGCCGTGCCCGGAGCAGCCGCGGAGCTGCGCCAGAACCGAACGAGGGGAGCAGCATGTCCGTCGTCCTCACCAAGGGCGGGAACGTCTCGCTGACCAAGGAGGCCCCCGGCCTCCGCGCCGTAAACGTCGGCCTCGGCTGGGACGTGGCCACCTTCTCGACCGCCGAGTACGACCTCGACGCCTCGGCGATCATGGTCGACGAGCGCGGTAGGGTGACCCCGGACGACAACGGCTTCGTCTTCTTCAACAACCTGCGCAGCCCCGACGGCTCCGTCGTGCACACCGGCGACAACCTCACCGGCGAGGGCGAGGGTGACGACGAGGTCATCCAGGTCGACCTGACCGCCGTCCCGCCGCTCGTGCAGAAGATCGTCTTCGCGGTGTCCATCTACGACGCGGACAGCCGCCGGCAGAACTTCGGCGGCGTGCGCAACGCGTTCATCCGCGTCGTCGACCAGGTGACCGGCCGCGAGATCACCCGCTTCGACCTGACCGAGGACGCCTCGATGGAGACCGCGATGGTCTTCGGCGAGCTCTACCGCCGCGACGGCGACTGGAAGTTCCGTGCCGTCGGCCAGGGCTACGCCAGCGGCCTGCGCGGCATCGCGCAGGACTTCGGCGTCGACGTCGCCTGACCCCCGTACCCGAGCAGAAAGCACCCCGTGATCCGCTACTTCGGCTTCTCCGTCTTCCTGACGGCGGCCGCCCTCGTCACCGCCGTGCTCTTCGGCGGCCCCGCCGCGCTCCTCGCCGTCGCCGTGCTCGGCGTCCTCGAGGTCTGCCTGTCCTTCGACAACGCGGTCGTCAACGCCAAGGTCCTCCGGAACATGAGCCCGCTGTGGCGGAAGCTCTTCCTCTACGTCGGCATCTTCATCGCCGTGTTCGGCATGCGGCTGCTGCTGCCGATCCTGCTCGTCTCGGTGACGGCGCAGCTGTCGATCCCCGAGGTGTGGGACCTGGCGCTCACCGACCAGGAGGCCTACGCGGAGAACGTCGAGGCGTCCGCCGAGGCGATCTACACGTTCGGCGGGATCTTCCTGCTGATGATCTTCCTGAACTTCGCCTTCGACGAGGAGCGCGACGTCCACTGGCTCGCCTGGCTGGAGAAGCCGCTGGCCAAGGCCGGGAAGCTGCCCTACCTGTCGATCGTCATCGCGCTGGCAGTCATCTACGTCGGCTCGCAGATGGCCGACGACGACAAGTACTCCACCGTGCTGCTCGCCGGGCTCGCCGGCCTGTTCACCTACCTGCTCATCGGCGGGCTCAACGAGCTCATGGAGTCCGACGACGACGAGGACGAGGAGTCGACGCCGTCGGCCACCGGCACCGCCACCAAGGCCGTCGCCGGCGCCGGTGCCGCCGCGTTCCTCTACCTCGAGGTGCTCGACGCGTCGTTCAGCTTCGACGGCGTCATCGGCGCGTTCGCCATCAGCAGCGACATCCTGATCATCGCCCTGGGCCTCGGCATCGGCGCCTTCTGGGTGCGGTCGCTGACGATCTTCATGGTCGACCGCGGCACGCTCGAGCAGTACCGCTACCTCGAGCACGGCGCGATGTGGGCGATCGGCGTGCTCGCGGCGATCATGATCCTCGAGCTGCGCTTCCACATCAGCGAGTACGTCACCGGCCTCACCGGCCTGCTGTTCATCGTCGCGGCGGTCGTCGCCAGCGTCGTCGCGCAGCGGCGGGAGGACGCCCGCGAGGTCCCCGCGGCGTCGTCCGACGAGGACCCGCAGCCCGAGCGGGAGACCGTCTCGGTCTGACCGCCTTTCCTGCACGACCCGGTGCCCCGGCCGCCTCGCGCGGCCGGGGCACCGGCGTCCTCAGCCGACGAGGACGGCGAGGTCGGCGGGGAGGTTCTCGTCCTGCTCGCAGGCGACGGTGGCGGCGACCGTGCGCCCGTCCGCGGCGAGGGCGAGGGGTGCGGGGATCCCGGCCGGGCACAGCTCGACGTCGGCGACGGTCTCGCCGGTGGCGAGCTCGACGGTGGCCAGATCGACGCCCGCCTCCGGCCGCCCGTGGACGAGGTAGACGTGCCGCCCGGCCGGCTCGACGGCGAGATCGGTGCCCGAGCCGGGCAGCACAGCGCTGGCCTGGACGGCGCCATCGCGGACGGTCACCAGCCGCGGCTCGCCGGTGTCCCACTCTCCTGCGACGACCGACGCGACCGCCGTCCCGTCGGCCAGCACGGCCAGGGCGTAGCCGGTGCTCTCCGGCTCCTCGACCAGCTCCACCGGCTCGCCGGCGGGCAGCAGGTCGGCGTCGTACTGCGCCAGGACGACGCCGTCGACGTCGCCCTCCGCGTCGCGGTCGACGGTCACCAGCGCCGCCAGGCCGCCGTCGGGACGCAGGGCGACGTCCCGTGCGACCGCCTGGCCCGGCGTCTCGACCTGCAGCGGCGCGCTGGCGGTGACCTCGCCGGTGGCGACGTCGACCGTGGCCAGGCGGCTGACGGTGTCCCCGTCGACGTACCACTGCAGGCTGGCGTGCAGCGTCGTGCCGTCGGAGGAGAGGACGCCGATTCCGGTGTCGGGCGTGCCGAGCTCGGCATCGGCGGCGATGCGCCGGACGTCGGGCTTGTCGCCGCCGGGCGTCAGGACGGCGAGGGCGAGGTCCTCCTCCCGGCCGCCGCCGCTGGTGTCGGCGGGCACGACCGGCAGGAGGGCGACCACGGTGCCGTCGGGCGCGACGTGCACCTCGCCCGTGTCGAGGGCGGGCGGGCCCTCGGTCACCGCGCCGACGGTCAGGCCGCCGTCGCCGGGGACGAGCTCGACCAGGACGCTGCGGTGGTTGCCGCCGAGGTCGCCGGTCATGAGGACGACGAAGCCGCCGTCGGGGGTGGCGGCGATGTCCGAGAGGCGCACGTGCCCCTCGATGCCCGCGTCGACCTCCACCTGGCCGAGGACCTCGGTGAGCGGTCCGGCGGCGGCCGGCCCGCCCGGCTCGGCGACGCCGACGACGGAGGTCGAGCAGCCGGCCGCGAGGACGGCGGAGGCGAGCAGCGCGGCGGCGCCGGGGCGGGACGAGCGCATGAGGGGAGTGCTCCTGGGGTGCGTGGGCTGGTGCCCGCACCCTCCGGCCCTATGCTTGCGGGCCCCTTGCGTCCGGCTTCCCGCGCGGACGTCAGCCGATCGTCGTCACCGGACACCGCAGGCCCGGTGCGCGCGACAGCCGGCGGTCGCCGGTGACCAGGCCCGCCCCGAGGATCTCCGCGAGCGCGACGTAGACCCCGTCGTAGGCGGTCACCGCGTGGCGGAGCTCGAGCGCCCGGTCGAGCAGCAGGTCGTGTCCGTGCCGGACCACCGGCAGCTCCCGCACCGCGTCGACCGCGCCGCGGGCGGCGACATCGCTCAACCGCCCGCTCAGCGCGTGCCGACGGACGGCCGAGAGCACCTCGACGTCGAGGAGGTGCGGGGCGTGGGGCTCGTCCCCGAGCAGCGCGTCGCGGGCCGCCTCCCCACCGGGGCCGGAGTCCAGGAGCGCCGCGACGACCGTCGAGGCGTCGACGACGATCACCGGCCGTCGCGGTCGGCCCGGATGTCCTCGACGACCTCGTCCATCGGCAGCGGGATCCGCAGCGCCGCGGAGCGGGCGAGGGCCTCGGCCATCGGCGACCGCTCACCGACGCGGCGCAGCTCGCGCAGCACGTAGTCGGACAGCGACATCCCCGCGGCGGCAGCGCGGCGGCGCAGCTCGGCGTGCAGGTCGTCGGGCACGTTGCGGACCTGCAGCATCTTGCTCATCCGACGAGGCTACATGCGATCTGCATGTGCGGCCCCTATCGCGGCGGCTGTGCGTCTCGCCAACGCAGGTGACCTGTGCCGCGCGGCGCAGCCGTTCCGGAACCGCGACGGGTCAAGGTGTCTTTATGCCTACCGACCAGCCGAGCACCCTGCGCGTCGGCACGTGGAACCTGGATCGCTGCCCCCCTTCGTCATCGGACAAGGGGCAGGAGGTCGCAGCGTGGCTCGATGCGCAGAAGGCGGACATCTGGCTGCTCACGGAGGTGCACCGGGACTGGGACCCGCGCGGAGGGAACTTCGCCGTGTCGCCCGCTCGCAGCTTCGACCCTGATCGACCCAGGCGATGGGCAGGCATCGAGACGACGTTGCCGCTGACCGAGCTGACCGCCGAGCGTGACCACCCAGGGGATGAGGGACTGGTCCTCGCGCGTGTCGATGTCGACGGGACGTCCGTCCTCGTCGCCAGCTCAGTGCTGCCCTGGAAGTCTGCGGGCAAGTACTGGTTCGAGCTCCCGGACGGCCAGGTCGAGCAGTTCGCGTTCGTCCTCGACCGTCACGTCTCTCGCATCGAGGACGCGCGAGAGGACGGCGAGTACGTGATCTGGGGCGGCGACTTCAACCAGCCCCTCACTCCACCGTTCGAGAGCACCACCAAGGCCGGCGCCCAGGCACTTCGTGAGGCCTTCGACGGGTTGGGGCTCATCACACTGACGGAGCGCAGTGAACATCGGATCGGTGGCCTCTACTCGATCGACCACCTGGCCGTCAGCCGTGGTCTGGAGGACGGGGATGCCGTGATGCACCTTCCGACCTGGCCCGACGGCAGGAAGCTCAGCGACCATGCCGCCTACACGGCCGACGTCGTCCTGCCCCGGACATGACGAGGGCGATCAGCTCGCTGTCGTCCTGCTGCCCTGAGGCGATGGCCAACGCCAGTTCGTAGGCCTCGTCGTTCGACAGTGTCCGCTGCATGCTGTCCGGCATCGATGTGCAGGTGCCGCTGCTAATCTGCATGCATGCCGGTGTCGATGACGATCCGCGACGTCCCGGACGAGACACGGGACGAACTGGCCGCTCGAGCCGCTCGGGCCGGCCAGTCGCTGCAGGAGTACGTGCGCGCGCAGCTCAACGAGCTGGCCCGGCGGCCGAGCCCCGTGGACCTCTGGGACCGGGTCGAGCACCGGGTCAGGGCGACCGGGAGCACGCTGGCGGCCCAGCAGATCGTCGAGCTCCGCGACGAGGACCGCCGGTGACCGTCGTCGTCGACTCCTCCGCGGTGGTCGCCGCACTGGTCGACGGCGGCCCCGACGGGGCGTGGGCCCGCGCGGGTCTGCGCGGGGAGGTGCTCGCGGCGCCGGCGCACCTCCACGTCGAGGTGTCCAACGTGCTCCGGCGCGCCGTCCTGGCGCAGCGCCTCGGGCGTGACGCCGCGGCGCTGGCGCACCGTGACCTCGTGGACCTGCCCGTGACGACCTTCCCGTACGAGCCGCTGGGGGAGCGTGTCTGGGCGCTGCACCCCACCGTCACCGCCTACGACGCCGCGTACGTCGCGCTGGCCGAGGAGCTCGATGCGCCGTTGTGGACGCTCGACCGCAGGCTCGCCCGGGCGTCCGGGCCGCGGTGCCGCTTCCGCACTCCGAGGGCGTGACCCCGAGCGGGCCGACGTCGTCCTGTCCCGGATGTGACGAGGGCCGTCCCACCGCGACGCTGCGGCGGGACGGCCCCGGTCAGGTGTGGCTCAGAGGGTGACGTGCTCGATGTCGTTCCACGCCTCGTCACCGATGGTCGTCCGCAGCCAGTCGAGGAAGGCCTGCTGGTCGACCCGGTAGCCGGTGCCGGCGCAGGCGCCGTTCATGACGAACGAGTTGACCGCGGTCACCGTGTCGCCCACGAGGACCGGGCCGCCGGAGTCGCCGAAGCACGTGCCGCCGCGGCCGTTGCCCGGGTTGGTCGACAGCTTCACGTTGTAGCCGCCGGCGTTGGTGCCGTTCAGCCCGATGATGAAGCTCTCGGCGGTCAGCCGCTCTCGGTAGGCGATCTGCTTGGTCTGGCTGCCGTTGCTCTCCTGCACGCCGTAGCCCGACAGCGTCGTGGTGGCCGAGTTGCCCGGGTGGTCCGCCTTGTAGCTGTCCAGGGAACCGGCGGTGGCCAGCGAGGCGTACTCGTCGATCTCCGGGTACGCCGACTGCACCGGGGCGTCGAGGATCAGCACGCCGGCGTCCCTGGTCTCCGGGATGGTGCCCAGGCCCTCGTAGCCGTACGAGTAGGGCTCGTCCGACGTCACGCCACCGCTGGTCGGGTAGACGGACCCGAGCGCTCGGTCAGGTGGGGCGGGTGTGACGACGGCGTCCCGGCCCGGAGGCCGACTGCCGATGGGGCAGGGGAGCGGCGGACGAACCACGACCCCCGGCGCTCGGGGAGTGCAACCCACATGGCTGGACGACGACGGCTCCAGGACCGCCTCGCGGTCCTCGGCGGCGCGCGGCCCGACCTGCTCGAGGCGGCGCCCGGCGCCCGCCCGCGGTTCGCCGCGCTCGGCGGGGTCCTGCTCAGCACCGGCGGCCTCGCCGTCGCGTCGGCGTCGTTCGCGTTGCACATGGCCCTGGGTGTCTGGTGGCCGTTCGCGCTGGTGCTCGGCCTCGGCTGGGGCGCCGTCGTGGTCAACCTCGACCGGATGCTGCTCGTCGGTATGGCGCACGACGCCTCGCTCAAGCGGAACCTCGCCCTCGCCGTCCCGCGCGTGGGGCTGGCGCTGATCCTCGGGGTCGTCGTCGCGACGCCCCTGACGCTGCAGGTGTTCCACAAGGAGATCGACGCCGAGATCACCGTCATGCAGGCCGAGGCCGCGGACACGTACCGGCAGTCGCTGGAGTCCGACGCGCGCTTCGCCGGCCTCGACGAGCTGCAGGAGCGGGTGACGCAGGGGCAGGACGTCGTCGCCACCGGCGGGCAGGCCGACCCGGCGCTGGCCGCCGTGCAGGCCGACGTCGCGGCGAAGCAGTCCGCCTACGACGCCGCCCTCGCCACCCAGCGCGACCTCGAGGCGCGCGCCCAGTGCGAGCTGGACGGCACCTGCGGCACCGGCGACCCCGGCACCGGCGACGCCTACGTGCAGGCCCGGGCAGCCGCCGACGCGCAGGCCGGCGTCGTCGCCTCGGCCCGCGCGGCCCTGGGTGACGCGCAGGACGCGGCGTCCGACGCCGAGTCGCGCAGCGCCGACCTCGCCGCCGCCTCCCTCGCCACCGACCAGGCCGAGCTCGCCCGGCTGACCGCCGAGCTGGACCGGCTGCAGGCCGCGTTCGACGCCACCAACGAGGGCTCCGGCGGCATCCTGCTGCGACTCGAGGCGCTCGACCGGCTCAGCGACCGCAACGCCACGCTCGCCGCTGCCAAGTTCATGCTGTCGCTGCTGTTCATGTGCGTCGAGATCCTCCCGGTGCTCATGAAGGTGCTGCTCAACTTCGGTCCGCCGACCGCCTACGACAAGCTCGCGGCGCTGCGCGACAGCAGCGACGTCGACATCGAGGAGATGCAGCAGCAGTCGCGGCGCACGGTGGCCGAGGCCAAGGAGGAGATGCTGGTCATGGCCGAGCAGGAGCGGCTGGACCGGCAGAAGGCCGCCATCCGGGCCCGCCACCTCGCCGCGCTCGCCCAGGCACAGGTGGAGGCCGAGGAGGCCGCCCGCCCGGTGCCGCAGCCGGCGCCGCCGGCCGACGAGCCCGGCCAGAAGATCTGGGACACCGGCCCCATCCGCCTGGCCCGCTCGGCCGCGCGCACGATCCGCCCGCCCCGCCGCCCGGGCAACCGGGTCACGTCCGGGATCTGACGCCGTGACGACGAGCTGGGGCCCGCTGCCGGAGGCCCGCATCCTCAGCGGGGACGAGCCGATCGGCGGCGCCGGCGCGACGCTGCGCGACTTCTGGGCGTGGGCCTACTCGGACCTGCGCACCAACACCGTGCGCCCGCTGCTCGCCGAGTACCTGGTCGCCCGGGCCGTCGGCGCGGACCCGCGTCCGCGGGTCGAGTGGGACAGCTACGACGTCCTGACGCCGGAGGGTCTGCGGCTCGAGGTGAAGTCCGGCGCCTACCTGCAGGCGTGGGAGCAGTCGAAGCTGTCGTCGATCACCTTCGGTGGCCTGCGCGCCCGTGTGTGGACCGACGGCGGTCCGGTGGGGGAGCCGACGTACAACGCCGACGGCTACGTCTTCGCCGTCCTCACCGCGGAAGAGCACGCGAGCTACGACGCGCTCGACCTCGGCCAGTGGTCGTTCTGGGTCCTCCCGCGCGCGCGGGTCGTCGCGACCGGGCAGGCGAGCATGGGCCTCGCCCGCGTCGAGGCGCTGGCCGGCCCGCCGGTCCCCTACGCCGGGTTGGCCGGCCGGATCCGCGAGGTCGTCGTCCGCGAGGGGTGAGTCAGTCGAGCTGCTCGTCGTCGAGGGCGGGAGGCACCGGAGCCAGCTCGTCCCACTCGTCGACCGGCATGCCCAGCTGCCGGCGGACCCGGCGCCGTGCCACCAGCAGGTGGGCGGCCTGGCGCAGGACCAGCTCCTCCGAGGCGTCGTCGACGTCCACCACGTCCTCCAGCGCCCGCTGGACGCCCAGCGTCAGCCAGCGGTGCGCCTCGCGCGGGTTCCCGTGCACCTCGTAGTCCTCGCCCAGCAGCAGGTAGACGTCGACGTCGGCCGGCCGCTCCCGGCGCACCTGGCCGGCCAGCTCGCGGGCGGCGTCGACGTCGCCGACCTCCAGCAGGGCGTGGTGCAGGAAGCAGCGGACGTCCGGGTGCACCGGTTCCCCGGTCGCGACGGCGCGACGGGTCAGGCGCAGCGCCTCGTGCGCATCCCCGATCCGGGTCAGTTGCTCGGCGGCGAACACCAGCAGTTCAGCGGCGTTGACCTCGTCGCCGGGCCGGGTGCCCTCCGTCGCCCAGGCCTCCAGCCGCCGGGCCATCGCGCGGCTCTGCTCCGGCGTCTGGCCGGGGGAGTACGTCGCGTCGAGGTCGTCCTGCGTGCGCGGCCTCCGCATGTGCCGACCCTAGGACCGGGAGGCGGACCCGACCCACCGGAGGCGGTGCGCTGAGGGCGCATTCCTGACCGGGGAAAGCGCCCTCAGCGCACACCCTCCGGCGGCCGACGGGAACGGGCCCCGGTGGAGGGGTCAGTCGCGCGCCCAGGAGGTGGTCGGCTGCAGCACGGCCTCGGTCAGCGCCTGCGTGCGCAGGTGGGTGACCTGCTGGTACTCGGGGTCGGCGACCATCCGGCTGAACGCCTCGCGCGAGGGATAGCGGACGAGCAGCACCGCGTCCCAGTCCTGGCCCTGCTCGGCCACCAGCGGGGTGCCGCCGTCGCCGGCGTAGAGGACCTCGCCGCCGTAGCGGGGGAGGAAGGTCTCCGACAGCGCCCGGGCGTACCGGTCGTAGGACTCGCGGCCGCCCTCGGCGAAGCGGAGCAGGTTGAGCATCACCACCGGCCCGCCCGGGTCCTCCTGCAGGTATCGCTTGAGATCGGCTCCACGCGGGTCGACGGCCACGTCCGGACGCTAGCAACGCCCGGTTCGCGCGCATCTCCGCGAGGGGTGACCCCCGAGGGGGCACGGCGGCACACTGGAGACGTGCTCGAGCTCGACCACGTGCTCTGCATGGCCAGCCCGGAGGAGGCCTGGGCCGAGCGGCTCACCGCGGCCGGCTGGCCGCTCGACGCCGGCACCACGCACCCCGGGCAGGGCACCCGCAACCGGCGGCTCCTCCTCGCCGGGCACTACCTGGAGCTGGTGTGGGTCGAGGACCGCGCCGAGGCCCGGGGCAACCCCCTGCGGCTGGACCGCCGGGCCGACTGGCCCACGACGGGCGCCAGCCCGTTCGGGATCGGGTTGCGCGGCCGGCTCGCTCCCGAGCAGGAACCCGCCTACTGGCAGTACGCCGAGCTCGGCTTCCCGATCTGGGTGCACCGCGACGACGAGCGCCACCCCGAACGGCCCCTGGTCTTCGTGCTCGACCTCCCGCTCCGCCGCCGTACCGGGACGGCTCCGGCCGCGGGTGCACTCCAGTGCGTGCACCACGCCGGTCCCGCAGCAGCGGGCGTCCCCCGCTACGCCGGTCCGCGCGTCGTGCACCGCCCGGGCCGGCACCGGCTGGAGCTGGTCGTCGACGCCGGCCGTCCCGTCGAGGTGAGCGACCTGCTGGCCCTCCGGATCACCGAGGTCTGACTACCGCCGAGCCGCCAGGCGCTCCAGCGCCGCGGTGAACGACTCGTTCCACAGCCCGAGGTGGGGCCAGCGCTCGGCGACGTGCGCCGTCGCCTGGTCCGGCGTCATGCCGTGCTCGCGGACCAGCCAAGCGCGCAGCACCAGCCCGGTCCGCGACGCCCCGCCGTGGCAGTGCACGAGCACCCGGTGGCCCTCGGTGTGCAGGGCGGCGAGGTCGTCGAGGACGTCGGCCAGGACGACGTCGACGTCGACGTTGTGGCTGTTGTCGGCGATGTAGGCCAGCCGGTGCACCGCGTGCGGGAACGGCTCGGCCAGCCGGCACAGGCTGATGACGGCGAAGTCCTCGTCGGCGTGCCGGGCGCCGTCGAGGTTCCCCGCCCAGATGCCGGGCAGCACCTCCGCCGGGCCGATCCGCGGGATGACGCCCGTCTCGCCGCCGTGGAACTCCTTGCCGTCGAGCGCGGCGGCCAGCGGCAGCAGGTCGGGCAGCCGCCACACCCGGTCCCCGTGACCGGGCACCCGGCCGTGCACCACCGACGCCCACCGCATCGGGATGCCGCCCATCCCGGACACCGCGCCGGCCAGGCCGCCGGCGACGCAGGCGACCGTGTCGGTGTCGCCGCCGAGGTCGACCACCAGCCGCAGCACGTGCGCGAAGTCGCGCCCGTGGCGGAGCGCCCACAGCGCCTGGCCGAGCGTCGGCCACACCGCGCCGTTGGACTCGGTCGCCCTCGCGGGCTCCCAGTCCGGCGCCAGGACGGCGGCCCACCGGTCGCGGTGCTCGACGTCGACCAGCGCCAGGGCGTCCGGGACGGCGGCCAGCGGGTCGCCGCCGTCGAGCGCCACGCGCATCAGCTCGTGGAAGACGGCGCAGCCCTCGCCGGCCGCGGGGTCGCCGTGGGTGAGCGCCGAGATGCGCCGGGCGGCGTCGACGGTGGCCTCGGTGCCGAACCGGGAGAACCGGATGGCCGCGGGCGTCGTCCGCATGAGCGAGCCGTTGCCGGCCGCCCGGCCGGTGCGGGCGAAGTGGTCGGTCGCCGCGCGGTCCCAGGGCAGGCCCGAGTCGAACACCGCCCGGGTCTGCACGCCGATGTCCGGCGGGCCGGCGGCCGCCCAGGCCGCGAACCGGTCGAAGACGTCGGCCTCGTCGAGCCCGTCCCGCTCGACCAGCGACCGCGCCACCAGCAGCGCCATCTGCGTGTCGTCGGTGAACTCGCCCGGCGCCCACCCCAGCGACCCGCCGCCGCACATCTCGGTGGCGGCCCCCCGCGCGTCGGAGGGGAATCGGGCGGAGAACGCCCCGGCCGGACCGAATTCGAACGGCGCGCCCAGCGCGTCACCCACGGCGGAGCCGACGAGCGCGCCGGCCACCCGGTGCGAGCGGTGCAGTCCTGCGGTCACGGGGCCCAGTCTGCGCGACGACGTCCGCCTCTCCGCCTCTCGCGCGCGAAAGGCGGAGGGGGTCGGCGCGGAAGACACCGATCACGCGGCCCGCGTGAGACCGTCCCGTCTCGATGTACCGCACCGACGGCTCCCTGGTCCTGAGCCCCACCGACCTGACCCGCCACCAGGCCTGCGCGCACCTCACGACGCTCGACCTCGCCGTCGCCGACGGCCGGCTCGAGCCGCTCGCCGAGGGCCCGGGCGACCACGCCGCGCTCATCGCCGACCTCGGCACCGAGCACGAGATGCGCTACCTCGACGCGCTCGAGGCCGAGGGCCGCAGCGTCGTCCGCATCCCGGCCCGGTTCGACGCCGCGGGCCGCCGCGAGGCCGAGGCAATGACGCTGCAGGCCATGTGCGCCGGCGTCGACGTCATCTCGCAGGCGTCGTTCTTCGACGGCGTCTGGGGCGGCGCGGCCGACTTCCTCCTCAAGGTGTCCACCCCGTCGGCCCTCGGGAACTGGTCGTACGAGGTCGCCGACGCCAAGCTCGCCCGCCGCGTCAAGGTCCCCGCACTGCTGCAGATGGCCACCTACGCCGAGCGGCTCGCCGTCCTCCAGGGGAGGCAGCCCGACCGGGTCTGCGTCGTCACCGGCGACGGCGTCACCAACCCGTGGCGGCTGGTCGACGTCGCCGCCTACGCCCGCCGCGCCCGCGCCCGGCTGACCGCCTTCGTCGCCGACCCGCCGGCCACCGAGCCCGTCCCCGGCCCCTACTGCAGCCAGTGCACGTGGAAGCCGAAGTGCGACGGGGAACTGGCCGCGGCCGACGACCTCTCCCTCGTCGCCGGCATGCGCCGGGACACCCGCGACGCCCTGCGCGCCGCCGGCATCACCACGCTCGAGCAACTGGCCGAGGCCCCGCCCGAGACGCTGAGGGCCGCCCGGATCGGCGCGGCCACCCGCGCCCGGCTGCAGGAGCAGGCCCGCCAGCAGCTCGACGAGCGGCGCACCGGCGTCCCCAGCCGCACCCTGCTCCCGCCGGCGAAGGACCTCGGCCTGCTGCGGCTGCCCGCGCCCAGCGCCGGCGACCTCTACCTCGACTTCGAGGGCGACCCCCACTCCGCCGACGGCGCGGGCCTGGAGTACCTGGCCGGCGTCGGGCGGCGCGACGGCAGCTTCACCGCGCTGTGGGCGCACGACCCCGCCGCCGAGAAGCAGATGGTCGCCGACCTGATCGACCTGGTCCTGGACGCCTGGCGCGCCGACCCCGGCATGCACGTCTACCACTACGCCGCCTACGAGGTCAGCGCGCTCAAGCGGCTCACCGGCCGGTACGGCGTCCGCGAGGCGGAGCTGGACCAGCTGCTGCGCGCCGAGCGGTTCGTCGACCTGTATCCGGTCGTCAAGCAGTCGATGCGGATCAGCAAGGGCTCGTACTCGATCAAGAAGGTCGAGGCGTTCTACGGCCGACAGCACACCGGCGACGTCGCCGACGCCATGGGCAGCGTCATCGCCTACGAGAAGTGGCTCGCCGACCGCGACCCGCAGCGCCTCGTGGACATCGAGCTCTACAACAAGGACGACGTCGACTCGACCCGCGAGTTGCACGACTGGCTCGAGGGCCAGCGCGCCGAACTCGAGGCGCAGTACGGCGGCCAGACCCGGCCGATGCTCCACGAGACCACCGGCCCGACGGAGCGGACCGAGGCCGAGGCCGAGGAGCTCGCGCTGGTCGAGCGGCTGCAGGCGGCCGGCCACGGCCTGCTCGGCGACCTCGTGCAGTGGCACCGCCGCGAGGCCCGCCCCGGCTGGTGGGAGTTCTTCGCCCGCAAGGACCTCGACGACGCCGCGCTGGTCGAGGACGGCACGGTGCTCGGGGGGCTGTCCGCGCCGGTCGACGTCGGCACCGAGAAGCGGTCGAAGCTGTATGCGTTCTCCTTCCCGACGCAGGACACGAAGCTGTCGGTCGGGTCGAAGGTGGTCGACGTCGACACCCGGGCGCGGGTCGGGGAGATCCGCGAGCTGGACGCCGTCGAGGGTCGACTCGTCGTCAAGTCGACGAAGGAGCCCACGCCGCGCGCCCTCGGCCCGGAGGGGCCGATCGACGACAAGGGCATGCGCGAGGCGATCGCCGCGACCGCGCTCGACGTGCTCGCCGGCCGCGACTGCCTCGGCCAGGCGTTGCTCGAGCGGCGGGTGCCCGCGGACTGCCGGCGGCTGCCGGGGGAGGAGGCCGGCGACGCCGTCGTCCGGCTCGGGCTGCGGCTCGACGGCGAGGTGCTCGCCGTCCAGGGCCCGCCCGGCAGCGGCAAGACGCGGGCGGCGTCGCGGCTGATCCGGGCGCTGCTCGACGCCGGCAAGAAGGTCGGCGTCACGGCGACCTCGCACGCCGTCATCGGCAACGTGCTGTCGGCCGTCGGCCGGCCGGCGCTGCAGAAGTGCGAGGAGAAGCAGGCCTGCGGCGCGCCGGGCGTGGAGTGGTCGCGGGACGGCAAGGAGGTCGCCTCGCGGCTGCTGGACGGCGACGTGTCGCTGGTCGGCGGGACGGCGTGGTTCTGGACCCAGCCCGACCTCGCCGAGGCCGTCGACGTGCTCGTCGTCGACGAGGCGGGGCAGTTCGCGCTGGCCAACGCCCTCGCGGTCTCGCGGGCGGCGAGGTCGCTCGTCCTGCTCGGCGACCCGCAGCAGCTCGCCCAGCCGACCCAGGCGGTGCACCCCGGCGAGTCGGGGCTGTCCGCGCTGGAGCACCTGCTCGAGGGGCACCCGACGGTGCCGGTCGGCCGGGGCGTCTTCCTCGACACGACCTACCGGATGCACCCGGCGCTGACCGCGTTCGTGTCCGACCTGGCGTACGAGGGCCGGCTGGAGTCGGCGGCGCTGCGCGAGCGGATCACCGTCCGGCCGGGTGGGCTGGTGTCGGGAGCCGGGCTGGCGGTGCGGTTCGTGGCGCACACGGTGCCGGCCTCGGCGTCGTCGACGGAGGAGGCCGCGGAGGTGGCCGCCGTCTGGCGGTCGCTGCAGGGCGTCGGCTGGGTGGACGCCGAGGGCGCCGAGCGGCCGATCGGCCCGAACGACGTGCTCGTCGTCGCGCCGTACAACAACCAGGTCGCGCTGATCCGCTCGCTGCTGCCCGACGGCGCGCGGGTGGGCACAGTCGACCGGTTCCAGGGCCAGGAGGCGCCGGTCGTCGTCTACTCGACGACGTCGACCTCGGCCGACGAGGCGCCGCGCGGGGTGTCGTTCCTGTACGACCTCAACCGGCTCAACGTGGCGGTGTCGCGGGCGAAGGCGCTGGCCGTGGTGGTGATGAGCCCGCTGCTGCTCGACGCACAGGTCCGGACGCCGGAGCAGCTGCGCCAGGTCAACGCGATGTGCCGGCTGGCCGAGATGGCCGGTGTCTGACACCGCGGAGCTCGCCGCCCTGGTCGGGGTGGCGCCCGACGTGCTGGTGCGGGCGCTCGGCGACGGCTGGACGGAGGTGCCCGGGCCGCCGCACGAGCGGTGGTTCGTGAGCGGGGAGCCGGCGCAGGTGGCGGTCGGCTGGGACGGGTTCGGCTTCACGCTGGCCCGTCCCGAGCCGCGCCGGTCCGGCCACGAGCTCGTGTGGGAGTTCGTGACCGGCCGACGGTTCTCCTCCGACGAGGTGCTGTACGAGCGCGCCGAGCTGGCCGAGGCGGCCGAGGAGGTCGCCCGCAAGCGGCGGCGGACGTTCCGCTGGTGCCCGGTGTGCCGGCAGGTCAACGCCCGCGAGCACGTGCACGACAACACCGGTTTGTGCACGACCTGCGCCGAGCGCCACCTCGGCGTCCGGTACTGAACCGGCGCGGGGTCCGCCTGCCCCGGTGGTCCTCCTGAGGTGACTGGGACGGCCGGGGGAGACGTGCACCGACGGGTCCCACGGCTCCCGCGGATCCGTACCTACCGTCGTCCGGAGCCCGCGCCCACGCGGGCCGGACGCTGGACAGGAGCACCATGGGCGAGCAACTACGTCCCGACATCGCTGCGGCGGCGGCGCGCGTCTCGTCGACGCTGGGCGTGAAGAAGGAGATCCGCGCACTCGCGGGTCACGTGTGGCCGGGCGAGCGGGTCGAGGCCCTCGTCGGCGCCATGCTCGGCTCGGGACAGGGACTGCTCGTGCTCACCGACCGTCGCCTGTTGTTCGTCCGCGACGGATGGGCAGGCTCGGCCGTCGAGGAGTACCCCCTGCTGCAGGTCGCGTCGATCCTGTGGGACCCGGCCGTGCTGACCGGCAAGCTGACCCTGCACGCCAGGGGGCAGAAGGTCGTCTTCGCCTCCGTGCAGAAGGCGGACGGCGGTCCTTTCGTGGACCGGGCCCGCGCCGCGGTCAGTGCGCTGCTCATGCCGCCGGCGCCGGCCGTTCCGGTGGACCCGCTTGTCAAGCAGCCGGCTGCCCCGGCCCCGCAGCCGAGCGCTGCTGGTGACGGCGGCTTCCCGGCGATCGTCGAACAGCTGCGCCAGCTGGCCGAGCTGCGGGACGCGGGGGTCATCACCATCGCGGACTTCGAGGCCAAGAAGGCCGAACTCCTGGCGCGGATCTGACGTCGTGACCGACAGCGTCATCTCCACCGTCCGGTCGGACGACCCGGTCACCCGACGCGAGCGCCGGCGGCAGTCGGACTTCCGAGAGCAGGTGCTCGACCTGCCGGCCGGGACGCGGAAGGGCCAGCCGCTCGGGAACCACCTCCGCGAGGAGCACGGCGACCACAACTTCCTCTCACCCGAGGCAGCGCGGTACGCCCGCGCACGCGCCGAGGTCGTGCGCGACGAGGGCGGGCAGCTCGAGCGCTCGCGGCTGTTCACCAACATGCTCAGCTCCATGCCGCTGGCGTTCAGCGTCTTCGGCCACCTGCGCGCCCACCGCGACGAGGCCGCGACCGTCCTCGGGCATCTCCTCGACCTGCCGGTGACGGGCTTCGACAGGGTCGAGGTCGGGAAGCGCGTCATCGACGGCATCGAGTGCGAGTGGGCGCCGGCCCCGCACGAGCACCTGGGGGACGGGTCGGCCTTCGACGCCGTGCTGGCGGCCCGGCTGGCCGACGGCCGGAGCGTGCTGGTCGCCGTCGAGACCAAGTACGTGGACAGCTTCAGCCGGGACCCCGGCCCCGACAAGGACAGGCGGCGCCCGGAGAAGGACGCCAACTACCGCCGGCACTGCGAGCGGTTCGGCATGGCCGACGGCGCCTTCGACCGCCTCGGCGAGTACCCGACACGGCAGCTGCTGCGGAACGTGCTGCTCACCGAGAGCGTGCGCCGCGGCGGCTCCGCGGGTGGTCCGGTGTGGGAGGAGGAGGCAGTGACGCTGGTCCTCGCCCGGGACGACGACGAGGGCGCCCGCGACGCTGTGCGCCGGATCGACGCCGGCCGCGGTGCCCTGCCGACGCGGGTCCTCTTCCGCGGGCACGGTGACCTCGTGGACGCCGCCGCTGCGGTGCCAGAGCTGAGCGACTGGGCAGCGCTCTTCCGCCGCCGGTACCTGCCCTGAGGGTCAGGCGGCGGGGGACAGGAGCGGCGCCGGGACGGTGATCTCCGATGCGTCCGGTCGGTAGGTGCGCCATCGGCCGTCCGGTTGCCGCTCGACGCGGAAGCCGTGGTGGACCTCGGTGTGGTGGCGTTCGCACAACAGGGCGCTGTTGTCGAGTGAGGTGTCGCCGCCGTCGATCCAGTGGATCAGGTGGTGGACGTCGCACCACCAGGTCGGCGCCCCGCAGCCGGCGAACACGCAGCCGCCGTCGCGCAGTTCGGCAGCCTTGCGGATGTGGCGGCTCATCAGTCGCTGCTCCCGGCCCAGGTCCAGCGGGGCGCCGTCCGGACCGAACACCACCCGGGACACCGCGCCGTCGCAGGCCAGCCAGCGGGCTCTGGCGGCGGAGATGGTGGCGCCGAACCCCATCCGCCCGGCGTTCGGGCTCCCGGCCGGGTCGACCAGGTCGTCCAGGTCGATCCGCACGGCGATCTGCGGCTTGTGCCCGCGCAGCTGAGGCAGCGTCCCGGACGCGAGGGCGTTGTCGGCGACCTGGACGAGGGCGTCGCCGAGGCGCTGGGCGCGGGTGCGGTCGTCCCCGGCGGGCCGGTCGGCCTGCACGTGCGCCTCCAGGGCGGTCTGCAGCTTCTCCCCGCCGACGGCGTCGAGGTGCCCGCGGAGGGTCAGGCTGCCGTCGGCGTGCTTGGACAACGTCAAGGACCGGCCCTCGGTGGGGTCGGGCTCGGGCCCGTCGGGATCGAGGTCGTTGCAGTAGTGCTGCACCATCTGGACCAGGTCGGTGTGCGGGCGCTCGATCGCGACTCCGGTGAGGACCGCGTCGATGACGGTGAGGTCCACCCCGGCGGCCGCGGCTGCGGTGAGGCGTTCGGGGGTCACCGCCTTCGCCGCGACGGCGACCTGCTCGGCGGACACCAGCCCGGCGGCGTGTGCCTCGGCCACCGCGGGGAGGTGCTCCAGCGCCCGGCCGGTGCGCACCAGCCGCGACGCCTCCGCGGCCGACAGCCGGCAGTGCCCGCGCAGCCAGGAGGCCATCGACTTCAGCCCGTCCCGCTCGGGCGCCTGCTGGTTCTCCGCATCACGCACGAGGCGGGTCAGACGGGCGTCGATCCGGTTGCGCTCGGCGACCAGCGCGGCGACGTCGTCGAGGACGTCCCCACTCCCCGAGGCACCCGAACACATGATCGAAGTCTAGCCGATCCGGCAGCCTCGTGCAGCACGAATCCCCAGGTCAGAGGGCCGATTATCGAGGAGAGGGCGGTGGCTGGCCGCCGATCACTCCGGCCACCACGGCGGCCGCCGCGTGGCCGGTCCGGACGGCGTCCAGCACGGGTGCACCCGCGCGCCAGCCGGTCAGCAGCCCGGCCGCGAACGCGTCCCCGCAGCCCGTCGTGTCGCGGACGCCGCCCGCCGGTAGCGGCTCCACCGGGACCTCCACCGTGCCCGCCGCCGTGACGACCCGGGTCGGGCGGGCGCCGGCGTGCACCAGCACCAGCGGCGGCGCCCAGTCCGGCA
The DNA here is from genome assembly GCF_054050415.1 of Geodermatophilus sp. SYSU D01180. NCBI lineage: Bacteria > Bacillati > Actinomycetota > Actinomycetes > Geodermatophilales > Geodermatophilaceae > Geodermatophilus > Geodermatophilus sp. SYSU D01180. Next base: position 778 of record NZ_JBJGZH010000039.1, on the reverse strand, counting down.
GGTCGCCGTCCAGGCCCAGGACCGTGGCCTCGGCGGCGTTGCAGCAGAGCACGTCCGGACGCAGCCCGGTGAGCAGGTCGACGTAGGCGCCCGCGCCATGGGCGGAGATCCGGGCGGCCGCGGCGACGTCCGCGCTCACCGGCACCCCGAGGTCGTGCGCCGTGTCGGCCGCGGCCCGCACCGCGTCGGGGAACCGCAGCAGGTCGTAGCCGTCGAGGTGGGCGACGGCCGCACCGGCGGACCACTCCGGACGGACGTCGGCCGGCTCCAGCCGGCCCTCGCCGCTGTCGGTCAGCACCGTGCGCTCGCCGTCGGGGTGCACGAGCACCGTCGCCAGCGGCGTGCGGCCGCGGCGCACCACCGCGAGCTCGACCCCGCGCTCGGTGAGACCGGCCAGCAGCCCGTCGGCCAGCGGGTCGGCGCCGGCCCAGCCCGCGAGCCGCGCGGGCACACCCACGCGGGCCACGCCGGCGGTGACGTTGGCGGGGGCGCCGCCGGCCGTCGTCGTCCGCTCGACGCGCTGCTGGCCGCCGGCCACCAGCGGTGCGGACAGCTCGAGCAGCTGGTCGGCAACCAGCTTGCCCACCGCCACCACCGGTCCGGGGCCGGCCGGTCGCGGCCAGGCGGGATCGCCGGCGGTCACCACCCGAGGATGGGGTCGGGGGGGGGGGGGGGGGGGGGGGGGGGGGGGGGGGGGGGGGGGGGGGGGGGGGGGGGGGGGGCGGGGGGGGGGTGCGGGCGCTTCGAGTAGTTTATGAGGAGACACAAGCCCCCCGAG
>NZ_JBJGZH010000038.1:0-37584 GCF_054050415.1 Geodermatophilus sp. SYSU D01180 | reverse complement strand
TCGTGCTCTGCCCACGACTGTGGGCAGAGCACGAGCGTCCGCGGAGCAGGGGTCACCGGGGATCGAGCCACCAGAGCACGGCCTCGCCGTCGCAGCGGGCGGTCACCGCGATGCGGCCGTCGTCCCCGGCGTGCAGGTACCCGGCCAGCTCGTCGCACAGGCCGAGCGGCGCCCCCACCGCGCCCGTCCGGACGTCGACGACGACCACCGACGCCGCGGCCGACTCCTGCTGCAGCGTCAGCCACAGCGCCGTCCCGTCGAACTCGGCATCGGTGACCGGCGTGCCGCGGAAGGCGCCGTCGGCGGTGAGCACCGCGGGCGCGGTCGCGCCCACGGCGACGGCCACCACGTGCTCGCGGTCGGTGCGGTCGGCGTCGGCGCCGCGGACCACCGCGTACGCGGTGCCGTCGGCGACCACGACCACGTCCTGGACCCCGGCGCGGACGAAGCCGGGCGCGAGGTCGACCGGTGCGTCCCGCGGCAGCAGGTCCGGCGTCAGGGCCAGCAGCAGGCTGCGGGCCGGGGCCTCCGCGTCGGGCCACAGGGTCTCCGCCACCAGGACCACGCGGGAACCGTCGGGGGAGACCGCCACCGCGCCGACCTCCGCGGAGGTGGGCTCGACGCCCTCGACGGCGAGGTCGACGTCGGCCGAGGTCCGGACCGCGCCGGTGGCCGGGTCGACGGCGAGCAGCAGCGGGGGACCGGCGCTGCGGGACACGGCCACGTAGAGGACGCCGTCGGGGCCGAGGGCCGCGGCCGAGCCGGTGAGCAGCACGTCCCCGGGGACGGCGACCGGGAGGGTGGCGGTGACCGTCCCGGTCGCCGGGTCGACGACCTGCAGCGCGTAGCCGACCGGTCCCGTGCCCGGCCACACCGGCCCGGCCACCACGGCCGCACCGCCGGAGCCGAACGCGGTGTCCGGGCGGGAGCCGGGCGCGAGCTCCGCCGTCGCCTGGACCGTCGTGCCGTCCGGACCGACGACGGCGAGCGCGGCGCCCGGCGCGGCGTCGTCCACGCCGGCGTCGGCCCCGGCGAGCAGGACGAGCGTGGTGCCGTCCGGGCCGGCGGACACCCCGCGGGCGTCGGTGTGGTCCCCGGCCGGGCCGGTGCCGGGCACGGACACGGTGGTCCGCGAGGCCTCGGCCGCCGGCGCGGCGGACCAGGGCGCGGCAGCCGGAGCCGGGGAGCAGGCGGCCGTCGCGAGCAGCACGGCGGGGAGCAGGGCGGACACGGTCAGCAGGCGGGAGCGGGGCACGCCGTCCACCCTCCGGACGGCGCTTGCGCCGCACTGCCCCCGCGGTTGGGCCCCGCTAGGCCGCCGCGGCCCCCAGCCGGCCGAGCACCGCGGGCAGCGGGCCGGGGGAGAGCACGGTCAGCCGCTGGGTGGCGCGGGTGAGCGCGACGTAGAGGTCGTTGAGCCCGCGCACGCCCTCGTCGAGGACGCCCTGCGGGTCGGCGACCACCACCGAGTCGAACTCCAGGCCCTTGGCCTCGCCCGGCGTGAGCACCACCGGCCCCAGCGAGGAGTCCGCGCCCGGTCCGGACTGCACGTCCGGCCGCAGCTCCGCGAGCTCCGCGACGACGCCGGCCACCCGGCTCGGCGGCACGAGTACCGCCGTCGTCCCCTCCCGCCCGGCGAGGTCCGCGGCCACCGCGGCGACCCGCCCGGCCAGCCCGGACTCCCCGGTGACCTCCGCGACCGGCGGCGTGCCGCCGGTGCGCACCGACCGCGGCGGCCGCAGCCCGGTGCCGGTCGCGGCCAGCACGTCGGCGGCCACCGCCATCACCTCGGCCGGGGTGCGGTAGTTGACGGTCAGCTCCTCCAGCCGGAACGCGTCGCCGACGTGCGGGCGCAGGACGGCGTCCCACCGCTGCGCGCCGGCCAGGCTGCCGGTCTGCGCGACGTCGCCGACGACGGTCATCGACCGGGTCGGGCAGCGGCGCACCAGCAGCCGCCAGGCCATCGGCGAGAGCTCCTGCGCCTCGTCGACGACGACGTGCCCGAAGGTCCACGTGCGGTCGGCGGCCGCCCGCTCGGCGGTGGTGCGCAGGTCCAGCTCGCGCTGCCGGTCGGCGAGGTCCTCGGCCGACAGCAGGTCGCCGGCGCTGAGCACCTCGGCCTCCAGGTGCTCGTCCTCCAGGTCCACCGACCGGGAGCCGTGCAGCACGTCGAGGGTCTCCTGCGCCCGCTGGAGTGCGCGGCGGCGGTCCCGGTCGGCGCGGGCGCGCTGCGCGCTGTCGTCGAAGCCGAGCAGCTCCTCGGCCTCCTCGAGCAGCGGGACGTCGGCCGGGGTCCACACGCTGCCGCGCGGGCGGTGCAGCAGCGCGCGGTCGGCGTCGGACCAGCCGGGGGTGGCCGCGGCGATCCGCGCCGGGTCGGCGAACAGGTCGGTGAGCAGCCGCTCGGGGGTGAGCACCGGCCACAGCTCGGCCAGCAGCGACCGCACGCCCGGGTCCTCGCTCACCTCGCGGCGCAGCGCGGCGACGTCCTCCCGGTCGAGCAGGCCCGCGCCGCCGTCCACGTCCCGGCCGAGCCGGTCGGCGTAGCGCCTGGTCAGCGTGTCGACGACGCGGCGGACGAACACCGGCCGGGCCAGGTTGTGCAGCGGGTCCGCGCGGCGTGCGGCGTTCTGCGCGCGGGTGACGTCGATCGGCCGCAGCCGCAGCCGGAACCCGTCCACCTCGACCTCCCGCGGCGCGGCGGGCACCACCTGCCGGTCGGCGATCGCGGCGCGCAGCACGTCGACCATCTCCAGCCGGCCCTTGACCGCCGCGGCCTCCGGCGACTCCTCGCCGCGGGCGTCCAGGCCCGGGCGCAGCTGCCCGAGCCCGGCCAGCAGCACGCCGGTCTCGCCGAGGGAGGGCAGCACGTCGGCGATGTAGCGCAGGAAGGTCGGCGTCGGGCCGACGACGAGCAGGCCGCGGCGGGCCAGCCGCTCGCGGTGCGTGTAGAGCAGGTAGGCCGCCCGGTGCAGCGCGACCGCCGTCTTGCCGGTGCCCGGCCCGCCCTGGACGACGAGCACGCCCGCGGCGTCGCTGCGGATCACCCGGTCCTGCTCGGCCTGGATGGTGCGGACGATGTCGGTCATCCGCCCGGTGCGCGAGGCGTCGAGGGCGGCCAGCAGCGCGGTCTCGCCGGTCAGGCCCGAGCCCATGACGCCGTCGGTGAGCACCTCGTCGTCGAGGCGGACGACGGTGCGCCCGCGGGTGCGGATGTGCCGGCGCCGCACGATGCCCAGCGGCTGCACCGGGGTCGCGACGTAGAACGGCCGGGCCGCGGGGGCCCGCCAGTCGACCAGCGCCGGGTCCTGCGCCGGGTCGTCGCCGGGCAGGCCGATCCGGCCGACGTAGAGGGTGCCGCCGTCGTCGGCGCGGTCGATGCGGCCGACGACCAGCCCGGCCTCGGCGGCGTCGAGCGCGACCACCCGCTCGCCGTGGAAGCGGACGGTGGCGTCGCGCTCCTGCAGCGCCTGCGGGTCGACGGCCGGCCAGGTGATCGCCTGCCGCCACCGGGTGCTGGCCAGCTCGCGGGCGGCGTCCAGCCGGCGGTACAGGTCGGTGACGTACTCCTGCTCGAGGGCCAGGTCCCGCGCGGAGGCGAGATCGGGGTCGGGGACGACGTCGGACGGGCTCGCCGGCAATGCACTTCCCTCTGCTAGAATGGCCGAAGTTCTCTTCGTCGCCATTTCGAGCGCCATTCCTGGCGCGCGCGGCAATCGACCATCTTGCGCCTTTCACCCCCTCGCTGTCATCTCCCGCCCGCGTGTCGGGGCGAGGTCTGCGCCACCAGGGCGTCGAGGGCGTCCGCCAGTTCCACCGGCCGGCTCAGCGCGCACAGGTGCCCGCCGGGGACCTCGACGATCCCCAGGCCCAGCCGCCCGCGGGCCACCCGCCGTTGCAACACGACCGGGAAGAAGCGGTCCTCCGCGCCGGCGAGCACCCGCGTGGGCACGTCGGGCCAGGCGGCCAGCGGCCACGGTTCGCCGAACGGGGTCCCCGACTGGTCGCCGGCGTGCCCGGCCCCGGCGGCCCACACCTCCGGCGGCACGTCGTGGGAGAAGTCGGACTCGACGGCGTCGTCCACGGGCCGGCCCTGCACGCGGGCACACGCCGCCCGGGCCTCCGCCTGACCGACGGCGTCCCACCACTCCCCGCCGGTCTCGCCGGGCCGCGGCACCATCGCGTTGAGCAGGACCAGCAGCCGCACCGGCCGGCGCGCCGCCACCAGCGGCGCGGTGAGCCCGCCCATCGACTGCCCGACCACCACGGCGTCCCCGTCCGCGGACCGGGCGTCGAGCGCGGCCGTCGCCACCTCGGCGTACCGCCGGAGCCCGGCGGTGTCGTCGTCGGCGGGCAGGTCGACGGCGACCGCCTGGTGACCCCGGCGTTCGAGCTCGGGGACCAGGCGGTGCCAGTACCAGGCGCGCCCACCGGCGCCGGGGACGAGGAGGAAGACGGCCACCTCCTCGGGACCGGCGCCGGGCGCTGGACTCATCGGCCGGCTCAGAAGAGGCCGGCGAGCTCCCGCACCGCGGTGGTGACCGGGTCGCCGGTCCACTCGTGCGCGGTGTCCCCGGCGGCGGTGTCCCCGGCGGTGTCCTCGGCGGCGGTGAACGTCCCGCCGGCCGCCGGCTCGATCCCGCTGTCGTCCTGGTCGGAGGTCAGGCCGTAGCCGTACTCGACCGACACCTCCCAGTAGGTCCAGCCGTCGGCCTCGGCGAAGACGTAGGTCACCGACGCGTAGGCGTAGGAGGTCGGGGCCATCGGCTCGGAGAAGTCGGCGTACCCGTCGTCGTCGACGTCGTAGGCGGCGGCGTCCACGTAGCCGTCGAGGTCGGAGTCGGCGCCCCACACGTCGGGCAGGCCGTTGCCGGTGGTGTCGACGCCGACCTCCTCGACGTAGCCGTCCTCGTTCCCGTCGAAGGCGAAGGTGTCGGCCCAGCCGTCGAGGTCGGTGTCGACGGCGACCTGCTCGACGTAGCCGTTCTCGTCCCAGTCGACCGCCCAGGTGTCCTCGTACCGGTCGCCGCTGTCGTCGAAGGCGTACAGGTCGACGTAGCCGTTGGCGTCGGTGTCGTAGGCGTTGTAGGCGACCGAGCCGGCCGACGCGGTGCCGGCGGTGGCGAGCACGGCGGCGAACGCGGTCGCGGGGACGGCGGTGCGCAGCAGGGTGCGGGCGGCGCGGGTGCGGGTCAGGGCGGTGCGGGTCATGGCAGTGCCTCCTCGGTGGTCGAGCCGCTGTCCGGCTCGCTGCGAGGACGCTCCCGCGCACCTCCTGCACGGGACTGGGCGCCGACTGGAGGCCCGGCTTGCACCCGCGTACCAGTGCCCTGCCAGTGCGCCGTGGCGGGATGGGCGGGGAGTCAGGGGAGACCGTGTCGTCCCGCAACCCGCAGGACACCTGCCCGACATCCCGGCTGCCTACCGTCGGGGGCTCCCGGACGACAGGGGAGAACACCATGTCCACGACCACCACCGAGCGCCCCACCGAGCGGGCGTCCTGGACCTGCCCGAACTGCCACGGCGAGACCACCACGGCCAAGAAGCGCTGCCGGGACTGCGGCACGTCGCGCTACTGACCCCTCCGGGAGCGGGCTCGTCATCGCGCCCGCTCCCTGGGCCCGGCTTCAGTGCGAGGGCGGCGCACCCCGCAGCCGGACCACCGCCGCGCGGTAGCGCGCCCGCCCGGCCAGCCGCCAGACCAGCCGGGTGCCCCGGCCCAGCCCCGCCATCAGCCGCTCCTGCTCCGCCGGCGCGGCGTCCTCGAGGGCCAGCCCCAGCACCGTCAGCCGCTCGCGGCCCGACAGCGCCGGCCGCGGGGCGTGCACGATCGCCGTCCACTCCCGCGCCGGCAGGTGCGCCTCGAGCAGCGGCAGCAGCTCCCGCTCCTCGGCCGCGGTCTGCGCGTCCACGACCGCCGCGAGGTCCAGGCAGGCCAGCGCGAAGGCGTCCCGGGCCGGCGGCGTGCCGGCGACCGCCCACTGCCGGGCGGCGGTGGACAGGTCGCGCAGCCGGTTGTCGACGGCGGCGCAGCGGGTGGTCCACGCGGCGATGCGCGCCCGCGCGGACCCCGCGGCGCCGGCCGGCAGCGCGCGCTCCAGGGCCGGCCACAGCAGCTCGCGCTCCACGGCGTGGTGGCCCAGCAGCACCCGCCCGACCAGGTCGGCGTGCCGGGTGAGGGCCGCGGTGCGCGCGGCGTCGCCGGGCGGCGCCCAGGTGGCGAGCTCGGCCAGGGTCCGCAGCTCCCGGCGGACCAGCCGGTGCAGGACGCGCTGGGAGTCCCCGGCCCGGGTCGCGGGCGGCACGTCCGCGGCGGGTGCGGGGGGACGGAGGGAGGTCGGCACGGCGGTCACGGGGCACCTCCGGTGCAGCTCAGGAGGGAGGAACCGGACCGGTCTCGTCCGGGACGGGGGCAGGGTAGGAGCCCGCCGGGCGGGGGGACAGGGGTCCGTGCGCGACCGGGCGGGGACAGGGACGCCCGCGTCCGTTACCGTCCCGGGCGTGACGGTGGTCACACGGAACTGCGTGCGCGTGCGCGGGCCGGAGGGAGCCCGGCCGATGGTCCTCGCACACGGGTACGGCTGCGACCAGTCGATGTGGCGGGCCCTGGTGCCCGAGTTCGCCGTCGACCACCGGGTGGTCACCTTCGACCACGTCGGCGCCGGCGGGTCCGACGTCTCCGCCTACGACCCCGTCCGCCACGGCTCCCTGCGCGGCTACGCCGAGGACCTCCTCGACGTCGTCCGGGAGCTGGACCTGACCGACGTCGTCCTGGTCGGCCACTCGGTGAGCGCGATGATCGGCGTGCTGGCGGTGCGGGCCGACCCCGGCCGGTTCGGGGCGCTGGTGATGATCGGCCCGAGCCCCCGCTACGTCGACGACGAGGACTACACCGGCGGCTTCAGCCGGGCCGACGTCGCCGCGCTGCTGGAGTCGCTGGACAGCAACCCGGCGCAGTGGGCGGCGGCGCTGGCCGCGGTGGTCGCCGGGCCGGACCACCCCGACGTGGCCGCGGAGCTGACCGCGAGCTTCTGCCGCACCGACCCCCGCGTCGCCCGCGACTTCGCCCGGGTCACGTTCCTCTCCGACAACCGCGCCGACCTCCCCGCGGTCCGTGTCCCGACGCTGGTGCTGCAGTGCTCCGACGACGCGATCGCGCCCGAGCCCGTCGGCCGGTTCGTGCACGGGCAGGTCCCGGGCAGCGTCTTCCGGCGGCTGGCCGCCACCGGGCACTGCCCGCACCTGTCCGCGCCCGAGGAGACGACCGCGGCGATCCGCGCCTTCCTCGGGGGCCCGGCCGGCCCGTGACCGACCCCGCACCGCCCCCGGACCGGCTCGAGCAGCCGGAGGGTCTCGCGCGACTGCTGGAGGAGGACCCCGCCGACCTCTACGAGAACGCCCCCTGCGGCTACCTGTCGATGGTCCCGGACGGGCGGGTGGTCAAGGTCAACCGCACCTTCTGCACCTGGACCGGCCGGGAGCCCGGCGACGTCCGCGGCCGGCGGCTGCCCGACCTGCTCAACGCCGGCGGCCGGGTGTTCTACGAGACCCACCTCGCGCCGCTGCTGCGGCTGCAGGGGGCGGTCCGCGAGGTGGCGCTCGACGTGCTCCGCGCGGACGGGTCGGTGCTGCCGTGCCTGCTCAACGCGGTCGAGGTCCGCGACGAGGACGGGCAGCCGCTGCTGGTGCGCGCCACGGTGTTCGAGGCGACCTCGCGACGGCGCTACGAGCGGGCGCTGCTCACCGCGCAGCGGGCCGCGGCCGAGTCCGAGGCGCGGGCGCGGACGCTGCAGCAGGTCGTCTCCGAGCTGGCCGCGGCGGCGTCGGCCGGGCAGGTCGCCGAGGTCGTCGTCCGCCGGGCGCGGGCGGCGGTGGAAGCCGGCGGTGCCGCGCTGTGGCTGGCCCTCCCCGGGCCGGAGGGGGCGCCGCTGCCGGTCGCCCTGGCCGCCAGCGACCACGTGGCGCCGCACCTGCTCGGCGAGCTGGCCGCGGCGGCGCGGGACGGCGCGGAGCTGGTCCGCACCGGCGGGGTGCGGTCGGTGCCGGTCGGGCCGGCGCTGCGCGACCGGTGGCCGGGGCTCGCGGAGGCGATGGCCGAGGCCGGGCAGGAGGCGGTCGTCGTCGTGCCGGTGACGGCCGCCGACGACCGGCACCTCGGCGCGCTGGTGCTGGTCCTCGGCGTCACCGACGACAGCGAGCTGATCAGCCTGGCCGAGCCCGGCGCCCGCGGCTCCCTCGCGCCGGCCGACGCCGACCTGCTGACCACCCTCGGCCGGCAGGCCGGGCAGGCGCTCGAGCGGGTCCGGCTGCACGAGGAGACCGTCCGGCAGGCGGCGCGGTCGGCGTTCCTGCTCGAGGCCGCCCGGCTCATGGCCGCCGGGCACGGGGTCACCGAGACGATCGCGGAGCTCGCCGAGCTGACCGTCCGCCGGCTGGCCGACGTGTGCGTCGTCGACGTGCTCACCGAGCACGGGCTGGCCGAGCCGGTGGTCGCGCACGCCGACCCGGCCCGCCGCCCCCTGGTCGAGGAGCTGCGCGACGTCCACCTGCCCCGCCGCGACGGCTCGCACCCGAGCGTGCGGGCGCTGACCCAGCACCGCACGGTCTGGCTGCGCGGCGCGGCCGACGCCGAGCTGGCGCGGGCCACCACGAGCCCACGGCACCGGGAGGTCACCCGGGCGCTGGAGCTGGCCGACCTCGTCTGCGTGCCGCTGGTCGCGGAGAACCGGCCGCTCGGCGTGCTCTCGCTCGGCGCCGACGTGCGCCGTGGCCCGTTCACCGAGGCCGACGTCGAGACCGCCGAGCAGCTCGCGCTGCAGATGTCGCAGGGCATGGACGTCGCCCAGCGCCACGAGCTCGACGAGCACACCTCCCACACGCTGCAGGCCAGCCTGCTGCCGCCCGCGCCGCCGGAGGTGCCGGGGTACGCCGTCGCCGTCCGCTACCTGCCGGCCAGCCGCGGCGCCGACGTCGGCGGCGACTTCCACGACGTCGTCCCGCTGCCCGGCGGCGAGGTGGCGCTGGCGGTCGGCGACGTCGTCGGCCACGACGTGACGGCCGCGGCGACGATGGGCCAGCTGCGCAGCGTGCACCGCGCGCTGCTGGTGGACCGGCCGGGGCCGGCGGCGCTGGTCGACCGGCTGCACGGCAGCTGGCCGCTGCTCGGCCTGCCGCGGATGGCCACCGCGCTGTTCGCGCGGCTGCACCCGCCCACCGGCGGGCTGCGGATCGCCTCGGCCGGCCACCCGCCGCCGCTGCTGGTCGAGGGCGGGCGGGCCGGGCTGCTCGACGTCCGCCCGGGCCGGCTGCTCGGCGCCCCGCCGGGTCCCGCCCCCGAGTGGCGCGGCCGGCTGCGGCCGGGCGCGACGCTCGTCCTGTTCACCGACGGCCTGGTGGAGAGCCGCACCGCCGACATCGACGAGGGGCTGGACCGGCTGCGCGCCGTCGCCGCCGCGGCCGCCTCCGGCGCCGACCCGGACGCCCTGTGCGACCGGCTGCTCGACGCGCTGGCCGGGCCCCGCCGCGCCGACGACGTCGCCCTGCTCGTCCTCACCCGGCTGCCGGTCGAGGGTCTGGCGGGCCGGGAGGAGGAGGCGGACCATCGCAGCCACCGCCCCGTCCGCGGGGCCGGGCGCGAGGAGGCCGCCGTGGAGCAGACGCGCAGTGAGCTGACCGACGTGCTCGAGGGCGCGACCGGGGACGTCACGGTCTCCGGTGACGCCATGCGCTGGACGCCGGGCCGGGGGGAGCCGCCCGAGCCGGCCCCCGGCTTCCCGGGGGTCGACGTCGCGGCCGGGCTCGGCTCCGTGCTGGGGCTGGACCCCGTCGCGGTGCGCCGGCTGGTCACCGGCGCCGTCGACCGGCTCACGACCGTGGCCGGTGACGTGGCCGACGGGCTGCGCCAGCTCGCCCGGGACGCGTTCCCCGGCGGCGACGACCGGAGCTGACCGCGTCCCCGCGCGGCGGGCGGAGGGCGTCCGACACACCCGGGCGCGGGTGTTGCACCCGGGCGCACGGTAGAACCGAGGGCGACAACTGCCACGCCGACGTGGGGACGTGTCCGTCATGAGCAGCAACCAGTTGACCCTGGCGCCCGCACCGCCGTCCGAGGCGGCCGAGCGGGTCCGCCTGGAGGTCCGGGAGTTCCTCGCGCAGGAGCTCGCCGCGGGGACCTTCACCACGCACGTGGACACCTGGCTGTCCGGCGTCGACCCGGAGTTCTCGCGCAAGCTCGGCGCCCGCGGCTGGCTGGGCATGACCTGGCCGAAGGAGTACGGCGGCCACGAGCGCACCGCGCAGGAGCGGTACGCCGTCACCGAGGAGCTGCTCGCCGCCGGGGCCCCGGTGGCCGCGCACTGGATCGCCGACCGGCAGTCCGGGCCCAACCTGCTGCGCTACGGCACCGAGGCGCAGCGCAAGGACATCCTCCCGCGCATCGCCGCGGGGGAGTGCTACTTCGTCATCGGGATGAGCGAGCCCGACAGCGGCTCCGACCTGGCCTCCATCCGCACCCGCGCCACCCGCAACGCCGACGGCGACTGGGTGGTCGACGGCGCCAAGGTCTGGACGTCGAACGCGCACCACTCCCACTACGGGATCGTGCTGGTGCGCACCGGCCCGCCCGGGGAGGGCCCGCGCGGCAAGCACCAGGGGCTGACCCAGCTGCTGGTCGACCTGTCGCTGCCCGGCATCACGGTCAACCCGATCCGCATCCTCGACGGCGGCCACCACTTCAACGAGGTGGTGTTCCAGGACGTCGTCGTGCCCGGCGACATGCTGCTGGGCGCCGAGGGCGCCGGCTGGCACCAGGTGACCGCGGAGCTGGCGTTCGAGCGGTCCGGGCCCGAGCGGTTCCTCTCCACCTGGCCGCTGCTGGCCGAGTTCGGTCGCCGCGCCGCCGCCTCGGGCGACCCGGCGCAGCTGGCGGTGCTGGGCCGGCTGTCCTCGCGGGCGCTGGCGCTGCGCCAGCTGTCGCTGCGGATCGCCGCCGCGCTGGACCGCGGGGAGCTGCCCGACATCCCGGCCGCGCTGGTCAAGGACATGGGGACGACGTTCGAGCAGGACGTCGTCGACGAGGTGCGCCGGGTGGTCGACGTCCCGGCGTCACTGGACAGCCCCGACCCGCTGGGCCGGGCGCTGGCCGAGGCACAGCTGCACGCGCCGGGCTACACGCTGCGCGGCGGCACCAACGAGATCCTCAAGGGGATCGTGGCGCGGGGGCTGGGGCTGCGATGAGCGATCAGGACCTGGTGGTCGAGACCGTCCGGGACATCCTCTCCGGGCACGAGCCGTTCGTCCTCACCGCGGAGCGGCCGTGGGACGAGGGCCTGTGGTCGGCGCTGGCCGAGGCCGGGCTCACCGGCGTCGGGCTGCCGGAGGAGGCCGGCGGCTCCGGCGGCGAGCTCGCCGACGCCGTCGCGATCGTGCGCACGCTGGCGGCCGGCGCCGCCGCGGTGCCCGTGGCCGAGCAGCTGCTCGTGGCCGGGCCGGCCGTGGTGGCCGCCGACCTCGACCTGCCCTCGCCGGAGGAGCCGCTGACGGTCGCCGTCGACGGGACGGTCGCCGCCGAGCCCTCCGACGACGGCGACGGGCCCGGCCGGTTCACCCTCTCCGGCACCGCCACCGACGTCGCGTGGGCCGGCGTGGGCCGGCACGTCGCGGTGCTGGCCACGGCGCCGGCCGGGATCGAGGGCGCGGTGCTGGCCGTCGTCGACGCCTCGGGGCTGACGGCGTCGCGGGCGGTGAACCTGGCCGGGGAGCCGCGCGGGTCGCTGGTGCTCGACGGCGTCGGCGCGCGCGGCGCGCTGCTCACCCCGGCGCGGGCGGCGGAGGTGCGCGCCCGCTACGCGCTGGCCCGCGCGGTGCAGATCTCGGCCGCGCTGGAGCAGGTGCTGGCGTGGACGGTGCAGTACGCCGGCGAGCGGCACCAGTTCGGCCGGCCGCTGGGCAAGTTCCAGGCGATCCAGATGGAGCTGGCGCAGATGGCCGGCGAGGTCACCTCGACCGCTGCGCTGGTCGACGCCGCCGTCCAGGCCCTCGGCCGGGGCGAGGCGACGATCGGGCTGGCCGCGGCCGCCGCGAAGGTGCGTGCGGGGGAGGCCGTCGAGCGGGTGGCCAAGCTCGCCCACCAGGTGCACGGCGCGATCGGCTTCACCCAGGAGCACCGGCTGCACCACCTGACCCGGCGCTGCTGGTCCTGGCGCGACGAGGCCGGCAGCGAGCTGACCTGGTCGCGGTTCCTCGGCGCGGGCCTGGTCGCCGCCGGCCCGGAGGACGTCTGGCCGGCCTTCACCGCCGTCGTGTGAGCCGCCTGCCCGCCTCCCGTGTGGGAGGCGGGCAGGGCCGTCACACCGTTTCCGGCACCCTGAGATGGGCGAGGACGAGGTCGAACTCCTCGGCGTCGGTGATCTCGAGCTTCATGGCCCGGGCGAAGTCGTCCCGGGAGGCGCGGGCGTGGGCGCGGCCGGCGTCCATGTCCTCGCGGTCCTCGAAGGTCACCGCGGACGCGGCCCGGCCGCTCTCCCGGTCGACCATGAGGCTCACGCTGCAGAAGCCGGGGTAGTCCTCCATCCGCGGCACCATGACGCTGCGGTAGGCGTCGAGCACCCGGTCCAGCCCGGCCGGGTCGGCGCGCCACCAGGTCACCCGCGTGCACGCGCCCGACGGTGCCTCCGAGCGGCGGTGCATGACCACGACCTCCCACTCCTGCACCGTGACGTCCCCGCCGAAGACCTCCGCGGCCTGCTCGCGCATCGCGCGCACCCGGTCGGCGCTGGCCCGCATCGACTCGACGTCGCGCCAGGACGAGGTGACGACGGCCCGGCCGCTGGCGCGGTCGGTGATCATCGACAGGCCCACGAACCCGCGCATGTCGGCCAGCGCGGGCATGACCTCGTCGCAGACGTACGCGATCCCGTCGTCGAGCTTCTCGGGTGTGCCCGCGACGGAGGTCGAGCGTGCGTACATGGCCGCTCCTCTCTGGGGGCGGCGCTGCCCGGGCGGCACCGCCGCGGGCGCCAGCCTGCTCCGGCGGCGGCCCGCCGGGAAGGGGGGCACCCCGGCGCGGGACGTCCGGGACCGTCGGTGAGCCCGCGGATACTGGGTGCATGCAGACCGCGCTCGTCCTCGTCCACGACGCCGACGCCTCCCGCGGGCACCGGCTGGTCGGCACCCTGCGGCCGGCGCTGGAGGCGCAGGGGCTGACGGTCGTCGTCGGGACGACGGTCGGCGACTCCCCGCTGCTCACCGACCTGCCCGACCCCGCCACGCTGCGCACGCTGGTGGTCATGGGCTCGGGGGCGGCCGCCTACGACGACACGGTGCCGTGGCTGGCCGCCGAGCTCGCCTACCTGCGACGGGCGGTCGACGCCGGGACGCCGGTGCTCGGCGTCTGCTTCGGCGGGCAGGCGCTGTCGCGGGTGCTGGGCGGCGTGGTCGCGCAGGCGCCGCAGGGCGAGCACGGGTTCCTCGACGTCGAGACCGCCGACCCCGGGCTCGTGCCGGCCGGCCCCTGGTTCGAGTACCACGGCGACCGGTTCACCGTGCCGCCCGGCGCGGTGGAGGTCGCGCGGACCGACCGGGCGGTGCAGGCGTTCACCTGCGGCCCGCACCTCGGCGTGCAGTTCCACCCGGAGATCGACCCAGGCGCGTTCTCCGCCTGGGAGGAGACGTGGGAGCTCACCGGCCCGCCGCCGCCGGAGGCCGACGCGCTGGTGCCCGGGCTGCGCCGCGAGATCGCCGAGCGGGAGCCGGAGGCCGCCGCGGCCTGCGCCCGGCTCGTCGGGGCGTTCCTGGACCGGGCCGACCGCGCCCGCCCGGCGGAGGAGGAGACGGCGGCCTGAGCGCGGGCGCGTTCGGCAGGATGGGTGCCCGTGAGCGCTGACCGGCACGGGCACACCCACCGCCTCGACCTCGCCGACGCCACCGTGCGGGAGTGGGGCGCGACCGTCGTCGCGGCCGACCCCGAGCAGGGCATCGTCCTCGACCGCTCGGCCTTCTACCCGGGCGGCGGCGGGCAGCCGCCGGACGAGGGCGTGCTGCTGTGGGGCGGCGTGCGCACCCGGATCGCCGGCACCCGCAAGGGCGACGAGCTGTACCTGGTCCCGGTCGAGGGCGACCCGGTGCCGCCGCCGGGCACCGCCGTCCGCGGGGCGCTCGACGACGAGCGCCGGACCGCGCTCATGCGCACCCACTCGGGCCTGCACGTGCTCACCGGCGTGGTGCTGCGCGACTTCGGCGCCAAGGTCACCGGCGGCAACATGGAGCCGCTGACCGCGCGGATGGACTTCGACCTCGCCGAGGTGCCGGCCGACTTCAAGGACCGCGTGGCCGAGGCGGTGAACGCCGAGATCACCGCGGACCGGCCGATCCGGGTCCGCACGCTCCCGCGCGACGAGGCGTACGCGATCCCCGACCTCATCCGGACCGCGACCGACCTGCTGCCGCCCGACATCGAGCAGGTGCGGATCGTCGACATCGTCGGCCTGGACCTGCAGGCCGACGGCGGCACGCACGTCGCTTCGACGGCGATGGTCGGCCGGGTCGAGGTGGTCAAGATGGAGAACAAGGGCCGCGGGTTCCGCCGGCTGCGCATCCGCGTCGTCTAGGCCGGGTCGTTCGGCTCGGGTCGTTTGGGTCGGGGAGGTCCCGGTACGCCCCGTAGCCGTGATCGACGAGCTTTTCGGATGGAGTCGTTCTAGTCTGCGTCCGTGCGGGAGGGGACTTCCACACGGGGGTCGGTGAGCAGCGCCGGAGTAGCGCGCTGGCCCCGTCGGGTCCTCCTCCTGCTCGGCCTGGTGGCCGGCATCTTCACGCTCCTGGTGGTCGTCTCCACCTCCGCGCGCGCCGAGGACCCACCCGCTCCGGACGGCTCCCTGCTCGGCGGCGTGGTCGAGGAGGTCACCGCGACGGTCGACGAGGTCGCCGTCGAGCCGGTCGTCGAGCCCGTGGTCGAGCCGGTCGTGGAGTCCGTGGTCGAGCCGGTCGCCGACGTCCCGGCTCCTGCGCCCGAGCCTCCGTCTGTGCCCGAGCCCGCCCCTGCGCCCGAGCCCGCCCCTGCGCCCGAGCCCGCCCCTGCGTCCGAGCTCGACCCTGGGCCCGAGCCTGCCCCTGGGCCCGAGCCCCCGCCGGCACTCGAGCCTCCGCCTGATTCCGAGCCCGCTCCGGAGCCGGTCGCGGACGTTCCCGCGGAGACGCCCGAGCCGGTCGTCGAGCTGCCCGTCCCGGTCGTCGAGGACGTCGTCGCTCCGGTGGTGGAGACCGTCGGCGAAACGGTGAGCGAGCCGGTGGCGCCGGTGGTCGAGACCGTCACGGAGCACGTGGCTCCGGTCGTCGAGACCGTGACCGAGCCGGTCGCTCCGGTGGTCGAGACCGTCAGCGAGTCCGTGGCTCCGGCCGTGGAGCCGGTCACCGACCCGGTGGCGCCGGTCGCCGAGGCCGTGACCGACCCGGTGGCGCCGGAGGTCGAGACCGTCACGGAGCCCGTGGCGCCGGTGGTCGAAGCGGTGACCGAGCCGGTCGTGCCGGTCGCCGAGGCCGTGACCGACCCGGTGGCGCCGGTGGTCGAGACCGTGAGCGAGCCGGTGGTGCCGGTGGTCGAGACCGTGAGCGAGCCGGTGGCGCCGGTCGTGGAGACGGTGACCGAGCCGGGCGCTCCCGTCGCCGAGGCCGTGACCGACCCGGTGGCGCCGGTGGTCGAGACGGTCGTCGAGCCGGTCGTGGGGACCGTGACGGAGCCGGTGGTCCCGGTCGTGGAGACGGTCGTCGAACCGGTGGCTCCGGTGGCCGAGCAGGCCGTCCCGCCGGTGACGGAGCCGGTCGCCCCGGTCGTCGACGCGGTCACCGAGCCCGTCGTCCCCGTGGCCGAGGACGTCGTGACCCCGGTGGTGGAACCCGTCGTCCCCGTGGTCGAGGCCGTCGCTCAGCCGGTGGTGCCGATCGTCGAGACGGTCACGGGACCGGCGGCTCCTGTCGTCGAGGTCGTCCCGCCTCTGGTGGAGGCGGTGGTCGAGCCGGCCGTCCCGCCGCTGGTGGAGACGGTCGGCCCGGTGGTCGTGGACGTCGTCGTGCCGGTGGTCGAGGTGGTCACCGGTCCTGTGGCACCGGTGGTCGACGCGGTGGTCGAGCCGGTGCCCCCTGTGCTCGAGACGATCACGCAGCCGCTCGTCCCGGTGGGCGAGGCGGTGACGCAGCCGCTCGTCCCGATCGTGGAGGCGGTGACCGAGCCGCTCGTGCCGGTGGTCGAGGCGGTGACGCAGCAGCCGGTGCCGGTGGTCGAGGCGGTGACCCTGCCGCTCGTGCCGGTGGTGGAGGCCGTCGTCGCGCCAGTGGCCCAGGCCGGTGCACCGGCGGCGGAGGTCGTGACGCCGGTGGCCGAGCCGGCCGCCGCCGCTGTCGAGGCCGTGGTGACGCCGGCCGCCGGTACCGCCGCCACTGCGCAGGTCACCACCCCGTCGTCAGCTCCGGTCGGGGAGGCCGCCCCCGTGGCCGGGACCGCGACCCTCGAGACCGCACAGACCACCGGGCTCGCCGCCGCCCCGGCGACCGTGGCCGTCCTGCTGAGCGCTCCGCGGGCCGAGTGCGGCGCGTCCGAGGACGCCAGCACGACCCCGGCGAGCAGGACCACGCAGCGGCAGCAGGCCACGGCTCCGCGGCCCGCCGACCCGCCGCCGCTCGCCGACGACCTCCCCACCGAGCCCACGGCGCCGGTGGCGCCCGAGCCGAGGCCGATCGTGCCCCCGGCGCCCACCATGTCGGCCTCGGTCTGGCTGACCACGCTGGCCGCGATCTGCCCGTCGGGCGTGCCGGCCACCGCTCTCTGCACCGTCCCGGCGCCGTCGTCGGCCTCCGCCGTCGTCGCCGCCGTCCTGCGCGACCCGTCCTTCTCTCCCGACTGACCTCCCTGCCAGGCGCGCACCAGCCGCCGGCCGAGGTCGGGAATCCCTCCCGCACCGCACCGCCGACTGGGCGCTGCCTTCCCGGGCGTGACCCCGACCTGGCTCCCGCTGGGCCGGGGCCACCGGGCGGGGAGGTATCGGGGCTGGGGGTTCCGCGCACCGGTGCGGTCGCGCGGCACCCCTGACCTCCCCGCCCAACACTCCGGACGACGGGGGCGGTGGCGACACCGGCGCCCCGCCCCCGTCGACCGATCCGGCCGTGACATCCGTGGGACGCCGAACGGCCACGCGCGCGACATCTCGCTGTGCTAGTCATGACGTCATGACGACCTCGTGCGCACTGCGCCCGCTGCCGGACCGCGCCACCGTCGTCGACGTGTACGGCTCCCGGTTCCTGCTCGAGTGGCTCGACCGGGAGACCCTCGCCACCGCCGCGGCGACGGTGCGGTGCGCGGTCGAGGTCGAACGCACCGAGGCGCGCGCGGCCGGCTGACCCCCGAGGTGCTTGTCCTCGGGTCCGGCCGTCGGGCACAGTGCCGCGCGTGCTCCCCTGGATCGTGCTGACCCTGGTCCTGCTCGTGCTCACCGGCATGTCCACGGCCGCGGTCCGCGCCAGCCGGCGGAAGGCCCGTCGCCGGGAGGCCGCTCATCGGAGCCCGCGCGGTGAGAACGCCCGTCGCCGCAACGCCCGGCGCCGCAACGCCGGCCGCCGTTCGGGCGGCGACGGCTGGTACGGCGACAGCGGGATCTGGGGTGACGGCGGGCACCACGGCCACCACGACGGCGGCGGCTGGGGCAGCGACTCCGGCGGCGGTGGGGGAGACGGCGGCGGAGGCGGCGGCGGGGACTGACCGCGCGACGACCCCTGGCGCCGCGGCCCGCCGTCCGGCACGGTGCCCGGCCGTGGCCGCGCTCTCGATCCTCGCCTTCGTCGCGATGGCGTTCTACTGCATCCTGTCCTGGCAGCGTCCCCGGCCCGGTGCCGGTGACGGGAGCTGGTCCGGCGGCGACTGGGTCGACAGTGGCTCCGACAGCGGATCCGACGGCGGCGGAGACGGCGGCGGGGACTGAGCCCGGGGTCGGAGGGCCCTGTCGTCCGCCCCGGGCGCGCGGGACCTTTCCGCCATGACGGCGATCGTGGTGCTCGGCGTCCTCGCGGCGGTCCTCCTCCTCGCCTTCGGCCTGCACCGGTACCGCGTGGGTGCCGAGGGGCGGCGGGGCGTCGAGACGGGTGAGCGGGTGGTCCACCCCCACGCGGCCCGCTACCTCGCCGGCGGGGGAGCGGTCGGCGCGGCCGGCGGCTTCGACGGCGGCGGGGGCTTCGACGGCGGCGGAGGTGGCGACGGTGGTGGTGGCGGGGGCTGAGGCCCGGCCGAGCTGACGGCGTCGTCCGCCCGGACGGCACCGTCAGCGCGCAGGGACCGTCAGCGGCGCTCGTCGTCGGGCCGGTGCCCGATGCCGCCGGGACCGTGCGACGCCGGCACCTCCTCGCCGGCGGCTACCGGCCCGGGCGGGGTGCCGTCGCCGAAGGGCGAGCCGCCGAGCTCCTCGCGCTCGTGCGGGGTCAGCCAGTTCGACGTGTCCGGACCCATCGGGATGACCTGCGTCGGGTTGATGTCCGCGTGGACGACGTAGTAGTGCTCCTTGATCTGCGGGAAGTCGGTGGTGTCCCCGAACCCCGGCGTCTGGAACAGGTCGCGCGCGTAGCCCCACAGTGCCGGCATCTCCGACAGCTTCTGCCGGTTGCACTTGAAGTGGCCGTGGTAGACGGCGTCGAAGCGGGCCAGCGTGGTGAACAGCCGGACGTCGGCCTCGGTGATCGTGTCGCCCATGAGGTACCGCCGCGTCGACAGCCGCTCCTCGAGCCAGTCCAGCGCCGTCCACAGCCGGTCGTAGGCCTTGTCGTAGGCGCGCTGCGAGCCGGCGAAGCCGCAGCGGTACACGCCGTTGTTGACCTCGGTGTAGACGCGCTGCATGACCTCGTCCATCTCGTCCCGCAGGTGCTCGGGGTAGAGGTCGGGGGCGCCGTCGCGGTGGTACTCGGTCCACTGCGTGGAGAAGTCGAGCGTCATCTGCATGAAGTCGTTGGTGACGACGGCCTTCGTCGGGACGTCGACCATCGCCGGCACCGTGATCCCGCGCGGGTACTCCGGGTCGCGGGCGAAGAAGGCCTCCTGCAGCCGCTCGTAGCCGAGCACCGGGTCGCGGCCGCCGGGGTCGAGGTCGAAGGTCCAGCTGCGCTCGTCGTGCGTGGGCCCGCAGATGCCCATCGAGAACGCCGATTCCAGCCCCAGCAGCCGGCGCACGATCGCGGCACGGTTCGCCCAGGGGCAGGCGCGGGCGATGACCAGCCGGTACCGGCCCGGCTCGACCGGCCAGTCGCTCGAGCCGTCGGCGGTGATCCGGTCGGTGATGTAGTTCGTGTCGCGCTTGTACTCCTGGCCGTTGGAGACGTAGCCGGATCCCTGGTCGTCGCTCACACGATCAACTCTGGCCGACCGCGACTCCCGCCGCCCGGTAGACCGGGGTGACCCGCAACTCCTGTGCCGTGTGGGATCGCGCCTCCTGCGCGGACCGGCACTCCGGTCCCATCCGTCCCACTCGGCGACGACGCGGTCGCCCCTTGGCCGGTTCCGTTCCCCACCCGTGATGGCATCCGGAACGGAACGTCCACGGACGACGACGGGTGGGACATGGGACTGAGCTTCTCGGTCAAGCTGGCGCCAGGGGTCCGGGTGCGCGCCTCCAGCCGGGGTGTACGCACGAGCATCGGGCCGCGAGCGGCGCGCGTGCACGTGGGCGGTGGACGCACGTCCTTCTCCTCCGGGGCCGGGCCGTTGACCTACTCGACGTCGGTGGGAGGCGGGAGCCGCGGGCGCTCGACGGCCGGCCGCACCTCCACGGCTGCGTACCAGCGGCAGCTCGCCGCAGCCGCGGCGAGGGCGGCCAAGGAGGCGGCGAAGGAGGAGGAGGCCCGGCGTCTCGCGGCGATGTTCGCGGAGCTGCTGAACGTGCACCGGGCCGAGTTCGACCGGACGCGGCACCCGGTCGCGCCGCCGGCCCCGGAGCCCGACGCCGACGCCGTCCGTGCACGGCACCGTGAGGCGGCGACCGCCGGGCTCGGCCTGTTCCAGCGGGCCGCGAAGGAGGCGGCGCGTCAGCAGGCGGACGTGGCCGCCGAGGCCGAGATCGCGGCCCTGCGTCAGCAGGCGCAGCGGGAGCAGGCCGACCTGCAGGCCCGTCTCGACGAGTGGTGGTGGGCACTGTCGACCAACGATCCCGACACGGTGCTCGCCGCCCTCGCCGAGGCGTTCGAGGACAACGAGGCCGCCGCCGCTCCCCTCGGTGTCGACGGTGACGAGGTGGCCCTGGTCGTCCTCGCGCCGCCGGAGACCGTCGTCCCCGAGCGGATGCCGTCCACCACCCAGGCGGGCAACCTGAGCCTGCGCAAGCTGCCCAAGGGCGAGCGGGCGCAGCTCTACACCGAGGCTGTCATGGGACACGTCCTGGTGACGCTCAAGGAGGCGTTCGCGGTCGCGCCTGCCGTCAAGTCGGCCCGGGTGGTCGCACTGCGCTCCGCGGGCACCGACGCCTACGGTCGTCCGCGACTCGACTGCCTCCTCGCCGGCCACTGGACCCGCGCCGCCTTCACCGGCGTGCAGTGGTCCACGGCGGTCGCCTCGACCATCGCCCGGGACACCGCCGCGGAGCTGCTGGTCGACGTGAAGGCCAAGGAGTTGCGGCCGCTCGACTTCACCGGCCAGCCGGGTCTGCAGGCGCTGCTGGAGGTCGTCGACGTCGACGAGCTGACCGCCTGAGACACCTCTCCCGCGCTCGCTCGTGCTCTGCACACAGGTGTGGGCAGAGCACGAGCGAGCGGAGGACTACAGCCGGGACGTCGTCGCGTCGTCCTCCTCGCCGCCGAAGTACCGGTCCAGGACGGCGCGGAACACCGGCTGACCAGGGTCGGCGTGGGCGAACAGCGTCATCGACGAGCGCAGCTTCACCGCGTCGGTCGACCCGAGCACCGCGGCGGCGTCGGAGCCGGGCAGCTCGGTGAGCGACTGCGCGGACTCGACCAGCCGCGGGCCGAGCACCGGGTGGGCGAGGTAGGCGCGGGCCTCGTCGAGTCCGGAGATCGCGAACCGCTGCGCCGTGGCGCTCCGGCCGAGGCCGGCGACCTGCGGGAAGACGAACCACATCCAGTGGCTGGTCTTGCGCCCGGCGCGCAGCTCGGTGAGCGCCTGCGCGTAGGTGTCGGTCTGCGCCTCGACGAAGCGGGCCAGCCGGTACGGGTCGTCGTCGGTCATGCGCAGGGACTTCCCCCGGTCCGCCGGGCGACACCCGGGTGGCGCCGGTCACCGGCGCAGAATCGGCGTACGTGAGCTCGACCGTCTTCGACAGCACCGGCATCGAGACCGGCCCCGACGGCATCCGCCGCTACACCGGCCTGGTGCCGAACCTGCCCGCGCTGCTGTCCGCCACCGCCGCCCGCGTCCCCGGCCGCACCGCCGTCGTCGAGCTGGGCGGGCCGTCGGTCACCTACGCGGAGCTCTGGGAGCGCGCCCGCGTGGTGGCCGGCGGGCTGCGCGCCGCCGGCGTCGGGGTCGGCGACCGGGTGGCGCTGCGGATCGGCAACGGCCTGGACTGGGTGCTCGCGTTCTGGGGGACGCACCTGGCCGGCGGCGTCGTCGTGCCGCTGAACACCCGGCTGTCGGAGACCGAGACACGGTTCGTCCTCGACGACTGCGGCGCGGCGTACGTGGTGGAGCCGGGTGCCCCGCTGCCCGCCGGGGAGCCCGTCGAGCCGCACGACGCCGCGCCGTCCGACGTCGCCGCGCTGTTCTACACGTCCGGCACGACCGGCCGGCCCAAGGGCGCGATGACCACGCACGAGAACTTCGCGACCGCGGCGGAGAACACGCGCCGCGTGCTCGGGCTCTCGCGCGAGGGCGGGCAGACGTCGCTGATCTCGGTGCCGCTTTTCCACGTCACCGGGTGCAACTCGCAGCTGCTCGGGCAGACGGCGATCGGCAACACCGTCGTCGTCATGCCGAGGTTCAGCCCGGCCGCGATGCTCGAGGCGATCCCGGCGTACGGCGTCGGCCTGCTGACCAGCGTGCCGACCATCTTCGAGCTGCTGCTGCGGCACCCCTCGTTCGCCGACACCGACGTCAGCGGCGTGCGGGTGCTCAGCTACGGCGGGGCGCCGATCGCGCCGGAGCTGGTGCACCGGCTGATGGCGGCGTTCCCGAACGCGCGGGTGGGCAACGGCTTCGGGCTGACCGAGACCGCGGCGCTGGCCACCTACCTGCCGCACGAGTTCGCGCTCGAGCACGCCGACTCGGTGGGCTTCGCGGTGCCGGTGGACGACGTCCGGGTGGACCGGCCCGACCCGGACACCGGCGTGGGGGAGCTGCTGGTGCGCGGGCCGAACGTCGTCGCCGGGTACTGGGGCGACCCCGCGCGGACGGCGGAGACGTTCGTGGACGGCTGGCTGCACACCGGTGACATGGCGCGGGTGACCGACGGGATGGTGCGGATCGTCGACCGCGCGAAGGACATGATCAACCGCGGCGGCGAGAACGTGTACTCGGTCGAGGTGGAGAACGCGCTGGCCGAGCACCCGGACGTCGTCGAGGTGGCCGTGGTGGGCGTGCCCGACCCGGTGATGGGGGAGAAGGTCGGCGCGGTCGTCCAGCCGCGTGCGAGAGTCTCGGCCGAGGACCTGGTCGCCTCCCTGGCGCCGTTCGCGCGCGAACGGCTGGCGGACTTCAAGGTGCCGCAGTTCGTGAAGGTCCTCGACGCGCCGCTGCCGCGCAACGCCGGCGGGAAGGTGCTCAAGCACCCGCTGCGCGAGACGACCGACTGGACGCCCGTCCCGCGGTAGGCCGCCTGGTGATCATCGGATGCGTGCCGCTCGCTCCAGCGTGTCCGCGCGTGTCCCGTGCACTGCCCGATGATCAACAGCGGCGCCCCTCCTGTCGTCCTACCGCCGGTCAGGCGGCGCCGGCCTCCGCCTCGGGGTGGGCCTTGGCCGCCTCGGTCAGCGTCCGGGCGATGGCCCGCACCGCGGCGCCGGTGACGGGGGCGCGGCGCCGCTCCACCCGCGCCGGGGCGCCGCGCCGCTCGTCCGGAGCGGGGCGCGGGGCGAGGACGGCGGCGGGACCGGTCTCGCGGGGCGGGAGGGCGTCGCGGCACCAGCGCTCGCAGTCGGCCAGCAGGTTCCCGGTGGTGAGGGGCGCGGCCATGACCGTCTCGAGCCGGGTGCGGGGGTGCATGCGGTCCTCTCGTTCCTGGGCCGTCGTCGCGCCCGTTCCCTACTCGTATCGGCAGGCCGAGCGCCAGGCGGAACGGCGCGCCGGTGCTGCTGGTGATCATCGTCTGCGTGCCGCTCGCACCGGCGTGTCGGCGCGTGTCGCGTGCACGCAGCCGATGATCGACAGCCCGGCGGTCACGCCGGGAGCAGCGCCTCCAGGCCCTGGTCCGACTCGGCGGCGAGTGCCCGGCCGACGGCGACCGCGTGCGTCATCCGCAGCGACCCGGACAGCCACAGCAGGACGTCGTGCAGCCGCACCCGGCTGAGCGGCCGGTCGAGCAGCCGCGCCGTCGCCGTCTCCAGCGCGGCGAACGCGCCGGCGTTGGCGGTGAGCTCGCGGTGGACGATCGCCGCGGGCCCGCTGTCGCCCTCGCGGAGGTGGCCCCACAGCTGGCGGCGGGTGTGCCCGTCGGTCAGCGGCACCAGCGCGGGGGAGCGGTGGTGCAGCGCGGCGACGACGTGCCGCGCCCCCGGCCCCTCGGTCGCCGACCGCAGCGCCGCCCCGACCGTGCCCGGCTCCATCAGCACCGAGAACTCGTCGGCGGGCAGCTCCCACATCGGGCGCCCGGCCGCCCGCTCGAGCGCCGCGGCGTGGTCCGGCCAGACGTCGTCGAGCCGGCCGCGCACCTCGCGCCACCCCGCCGGGTCGAGCCGGCCGTGCAGGCCCTCGGCGAGCAGGACGTCGCGGTCGGTGGGGTGGTCGGCGGTCTCGGGCGGCTGGCCGTCGAAGCGGTCGAAGGGGTAGGCGAGCACCTGCACCCACCGGCCCTGCGGCACGCTGGGAGAACGGAAGAACAGCGGACGGCGGCCGCGCGCGTACCCGAGGACGGCGGCCAGCGCGGTGGCCAGCGGGATCGGGTCGGGCCCCGCGCTCGGGAGCACGAGGGCAGCGGCGTCCGGTCCGACCGACACGGGGCCCATTCAACTCCGGTCGGGACTCAGCGCGGCCGTAGCGGCAGGACCCGCGCCGGGGGAGTCGTGTCGTCGCCGGCGCCGTCGTCGGGCAGGTGCAGGCGCCGCGGGTCGGCGACGTCGAACACCCGGCGGAAGGTGTGGACGGCGAGCTCGGCGGCGTCGCGGGCGTCGTCCGGGTCGACCGCTCCCGCCGGCGTCCCCGCGCCCGGGTACCAGGTGACGCTGTGGTTCGGGGAGCCGCCGTGCGGGTCGATGGGCTCCCAGCCGACGGCGCGGATCCGCTCGTCGAGGGCGGCGGCGCGCGGCGCGAGGTCGTCGAACAGGCGCGGGTCGCAGCACTCGCCGAGCAACCGCGTTCCTTCGTTCATGAACTGCACGTAGGCGCCGTCGGGGACCTGCGCGGTGACGAACCCGCCGTCGCCGAGCCGCTCGAGCAGGCCGGCCAGGCGGCGGCGGAACGGCTCCCACAGGGCGGCGTCGCGGTCGTACCTCGGCACGCCGCTCATTCTCGGCGACGGCGGCGGTCTGCCCTGGCATGACGATCGACCTGGGACCCGCAGCGGCCGCCACGGCGGGGGTCGTGGCCGGGATCCGCGACGACCAGCTCACCGCCCCGACCCCGTGCGAGGGCACGACCGTGGCAGGGCTCCTCGGCCACCTCGCCGGGCTCGCCTACGCCTTCCGCATGGCCGCGGAGAAGACGCCGGTCGACGGCACCGCCTCCACCGACCCCGCGCACCTGCCCACCGACTGGCGCACCTTCATCCCCGCGCAGCTCGACGCCCTGGCCGCGGCCTGGCGCGACCCCGCGGCGCACGAGGGGATGACGGCGGCCGGCGGTGTCGAGATGCCGGGCGAGGTGACCGCCGTCGTCGCGCTCGACGAGGTCGTCGTCCACGGCTGGGACCTCGCCGCCGCCACCGGCCAGCGCTACGAGGTGGCCGACGCCGACGCCGACACCTGCCGCGCGTTCGCCGAGTCCTTCGGCGACGACCGCCCGCCGGACCTGTACGGCCCGGTCGTGCCGGTGCCCGCCGACGCTCCCGCGCTCGACCGGCTGCTCGGCGTCACCGGCCGCGACCCGGGCTGGAAGCCGCCGGCCTAGCCGAACCGCCAGAGCACCGGCTCGCCGCGGCAGTCGCTCACCACCGACGCGCGGCCGGACCCGTCGACGTCAGCCCCGTCGACCGCGCCGCCGTCGCACAGCTCCACCTCGGCGACCACCTCGCCCGCCGCCAGGTCGACGGTGCGCTGCAGCACCCGCGGCACCTCGCCGTCGGCCACGGTGTCGACGAGCGTGGCAGTGTCCCCGTCGACGGTCACCAGGGCCGGCAGGTCCCCGGGCACGGAGGCCAGCACCTCGGAGCCGCGGGCGATCGAGACGTCGCCGGACCCGCCGACGGTCGCGTACACGTGGCCGTCGACGACGGTCAGCGGGCCGGCGGCGCCCGGGCCGAGCGGCACCTCGCCGACGATCTGCAGCTCGGCGTCGACGATGACGACGGAGGCGCCGCGCCCGGTGTCCGTGGCGACGACGACCATGCCGTCCCCCGAGGTGTGCAGGTCGCGCGGCGTGCCGGGCAGCGCGACCTCGCCGCGGACGACGCCGTCCTCGGGGTCGACGGCGACCAGCCGGTGCGCGCCGTCGATGCCGCTGAGTGCGAGGAGCAGCACGCCGTCCATGACGACGGCGTCGAGCGCCGCGACGTCGGCGGCACCGAGCGTGCCGACCGGCTCCGGCGCGTCGACGCGCCGCAGGTCCGCCTCGACAAGGGCGACGCGCCCGGCGGCGAACCCGACGACCACCACGCCCTCGCCGTCCGCGGCGATGCGGGCGAGGCCGGGCCGCTCGGAGTCGAGGCCGCGGAGCGGGACGGCGGTGGGCGTGCCGCCGGCGGCGACGTCGGCGAGGGTGAGCGGGCCGCCGGGCGGCGCCAGCAGCGCGACCGACCGGCCGTCGGCGGTGGCGGCCACGTCGAGCACCTCGGCGCCCGCGCCCGCGACGTCGGCCAGCGACACCGTCGTCGGCCCCGGGATCGCCGTGCCCGCGATCGCCCCGCCACAGCCGGTCAGCAGGAGAGCGGCGAGCACGAGCCCGGGGCTGGGGCGCATGCCGGCGAGTGTGTTCTCGACGTGAGGACGCCGACAAGGAGTCGCAGCGCGGCCCGGCGCACGAGCGGGCCTGTGAGCTGGTCAGTCGTAGGGGTTGGTGAGGACGGCGGCGGCCTCGACGACGTCGAACGTCACCGGCGGGCCGTCGGTCGTGGTGGTGCCGGGGACGTCGGCCGGCGTGCTGCCGTCGACGGTGAACGTGGCGCCCCAGGTGACGGTGAGCGACGCGGTGTACGTGCCCGAGCGGTAGAGGTGCTCGGTGGCCTGCTCGGGATAGGCGCCGCCGGGGACGGTGGTGGTGAGCGTGGGCGCGGCGGGGTCGCCGGTGCGCCAGGTGTAGCGCTGGGCCTCGGCGACGATGACGACGGCGTAGCCGCGGACGTCGACGGTGAAGGTCTCGGTGGTCGGGGCGTCGGTCCAGAAGACGACCGGCAGCCCGGCCAGGCCTCGGCCAGGAGGCGCGTGTGAGGTGGTCAGCTGCGGCAGCGGAAGTCGCTGAAAGTACTGGAACACCTCCTCCGGCGACGGCGGCGGGTTCAGCGCGGTGATGTCGATGCACGCCGTGCGCAGGGTCTCCCACGAGCCCAGCAAGCTCCCCGGCGGAAGACCGGGAGGCACTGGCAATACAGCGGTCCCATCGGGACGGACGATGGGCCGCTGCTGGACAGAGAGGTAGCGGACGACCTGACCAGGTCCGGCTGGACAGGCCTCAAAGTCGATGGCGGTACACGAACCTGCTCGCTCGTCCGAGATCACACAGGGCGGGACAAGGCGCCACACATAATCGATGGCCGCAGCGCCTCCTCCGCTAACGAGGTCCGTGACGGCTCCGCCGAAGTACTCGACGGTGGCAGCCCCGTCCTGCAGGTCTGTGTTCGGACAGCGGTCCCACCCGCAATCTGCTGCGGCTGGTGGAACCCCAAGGCAGAGCAGCAGGAGTGCCAGCACCCCACACATCAGGCCCTGACGGCTCATCCCAGGTTGAACTCCGTGACGAGCCAACTGCCAAGTTCTGATGACCAGGCGAGATAGAGGCCAGAGCCGAGATTCGTGACTGCAGGCGGACCGACCTCGATCACGCTTCCGGCGGTATCCGTCTTAGAGACGGCGGCAACACTCGCTGCAAACGACAGAAGGGCTCTGTCTTCCTCAAGATGGGGCGTTGCTACAGCACCTACCGCGACGTCACCGCCGGCGTAGCGCTGGCCGGCAGCAGCGACTTCGTCGTAGTTGTTGGCGATCCGCCAACATTCATCGCAGTTCGGCCCGAGGTCGCGCAGGGGCTGCCCGGCCGGGATGGCGCGCTGCCGGTTGAGGAGGTCTATCCAGTAGCGGAGGAAGGCCTCGGCGCCGGCGGCGTCCTGCGTCCGCGCCTCGGGCGGCACCGGGAAGTCAGCCGGGCCCACCGGGGGCAGCGCCGCGGTGGTGGGCGCGGGCGCCGACGTCGTCGGCAGGCTCGTGCTCGGCGCCTCGTCGTCAGCAGCTGAGCAGGCGGGCAGCAGCAGCGTCGCGCCGAGGACCACCGCGATGAGGCTCGTCCGTCCGGTGCCGGGGTTCCGCACGATCGCGGACGATAACCAGAACAGCCCCGCTCCGGATCGCACCCTGGGGACAACCCACCCGAACGGCTACCCGAGCACGAACGCGGTGGTCGATGAGTTGTCCCGTCCGACGCACGCGCCGATGACGGTCAGCCGGTCGTCGGTGAGCGCCACCCGGCCGAAGGTGCCCTGCCCCTCGCACAGCCGGCCGGCCGCGAGTTGCTCGCCGCTGGACAGGTCGAGCGTGACCACGCCGGACTCCACCTCGAAGCCGGCCACCGCCAGGTAGGCGACCCGCCCGTCGGGGGAGAGGGCCAGGTCGGCCGGGGCGCGGTCGGTGCCGGGGATGGGGTGCGCGGCGGTCACCTCGCCGTCCTCGACGACCGTCACGCGGAACGGGTCGTCGCCGTGGACGGTGAGCGTGACGACCGCATCGCCGTCGTCGGTCAGCCGCAGCGCGGACGGGATGCTGGCGGGGCGGTCGGAGGCCAGTTCGGCGAGCTCGGCCCGCCCCAGGTCGTCGGCCCAGGTGCCCAGGACGGCGACGTCGGCCAGGTCGAGCGCGCGGGCGTCGCTCATGAGCGCGACCGGCCCGTCCGGTCCGGCGGCGAGGGTCTTGACCGTGAGGCCGGGTTCGAGGTCGGTGGTCGCCTGAACCTCGCCGGTCGCCGGGTCGACCGCGGCCAGCCGCCCCTCCGCCACTACGTACAGCCGGCGGCCGTCGGGGGAGAGGGCGGCGGTTTCGCCGTCGACGGCGAGCTCGACGGTGCCGCCGCCCACGGTGGTCAGCCGGCCGGGGCCGAGGACGAGGACGGCGCCGTCGGGTCCCACGAACAGCTGCTCGCCGGGGCCGTCCAGCCGCTGCACGCCGCCGACGCCGTCCTCACCGACCGGCGCCAGGTAGGTGATCGACGGGTCGGCGCTGTCGGCGAGCAGGACGAGCGGGCCGTCCGGACCGGCCGCCAGGTCGAGGACGTCCACCCCGGCGGGCGCGACGGCGTCGAGGTCGGCGGTGCCGAGGAGCTCGGTGAACGTCGTCGGCGCGGGGCTGGGGTCGCCCTCGACGCTGGTGCAGCCCGCAGCCATCAGCGCGACAAGAGCGAGGACGGCGGCGCGGCGGGCGGGCATGTAAAGCTCCGGAGGTGGGGAGCCGAGTGTGGGACCGGCCCGCGCAGGGCGGCAACACGGCGTCGTGGTCTGATGCCTGCGGATGGTCCCCCGGGCCCGCGGGCCCCGATCCGGAGGTGCACTCGTGGCTGACGCCGAGGTCCTGCTCGAGGTCGACGGCGGCGTGGCGGTGGTGACGCTCAACGCGCCCGACCGCCGCAACGCGCTGACGCCGCAGATGGCCGGCGAGCTGATCGACGTGTTCGACGAGGTCGACGCCGAGCCGGAGGTCGGGGCGCTCGTCGTCCGGGCGGTGGGGAAGTCGTTCTGCGCGGGCGGCGACGTCGCGACGCTGACGAACGCCGGCAAGGACCCGGCCGCGCCCGACGCCTACGAGGGCATGGGCCGCATCTACGACTCCTTCTACCGGCTGGGCCAGGTCAAGGTGCCGACCATCGCCGCCGTCCGCGGGTCCGCCGTCGGCGCCGGGATGAACATGCTGCTGGCCGCCGACCTGCGGATCGTCGCCAACGACGCCCGGCTGCTGGCCGGCTTCCTCAAGCGCGGCCTGCACCCCGGCGGCGGGCACTTCGTCATCCTGTCCCGGCTGATCGGCCGGGAGGCCGCCGCGGCGATGGCGCTGTTCGGCGAGGAGATCAACGGGACCAAGGCCGTGGAGCTGGGCCTGGCGTGGGAGTCGGTGGACGACGCCTCCGTCGAGGACCGCGCCCTCGAGCTGGCCCGCCGCGTCGCCGCCGACCCGGAGCTCGCCCGCGTGGCCGTGGGCAACTTCCGCAGGGAGGTCGTCAACGGCGCGGTGAGCTGGGAGGTCGCCACCCAGTTCGAGCGCCCCGCGCAGATGTGGTCGATGCGCCGGTCGTCCCAGGGCTGAGACCGCTCACACCGCCTCGGGGACGTGCAGGTGGGCGAGGACGAGGTCCATCTCGGCGACGTCCACGATCTTGGCCCCCAGCGCCTGCGCGAACTGCTCCCGCAGGGACCGGGCGTGCCGGCGCACCAGTCCCGCGGCGTCGCGGTCCTCGAAGCTGGTGACGCTGACCGTCCGGCCGAGGCGCCGGTCGACCAGCATGCTGACGCTGCAGAAGCCGGGCAGCTCCTGCAGCTTGGGCAGCAGGTTGTGCCGGTAGGCGTCGAGCAGGTCGTCGAGGTGGTTCGGCGCGATGCGGGCCCAGGTGACCTGCGCGCCGGCGCCGTCGCCGGCCGGACGGTCCCGGTGGAGGACCGCGATGTCCCACTCCCGGACGTCGGCGTGCCCGCCGCCGAGGGTGTGCAGCAGGCGGTGCTGGACGGTGCGGTCCTCGGCGGCGGTGGCGCGCATGGCCTGCTCGTCCCTCCAGGCGGTCGCGACGATGCAGCGGCCGCTGTCGCGGTCGGCGAGCATGGAGAGGCCGACGCAGCCGTCGGTGTTCTGGACCATCGGCAGGACGTCGTCGCGCACGTAGGCGATGGCGGCGTCGATACCGGCCGTGTTGCCGCGGATGCTCGTGGACCGTGCGTGCATGCGCCGCTCTCCTGACCTGGTGGGGACGCCCCTGCGGCGTCACGGCTCAGCCTGTCGACGCTCGGTGCGCGAGGCAATGGCCCAGCCGTCGGGCAGCCTCCCCGGGCCGGTCCACGTCAGTGGACGGCACGGTCCTGCCCGGCCCAGTAGGGCTCGCGCAGGGTCCGCTTGAGGACCTTGCCGACGGGGGAGAGGGGCAGCGCGTCGACGACGTCCATCGACCGCGGCGTCTTGTACCCGGCCAGCCGGTCAGCGCAGAAGGCCCGCAGCTCCTCGAGGGTGACGGCGGCGCCGGCCGCCGGGACGACGACGGCGTGCACGCGCTCGCCCCACGTCTCGTCGGGGACCCCGATGACCGCGCAGGTGGCCACCGCCGGGTGCTGGGCGAGCACGTTCTCCACCTCGACGGAGTACACGTTCTCCCCGCCGGAGATGATCATGTCCTTGATGCGGTCGGTGAGGTACACGTACCCCTCGTCGTCCATCCAGCCGGCGTCGCCGGTGTGCATCCAGCCGCCGCGCAGCGCCTCGGCCGTCTCCTCCGGCCGGTCCCAGTAGCCGAGCATCACGTGGCCGCCGCGGACCACGATCTCCCCGACCCCCCGGCGGGGGAGCTCGACGTCGTCCGGGCCGACGACGCGCACCTCGGCGTGCGGGGCGGCGCGCCCGACCGAGCGCCGGTGCGCCGGGTCCTCGTGGTCCTCGGCCGTGAGCAGGGTGGCCACCGGGGCGACCTCGGTCATGCCGTAGGCCTGCAGGAAGCGGGCGTTGGGCAGGGTCTTCACCGCCCGGCCGAGCAGGGCGTCGGACATGGGGGAGGCGCCGTATCCCACCCGGCGGACGGTGCTCAGGTCGAACTCGTCGACCCGTGGGTGGTCGACCACGAGCTGGATCATCGTGGGGACCAGCAGCAGGTCGGTGACGCCGTGCTCCTGGACGGCGGTCAGCACGGCGACCGGGTCGAACGCCGGGATCATCACCTGGGTGGCGCCGATGACCACGGCGCCGACCCAGTTGGAGAAGGCGGCGAGGTGGAACATGGGCGCGGAGTGCAGGCCCACCCCGCCCGGCGGGAAGTGGTTGGCGACCAGCGCGCCCATGGACGACGTCAGCAGGTTGTCGTGGCTGAGCATGACGCCCTTGGACCGGCCGGTGGTGCCGCCGGTGTAGAAGACGCCGGCGAGGGCGTCGCCCCCGCGGCGGGCGTCCTCGACCGGCTCGTGCGCTTTCACGAGCTCCTCGAACGCGAGCATGCCGTCGGGGGTCGGGCCGTCGCCCGCGTGGACGACGTGCTCCAGGCGCGGGTGGGCCGCCCGGATGGGCTCGGTGTACGCGGCGAAGACGTCGTCGACGACGAGGACCCGGGCGTCGACCTCGGCGAGGGAGTCGGCGATCTCGGGGACGCTCCACCGGATGTTGACCGGGACGACGACGCCGCCGGCCCACAGCGTCGCGCCGAGGAACTCGTGGTAGCGGTCGGAGTTCAGGGACAGGACGGCCGCGCGCTCGCCGTCCCGGATGCCGAGCTGCTGGAGAGCGGCGGCCAGGCGGGCGATCCGGTCGACGGACTCGGCGTGGGTCCGGGTGCGGCCGGCGCAGACGGTGGCGATCTCGTCCCCGCGCTGCTGGACGTGGCGGTGCAGACCCTGGGTGACGTACACGGTGCCGACCTCCCGATCCGGGTGGGACCCGGAGCGTCGCGACGACGGGTTCCGCGGCGACAGAGGCGGACGGCCCTGGGGCCGCGGGACGGGCCGGGCCGCCAGCCGCGGGAAGGCGCGGGCCCGCCGAGCTCGGGGCCGCCGTCGATGGGGACCGGCGCGGCGCCTCGACGGCGAGAGGTGCCCCGTGCCGCAGCGTGTTCCGTCGATGACGCTCGGCCACTAGGGTCGCCGCGCGTGAGCGCCGCCGTCCCGACGCCCCGCCTGCCCGACTACGCGCCGGCCGACGTCCCGCTGCCCGATCCGCGGCCGGCCGTCGCCGAGGCAGGCCGCCTCGCCGCGATCGCCAGCTACCGGCTGCCGGGGCACGCCGGGGTGTCCGACCTCGACGCCGTCGTCGCGTACATGGCGCGGACGGTGGAGGCGCCGATCGC
The DNA here is from genome assembly GCF_054050415.1 of Geodermatophilus sp. SYSU D01180. NCBI lineage: Bacteria > Bacillati > Actinomycetota > Actinomycetes > Geodermatophilales > Geodermatophilaceae > Geodermatophilus > Geodermatophilus sp. SYSU D01180. Next base: position 5,078 of record NZ_JBJGZH010000038.1, on the reverse strand, counting down.
GGTCATCAACCTGGTCGGGCCGGACGAGCAGTGCTTCCCGGCCGAGCGGGGCGCGGGCGCGCCGTACTCGTACGTCCCCGACGAGCTGTCGTTCTGCGCGTACGTGGTGGCGCTGCGGGCGCCGCTGCAGGTGGCCGACGCCGCCGAGCACCCGGTCTTCCGTGACAACCCCGCTGTGGCGGCCGGCGCGATCCGCTCCTACCTCGGGGTGCCGCTGATCGACGAGGACGGCTTCGTCCTCGGTTCGCTCGGCGTCTTCGACGACGAGCCGCGGGCCTTCTCGCTGGCCGAGCAGGAGCTGCTGGAGAACCAGGTGCGGCTGGTGCGCAGCGTGCTGTCGCTGCGGCGGCAGGTGACCGCGCACCGGTGGGACGGCGAGCTGCTGGCCGCGCAGGGCCGGACGCTGGAGGTGGTAGCGGCCGGCCTGCCGCTGGAGACGGTGCTCGAGACGCTGGCCTCGTCGATGGCGGGGCTGGCCGCGGACGCGGACGCCGACCAGGCCGTGCGGCTGCAGGAGACGGTGGACCGGCTGACCGCGGTGGCGACCAAGGCCGACGGCTGGAAGCAGGCGCTGCTGCGCTCGGCGCGGCAGGACCCGCTGACCGGGCTGGCCAACCGCAGTCACCTGCTCGACACCGGCCGCGCGGCGCTGGCCGTCGGGGGAGCGGTGCTGTTCGTGGACGTCGACCGGTTCAAGGAGGTCAACGACCGCGGCGGGCACGCAGTGGGGGACCAGCTGCTGGTCCGGCTCGCCGACCGGCTGCGCCGGCACGTGGAGCGGGAGTTGCCGGGGGCCGTGGTCGGGCGGCTGGGCGGGGACGAGTTCGTGGCGGTCCTGCCGGGGGTGGATGTTGTTGCTGCCGAGGCCATCGGGCACGGGCTGGCCGCCGTGCTGGTGGACGAGGTCGAGGTGGGACGGCGGACCGTGCGGGTGTCGGCCTCCATCGGGCTGGCGATGGCTGAGCCTGGGACGACGCTGGACGAGGTCCTCTCGCTGGCGGACCGGGCGATGTACGGCGCCAAGGAGCGCGGCCGCGGCGTCCTGCACATGGTCGGGACCGAGGATCTGCCGGCGTAGTCGGCCGGTCCCCAAAGGCAGGCGCCGGCATTCGCGGGCCTGCGCTCAGTGCGGGCAACCTGGCAGTGCGCCGGACTGGTCGCTTCGGGATGGAGATCCGAGTGTCGGACGTCTCATTTCCTGGTGTTCGGATGGCAGGCTGCACGGCATTCCTTGGCGTCAGTGGTCCAAGAGGAGTGCGAGTGTCCGTGTGCGTCGTTTTCCTCGTTGGCGTGGGTCCTGTCCGGCAGACGCTCGGCCGGCCGTCCGTCCTGAGCGGCGTCCGCTGCGGGGTGGACGCGTGAGCGGCCTCAACCATCAGCGTCCGGTCTTCAAGGTCATGGATGCCGGGGGAGGGAAGCGGGTCCGCACCATCGCAGAGGACGCCCGCTCCAACCCAGAGACGCGTGCAGCGACACCTCGATGCGGATTGTGCGGCTCAACGAAACTGGCCGCCGGGCGTACCCGCTGTCTGCAGTGCCGCACGGAGACGCGCACGGTCCGTGACGCTCGACGGCAGGGAACCGACAGCGGTGTGGTCTCAAGCCGTGGCGAAGTGGTCTCGCAGGCGAAGCGACGCAACCGGCTCTGTCCGCAGTGTTTCACCGAGCTACCGCTGTCCGGAGTGTGTGGGTACTGCTGAAGGTCGGGTGTGCGCAGATGATCAGACCTCCAGCCGTAAGCGGCTCAAGCCCTGTGTTTCGAGGTGCGTCTGAACTCCCTTCATGGCCCGCACACAACGAACCTCGTCCGTGACGACGCCAGGACCTGGTGGTTGAGCGTCGTCTGAACGACCGCGCAGGACTGCGCCTGGTGAGCGAACGCGTGCTCGCAGTCCAGCCATGCGCACATCGGTGCTTTTCCGTGCCAGCCGTTCTTCTCATCGCTGTGCGTGACCCGGAACCTCCGTAGGCACTGCCGAGGAGGTCGCCATGAGATGTTGACTGGGGCGGGTCGTATGGGAGCGCGACCTGGTGTAGTGGGTGGGGGCCCGGTGAGAGCCGCTCGGCCACAGAGGCCGAGACCCGTCTCCAGCAGCGCTTGCGTTCACGGGCCCGATCCGCCCGCACCGGTTCACGTGTCACTGCTGTTCGAACTGGACCTTCAGCTCAAGTACCTCGGCCGGGTGCCGAGTGAGTCTCAAGCGGTCTGCGGACCGCAAGGTGACCAATCTGCCGTCCCCCAACGGCAAGACACCCAAGATCGCCAACAGCTTCGGCCTACCCGCCGGCCGCGGTTACTCCTGTCCTGGCGCCACGGAGACCTGCCAGCGCGTCTGCTACGCCGGCAAGTTGGAAAACCTCTACAAGGGACTGCGCCAAGTGCTCACCGCGAACATGGCGGAGTTGGCAGGGCTCGATCGAGCAGGTATGGCGGAGCTCCTCAACGACATGATCGCGGACTTCCGAGCCGACTGTGAGCGCGCCGAGGCCCGAGGAGCGAAAGTCCCAAGGGACTTCCGCATCCACTGGGACGGTGACTTCTTTTCCTGGGACTACGCACAGGCATGGGCGGACGTGGTCCGCGCCAACCCCGATGTGCGCTTCTGGGTGTACACACGCAGTTTCGATCCGGACTCGTTGGATGTCCTGCCCGCGCTGGCCGACCTGGCCAACCTGTCCGTCTACCTGTCCGTGGACCCCGACAACCTCCAGGCCGCCACAGCAGCGAGAAGGCGTCACCCGTGGGTGCTCTGGGCTTACCTCGCTGAGACATTCGCCGACGGACGGGCCGATCTGGGCGATCTCCCGGGCAAGCGCTACCCGTGTCCAGAGAACGGAAGACGGATACCGCTCATCAGCGCGAAGGGGTCCGCCTGCATCCGGTGCGGGATCTGTCCCAGCGGTAGAGGGGACGTCGTCTTCTCCGTGGCCAAGAGGTAGGGCCTTCCCAGGACGAGTTACGGCCTCTCAGGACTGACAGCCCTCGGTCACCTCCCCGCAAGCCATGAGCCGATCACGCCGGCGGAGCTAGCGCCTGGGGAGCATTGATTCGTCGCGCCCTGTGTCGCGGCCGCCGGTCTGGATGGAGAGCCATAGCATCTCCGAGCCAAGCCTCGCCGTCGGACATCGGAGTATCAGTGGCGTTCCAGACACCCGTCACCGTGCAGGAGGTCCTCGCGGGGATCCACGAGAAGCGGTATCTGCTCCCTGCCATCCAGCGAGAGTTCGTCTGGGGCACCGATCAGATCCGTCAGTTGGTGGACAGCTTGATGCGGGGCTATCCCATCGGGTCGTTCCTGTTATGGAATGTCGAGCCCGGTACGGCGAGTCACTACGCCTTCTACGACTTCCTGACCGACTTCCACGAGCGGGACCACCCGTACGCCACGAAGGCCACAGTGCCGAGTGGCCGATCCGCCGTGGCGATCCTCGACGGGCAGCAGCGCCTGACGTCGCTCAACATCGCGGTGTACGGCAGTCATGCCGAGAAGAAGAAGTACGCCTGGTGGAACAGCCCCGACGCCTTCCCGAAGAAGCGGTTGTACCTAAATTTGTTGGAGGATCCCGACCACGAGGAACTGTCACTCCGCTACGACCTGCGCTTTCTCACCGATGCCGAGGCGCAGCCCGAGTCCGGTGAGCCGGCCAAGTGGTTCCGCATCGGTGATGTACTGAAGCTCGAGAACTCCGGGCCCGCGCTGATGAAGGCGCTCAAGGACCGGGGCGTCGACCTCAACGAAGTTGAGGCTCACCAGCGGCTGTACGACCTGTACGAGGCGATCCGGGTTACCAAGCCGATCAACTACTACCTCGAGGGCTCGCAGGACCCAGACAAGGTGCTCGACATCTTCGTCCGGGTGAACAGCGGCGGTACGACCCTGTCGTACTCGGACCTCCTGTTGTCGATGGCGACGAACCAGTGGGAGGAGTACGACGCACGGGAAGAGGTCCGGGCGCTCGTCCAGGAGCTCAACACCGGCGGCTCACGGGAGTTCTCCTTCTCCAAGGACGTGGTCCTCAAGACGGCGTTGATGGTGGCTGGCGTCGACCTCCGGTTCCGCGTCACCAACTTCACGCAGGACAACATGAAGAAGGTCGAGAAGGCCTGGAGCACCACCAGGGCCGCTCTCCTGCGTGCCGCCACCCTGTTGAGCCGATTTGGTCTCTCGACCCGGAGCCTGACTGCTCACAGCGTGGTCATCCCGATCGCCTACTTCCTCGCCTCCAAGGGGCTCGACGACTCGTACCTCGACTCGACGGCCAGCGCGGAGGACCGGACGCGCCTGCAGAAGTGGGTGAACCGGTCGCTCATGAAGCGAGGGATCTGGGGCTCTGGCTTGGACACGACTCTCAGCCGCATCCGTCAAGCGATCGACGCGCATGGCGCAGCTGGCTTCCCCGTCGAGGCTGTCCAGGCCGAGATGGCAGCGATCGGGAAGTCGCTGGAGTTCGAGGCGACCGAGGTCGACGAACTGCTGGAGCTGAAGTACGGCGGACAACGGACGTTCCCCGTGCTGGCGATGCTGTACCCGGGTCTGGACCTCAGCAAGGTCTTCCACGAGGACCACGTCTTCCCGCGGTCTCGGTTCACCAGGAAGCGGTTGGCCGAGGCGGGGGTCCCCGTACAGGACATCGAAGTCTTCATGGCGGCTGTGGACCGGCTGCCGAACCTCCAGCTGCTGCAGGGGCTGGCGAACGTCGAGAAGCAGGCCGTTCTGCCGGCCAAGTGGCTCGACGAGGCCTTCGTGTCGGAGGAGCAGCGAGCGACGTACGTCGAGCAGAACGACCTCGATGTCCTGCCGGAGGACATGACGGACTTCATGAAGTTCTACGAGGACAGGAAGGCTCGCCTCCGGGAGCGGCTGCAGCAGCGACTGGGTGTCAAGGCATCGACGACGTCAGGCTGAGGACCGGAGGTGGGGGGGGGGGGGGGGCCGGGGCCCCCCCCCCCCCCCCCCCCCCCCCCCCCCCCCCCCCCACCCCCGCCCCCCCCCCCCCCCCCCCCCCCCCCCCCCCCCCCCCCCCCCCCCCCCCCCCCCCCCCCCCCCCCCCCCCCCCCCCCCCCCCCCCCCCCCCCC
>NZ_JBJGZH010000037.1:0-40955 GCF_054050415.1 Geodermatophilus sp. SYSU D01180 | reverse complement strand
GGACGGTCCCGCGGGGCCCCGCGGTGTGGTTTCGGGTCCTAAGCGGCGGGTGTCCGTGCGGTGGGGGGGTGGTGCGGAGCATGGGGAGCAGTCCGGGCCCGCGCGCGGGCCGGGGCTGCTCCGGGTAGGGGCGGTCAGAGGGACAGGTGGTCGATGATGGCCGCGGTGACGTCCTCCGTGCTGGCGGTCCCGCCGACGTCGCGGGTGCGGATGCCCTTGCCCGAGGTGACCTCGATGGCGTGCTGCACGGCTTTGGCCTCGTCGTGCAGGCCGAAGTGCTCGAGCATCAGCGCCGCGCTGCCGATGGCGCCGACGGGGTTGCAGATCCCCTGGCCGGCGATGTCGGGTGCGGAGCCGTGGACCGGCTCGAACATCGAGGGGAAGCGCCGCTCCGGGTTGAGGTTGGCGCTGGCCGCCAGGCCGAGGCTGCCGGCGAGGGCGCTGCCGAGGTCGGAGAGGATGTCGGCGTTGAGGTTGGACGCGACGACGACGGAGAGGTCCTCGGGGCGCAGGACGAACTTGGCGGCCATCGCGTCGACCAGCACGCTCTCGGTCTCCACGTCCGGGTACTCGGCGGCGACGCGCTTGAACACGTCGTCCCAGAGCACCATGCCGTACTGCTGGGCGTTGCTCTTGGTGACGCTGGAGACCTTCTTGCGGGGCCGGGTGCGGGCCAGGTCGAAGGCGAACCGGATGATCCGCTCGCAGCCGACCTCGGTGAACACCGCGGACTGGACGGCGACCTCACCGCGGTCGTCGCGGCCGGCGAAGTTGCGCCCGCCGAAGCCGGCGTACTCGCCCTCGGAGTTCTCGCGGACGACGACCCAGCTCAGGTCGGTCGTGTCGGCCTTGCGGAGCGGGCTCTGGATGCCGGGGAGGAACTCGACGGGGCGGACGTTGGCCCACTGGTCGAAGTTCTGACAGATCTTGAGGCGCAGGCCCCACAGGCTGACGTGGTCGGGGACGGTCGGCCAGCCGACGGCGCCGAAGTAGATGGCGTCGAAGTCCTTGAGCTGGTCGAGGCCGTCCTCGTCCATCATCCGGCCGTGCCGGGCGTAGTAGTCCGCGCCCCAGGGGAACTCCTGCCAGTTGAAGGTGAAGCGGCCGTTCGAGGCCTCGGCGAGGGCGTCGAGGACGGCGCGGCCGGCCGCGACGACCTCGACACCGACTCCGTCGGCGGGGATGGCGGCGATGCGGAACGTGCGCTGGGCGGTCATGACGGTCTCCGTGGGGACGACTGCTGCGGTCGTGATCGAGTGAACGGCGTCACGTCGCTGCCCGTCCAAGACGTGTTGTCGATCCTTCGGATAGCCCGGGCCTATCGATCCGCGCGGCCTGTGCCCGCCTCCGCGTCGGACACGTACTGCTCGACGCACGTGACGAAGGCCTGGGCGGCCGGCGTGAGGGTGCTCGTACGGGAGACGAGAGCGATCCGCAGCAGGACGGCGGGCTCGATCCGCCGGACCAGTGCGCCCGACCGTTGCGCCAGCGGCGCCCAGGACGACGGCAGGACTGCGTGTCCCACACCGGCGAGCACCAGAGGCATGATCGAGGTCCGGTGCTCGACCTCGACGACGATGCGCGCATCGACGCCGCTGGCCAGGACGTCGTCCACCAGCCCCCGCATGAGGCTGCCCTGCCTGCTCACGATCAGTCGCGTCCCGGCGAGGGCCGCACGGTCCACCGTGCGCATGGCCGGTTCCCCCATCGGCCCGCGGTCACCGTGCTCCGGCGGCGCACCGTCCTCGGGCGGGGAGACCAGGACCAGGGGCTGGTCCTCGATCAGCAGGACACGCAGGCCACCGGGGTGCGGAGGCGAGGCCGCGCCGAGCAGCCCGAGCTCGGCCCGGCCGGTCCTGACTGCCTGGACCACCTCCTCGGGGGTGAACGCCGCGTCGGCCGTGACCGTCATCGCCGGATGGGCGGCGGTGAAGTCGCGGATCAGGGTCGACAACGGCTCCATGCCGGGACTGGGCATCGCGACGAGCTCGACCCGGCCGCGCTGCAACCCACGAACGGACAGCGCCGCGGCCCGGGCGGCCTCCAGGTCACGGACCACCTGGCGGGCCGGTTCGACCAGCTGGGCTCCGGCGTCGCTGAGCCGGATGCCGCGGCCCACCCGGTGGAACAGCGGCACACCGAGCTCGCGCTCGAGTGTCCCGATCGCCTGGGACAGCGAGGGCTGCGCGATGTACAGCTGCTCCGCAGCGCGGCCGAAGTTCATGGTCTCGACGACGGCGAGGAAGTAGGTCAGCTGCCGGACGTCCACCGCGTCACCTCCCGCGGACCGATAGGCCGAACCTACCGGTGCGGTAGCGAACGCGTCTTGGACCGGTGTGGCCGGAGTCACCCACTGTGGCGGCTACCCCGTCCACCCCTCCGGCAGTGAAGGACCGAGGTGTCCCCCATGGACCTGTCCCACGCGCACACGCCACCGGCCGAGAAGAAGCGCTGGTACCGGCAGCTGTACTTCTACGTCCTCGTCGCCATCGTGCTCGGCGTCGTCGTCGGCGCCGCCTGGCCCGGCGTCGGGGTCGCGATGGAGCCCATCGGCACCGCGTTCGTGGGGCTGATGAAGATGCTGATCGGCCCCATCGTCTTCCTCACCATCGTCGGCGGCATCGCCAGCGTCGCGGACCTGAAGAAGGTCGGCCTGACGGGGATCAAGGCGCTGACCTACTTCCAGATCGGCACCATCCTGGCGATGGTCGCCGGACTGGTCGCCATCAACTTCTTCCGCCTGGGTGACGGCGTGAACGCCGACGTCAGCACGCTGCAACCGACCGAGGACGTCGGCTCGCTCGTGGAGGCCGGGCAGGAGCAGCACTGGTGGGACTTCCTGCTGCGCGTGCTGCCGGAGAGCGCCGTCGCCCCCTTCGTCGAGGGCGAGATCCTGCAGATCATCTTCATGGCCGTGGTCTTCGGCGTGGCGCTCAACGCGGTCGGCGCGGTCGGCGCCCCGGTGCTGTCCGGCGTCCAGCGGCTGACCGCGGTGGTGTTCAAGGTGCTCGCGTTCATCATGAAGGCGGCCCCGCTCGGCGCGTTCGGGGCGATGGCCTACGCCATCGGCGAGTACGGCCTGGAGACGCTGACCAGCCTCGGCTCGCTCATCGCGCTGTTCTACGTCACCTCGGCGCTGTTCGTCTTCGTCGTGCTGGGCGGGGTGATGGCCTACCTGCGGCTGAACCTCTTCCATCTGCTGCGGTACCTGCGGGAGGAGCTCCTGCTCATCCTCGGCACCTCCACCGCCGAGCCGGCCCTGCCCGGGCTGATGAAGAAGATGGAGCACGCCGGCGTGGAGAAGTCCACCGTCGGCCTCGTGGTGCCGACCGGCTACTCCTTCAACCTCGACGGCGCCGCCATCTACCTGTCCCTGGCCGCCCTGTACATCGCCCAGGCCACCAACACCGACCTGTCGATCGCCGAGCAGCTGGGCCTGCTCGCGGTCATGCTGCTGACGTCGAAGGGCGCGGCCGGCGTCGCCGGCGGCGGCTTCATCGCGCTGACCGCGACCCTGTCCACCGTCGGCACCATCCCGGCGGCGGGCATCATGCTCGTCTTCGGCATCGACAAGTTCATGTCCGAGTGCCGGGCGCTGGTGAACTTCTGCGGCAACGCCGTGGCCACCCTCTTCATCGCCGCCTGGGACAGGACGCTGGACCGCGACCGCGCCCGCCGGGTCCTGCGCGGTGACGACGTCCCGCCGCTGCACGAGATCGACGAGGTGCCGGCAGAGACCGTGGACACCGACGACGCCGCCGCATCAGCGGAGCCGCCGCCGGTTCCCGGCGTCGTCGCCGTCCCCGTTCCCGTGGTGGCGAGGGCCTGACATGCGCGTCCTCGTGGCTCCGGACAAGTTCAAGGGTTCCCTCACCGCCCTCGAGGTGGCGACGGCCATCGGGCAGGGCCTGGAGGCGGCCGGTGTCGCCTCGAGGCTCCTGCCGCTGGCCGACGGCGGTGACGGCAGCGTGGCCGCCGCCCTGTACGCCGGCTCCGCTCCCCGCCCGGTTCCCGTGCGCGGCGCCGACGGACGCCGGCACACCACCGAGTTCGCGTTCGACGGCAGCACCGCGGTCGTCGAGGTCGCCAACACCTGCGGACTGACCACGCTTGCGCCCGGGGAACCGGCCCCGATGACCGCGTCCAGCTACGGATTCGGGCAGGCGGTGCTCGCGGCGCTCGAGGCGGGAGCACGACGCATCGTCCTCTGCCTGGGCGGCAGCGCCAGCACCGACGGCGGCGCGGGACTGCTCGCCGCCCTCGGCGTCCGGTTCCGGGACGACGCAGGACGTGACGTCGAGCCGACGGGGGGAACGCTGACGCAGATCGCCGAGATCGACCCGTCGGGAATCTGCGACCTGGACGCCGTCGAGCTCGTCGTAGCCACCGACGTGACCAACCCGCTGCTCGGCGCCGAGGGTGCCGCGGCCGTGTTCGGCCCGCAGAAGGGTGCCACCCCGGACCAGGTCCGCAAGCTCGAGGTCGGCCTGCGGCACCTCGTCGGTCTGCTGGACGCCTCCCGGTTTCGAGCGGCCGACGGCGGAGGGGACCTCGCGGACGAACCCGGTGCCGGTGCGGCGGGCGGTCTCGGCTTCGCCTGCCGGTGGCTCGGCGCCCGGCGCGTCGCCGGCGCGGAGTTCTTCCTGGACCTCCTCGGCTTCGACGCCGCGGTCGCCGACTGCGCCGCCGTCGTCACCGGCGAGGGCCGCATGGACGGGCAGACCCTGGCCGGGAAGCTGCCCGCCGTCGTCGCGACACGATCGGCGCCGCGCCCCGTTTCCGCCGTCGTCGGGCAGTCGCTGCTGACCCCCGACGAGCGACGGCGACTCGGGCTCGACCAGGTGGTGGCGCTCGGCGAGCTGACCGACGGGGACCCGAGTCGGGACGCCGAGCTCTCGAGGCGCCTGGCTGCGGTCGCGGGTGAACTCATCGGCCGGCAGGTCCGTTCCCGTGCCGCCGCCGGGCGTCAGGGCGCCGGCGTGGCCGTGTAGCACGCCGTCGTCGTCGGCGGCGCCGGAACGGAAGAAGGCCCTGGTCGGCGAACCGACCAGGGCCTTTCCCGCCGTCCCCAGCTCTCGGGTGCCTGCAGCGACCGCAGCGGGGCTCGGGCCGGCCCGTCCCGACGCCGCCGGGGGAGGACAGCCCTGACGGGGATTGCCCCCGGTGCCGGCCGCCGGACAGGTCCCAGGGTGATCAGCGAGCAGCTCCCCACCCTCCGCCGCTACGACTGCGCCGAGGTGGCGCAGATCCTGAACATCAAGGACACCTGGCTGAAGCGGTGGGTCACCGCCCGGCGCATCCCGCACCAGCGCAGCGGCAACCCCGACGGCGTCCAGCAGCGCGGGGTGTGGTTCACCTGGGCGGACATCCTGGCGATCGGCCAGATGCTGCCGGAGCTCATGACGCCGCGTCAGGCGAAGCGGGCCGCGGCCGCCGACGCGCACTCCGCGGCGCCGGACGCGCCGGAGCCGCCCACCGTCGACGTGCTCGACGGGTGGGCCAGCATCGGTCTGCACTGACGAGGAGCACCGCGGGACTTCGCCACCTTCGTACTCGGCTGCGAGATCTCGAGTGAGGACTTCCGCTTCCACCTCAAGGACGCGCCACCGGCGTCATGCACTGCCGGCGAACCGAGCCAGCGTCCTGGGGCCGCCTGCCCCGCCGCTGCGGCCGGGACCGGGGGCGGGCGAGGACAACTCGCTCAGGGGAGGCAGATAGGGCTTCACCCCGGATGCAGCGATCGTTTCCCGTGGATGTCCCGTCGGCGTCGTCGATGCAGCGGTCGCCCGTCCTCCGGTCTCGTCCTCGGCAGGGATCCGGCACGCGGAGGTCCGGCTCGGACCTGGTGGCCCGGCTGGGACAGGCGCACGGGTCGAGCGTCGATGACGACCGCAAGTACGGGGAGGCCTGCTCAGCAGCGGCCGGGCGCAAGGCGTGAGCTCCCGCGGGCGCGTTGTCGTGTCGGTTCCGCGGAGGATCCGGCCGCGGCAGGCAGGAGGACGTTCCGGATGAGAGACGTTCCGGATGAGAGAGGCACTGACACTCAGGCGGCGGGCGCGATCATCGGCTGGGGCGCCAGCACGTGCCGATCCAGCCGCAACCGGCGCAGTGCCTGCTGCAGGTCCGGCACCGGCCGGTGCACAATCAACTGCCGGTCGTGGCGCACCGCGCGGCGGTAGGTGGTGCCGAGCGCGCGGAGGCCGACGGTGTCGACCGCGGTGACCGCTGCGAGGTCGAGGTGCCATTGCCGGGGGCCGGCGACCAGCAGGGCAGTAACGGCCGTGGCGAGCAGATGAGTGCTGCGGCGCTCGAGCCGTCCGGCCAGGCTCAGACGACCGGTGACCAGGTCGACCTGTACGGCCAGCGACGGCAGGCCGGCACGGTGCAAGCGGGCGCTGGTGTGCTGGGACGACATGGATCCCCCTGGTCGCAGAGAACCGGATGGCACCTGCGAACGTCCGTGGCCGGTGCCAGAGCTGGGCAAACCGACGCCAAGATGGTGATACACAACACGGCTGCGGTCAACTGGGTCGTCCGAGGCCGGAATAGCAGCAGTGTGGTGGCGCAGCAGAGGGCAACCCCCCCGGAGCCCCAACAAGGAACTGATCGGCGGGTCGGCGGGGCGCCGGTGCAGGGTTGGCTGGGGGTGCGAGGGGTCGCGGTGGGCATGGGTGCCAGCTCGGCGGACCGCCGCTAGGGATGCGGGAGAGGGCCTCACGCCGACGAGGCCGCCGGGATTGCGGACCCGAGACGGCCCGGTCCGGCCTGCGGCCCCGCCCGATGGCCGTCGGCGGCCATGCGGTCGGACAGGGTGGCGGCGTCCGCGCCGACGAAGCCCAGCAGCGCCGAGCCGCGGCAGGTCTGCCACGGCAGGCCGAGGAAGTACAGCCCGGGCACGGCGGTGACGCCGGCGTCTTGCCGGACCTGCCCGTCGACGACCACGTCGGGCACGTGCAGCCACGAGTAGTCGGGCCGGTAGCCGGTCGCCCATACGACGGCGTCGACGTCGACGGTGGTGCCGTCGGCGAAGCGGGCGGTGCGTTCAGTGATCGCGGTGAGCCGGGGCCGGAGGTCGATGCCGCGGTCGCGCAGGTCGCGGGTGCGGGTGCCGATGACGATGTCGCCGCGGGCGCGCAGCCGGCGGGCGATGCGGGTGTGTGCGGGCACAGTAAAGAACCCGACCGTGTCCAGCCAGGTGAACAGGTCGCGGCCGGCGAGGCGCTGGGGCAGCTCGGTCGGCCGGGTGCCGACGGCGACGGTGACCGGCTGGGTAGCGGCGAGTTCGGCGGCGATCTGCAGACCGGAGTTGGCGCCGCCGACGACGAGCACCCGGCCGCCGCCCGGCAGCTGGGTCGGGTTGCGGTACGCGGCGCTGTGCAGCTGCGACAGCGTCGGGTCCAGTCGGGCGGCGAGGGCGGGGACGTGCGGGGTCTGGAACGGGCCGGTGGCGACGACGACCTGCTTCGCGCGCACCGTCCCGGTCGGCGTGGTGGCGGTGAAGTCGCCGTCGTCGTCGCGGTGCAGCTGCAGCACCGGAGAGTTCGGCCGCGCCGGCAGCTGGAAGTGGGCGGCATAGCCGGCCAGGTAGTCGGCGACGTCGTCCTTGCTCGGGTGGGTGTCCGCGGGAGCGGGGAACGGGAGGCCGGGCAGTGAGTCGTACTGGGCAGGGCTGAACAGCCGCAGCGAGTCCCAGCGGGAGCGCCACGAGTGGCCGACCTCGGGTCCGGCGTCGAGCAGCAGGAAGTCGGCGTCGCGGCGGGCGAGGTGGTGGCCGATGGCGAGACCGGCTTGGCCGGCACCGATCACGAGCACGTCGAGGGACCGGTCGGTGGGGGTGGGGGTGGGCATGACGACTCCTGGCAGGGGAGGGGAGGGCACGGGCGGGGCGGTCAGCCGAGGCCGACGGTGAGCAGCACGGCGGCGATGGTGAGGTCGGCGACCAGGCAGGTCTCGGCGTACCAGCGGGGCACGACCCGGCCGAGGCGGTGGTGGACGACGTCCCAGCCGGCGTGGGCAAGCCAGCCGGCGGCGAGCACGTAGCGCGCGGCGTCGAGGTCGACGGCGACGGCGGCGATCGCGAGGGCACCGAAGCCGAGCACGGCTGCGGTCTGCGCGGTCAGCAGCCGCCGGTTCCCCAGATCACCGCGGGCCGTGCCCCAGGTGAGGTAGACGACCGCGGCGAGCAGCACGCTCCAGGCGGTGATCCAGACCTGCGCGTGCTGGGGCAGCTCCGCGACGAGCAGGAAGCAGTTGCTGGCGGCGACGGCGCCCAGCGCGGTCGGCCACCGGCGGGCGAGCCGGCCGCGCATGCCGAGGGCGCGGCGAGTCGTGGGCGACGCGGTCGCGGCGGTGCTGGTCATGGAGGCTCCTCCGTCCGGGCTGGGTGTGCGTCGGACGCTAGGAGCGGGCCGGGGGGCGTCACGCCGGGAGAACCGCCGGGTTCCCGCCGTCCCCGAGAGCCGGGCAGCCGCGCGTCAGCCCAGCGAGAGGGCGGTGAGCTCAGCGCGGGAGGCCACCCCGAGCTTGCTGAACACGTTGCGCAGGTGGAAGTCGACGGTGCGCGGGCTGACGAACAGCTGCGCGGCGACGTCCCGGTTGGACAGGCCCTGCCGGACCAGGGCGGTCACCTGACGCTCCTGCGCGGTCAGCTCCGTGGCCGTGGAGACGTCGCGACGCCGGGCGGTCTCCCCGGACGCCCGCAGCTCCTGCGCCGCCCGCTCGGCCCACGGGGTCGCGCCCAGCTCCTCGAACAGCGACAGCGCGGTGCGCAGGTGCTCCCGGGCGTCGACCCGGCGCCGTGCGCGGCGCAGGTGCTCGCCGAGGGCCAGCTCGGTGCGTGCCCGGTCGGGCACCCGCAGCGACGTGGCGTGCGCGTCCAGGGCGCGCCGGAAGTGTTCCTCGGCGGCGTCGTCCCCGGAGAGCAGGGCACGGCCGTGCTCGACCACGGCGCGCGCGGCCGGAGCACCGGTGCCCGCGGCGAAGTCCTCCAGCTCGGCCAGCCAGGTGCGGGCGAGGTCCTCGCGGCCGGCGCGGACCGCGCTCTCCAGCCGGTCGAGCGCGGCCATGCGGCGGTACCCCGGTGAGCTGATCTGCCCGAGGTGGTGCAGGGCCGACGCCGGCTGCCGGGCGCGGAGCCCCCGGGCCCACCGCACCAGGTCGGCGACGACGAAGTCCGCGAGCCCGACCGGGTGCGCCTCCCGGATCGCCGTCGCCTCGGCCAGGTGGCGGTCGGCGGCGTCGTCCCCGCGCAGGGCGGCTACCAACCCGAGCTCGGCGGTCGGCAGCGCGGTCAGGCCGGGGTGTCCCGTGCCGGCGGTCAGCGTCAGCGCCTCGGTCGCGGCGCCGGCGGCCTGCGCCCAGGCGCCGGTGGCGATCTGGAACTGCGCGCCCCGCGTGAGGGCGTGCTCGACCATGCTCAGCGCGCCGGCCCGGCGGGCGGCGGTCAGCTGCTCGGCGTGCAGCCGGAGCCCGCGCTCGTCGTCGTCGACGAGCATCGCCGCGACCCCCAGGTTGGGTTGCAGCACGTGGTCGTCGGCCGGGTCGGCGTCGGTGAGGGCGAAGGCATCGCCGAAGCACCCGGAGGCGGTGGCCCAGTCCTCGCGGGCGACGGCGCGGAACCCGCGCAGCAGGGCGGAGGCCGCCCGTACGTGGGGCGGCGCGTCCGGTGCCGGCGGGCGGACCAGCGCGGCCGGGTCGACGTCCCGGGGGGACCGGGCGCCGAAGGCGGACAGCGAGGCGGCGAGCATCGCCAGCTGCTGCGCCATCACCTCATCCCCGTCGGCGGCCACCTGGGCGGCCTGCAGGACGTGGTCGTAGCCGTCGTCGAGCGAGCGGGTGTTCCACTCGATCTGCCCCTGCAGGGTGAGCAGTTGCGCCCGCAGCCGCGGCTCGAGCGGCTCGGCTGCGGCCGAGGCTGCCAGCGCCGTGGCCTGGGAGGGGTGTGCCCCCAGCCAGGCCGACGACGCGGCCAGGTACAGCCGCCGGCCGCGGGCCGCGCCGCCGGCGGTGAGCTCGGCGGCGCGGGCCCACGCGGCGGCCGCGGCCTCGTGACCACCGCGGGTGGCGGCGCGCTCGGCGACGCCGTCGAGGGCGGTGACGACGGTGTCGTCCGGCCGGTCGGCGGCGGCGGCCAGGTGCCAGGCCCGGCGGTCGGCGTCGGGGCCGACCGCCGCGGCCAGCGCGCGGTGTGCCGCGCGGCGCTGCGCGCTGGTCGCGGCCCGGTAGACCGCGGAGCGCACCAGCGGGTGGTACAGGGTGAGCACATCGCCGTCGACGCGCAGCAGCCCGGCGCGCTCCACCTCGTCGAGGGTGTCGTCATCGGCCCCGAGGTGCTCGGCGGCGGCCCGGACCACCGTCAGCCGGGCGGTGTCATCGGCCGCGGCCAGCAGCAGCAACCGCTGCGCCGGCTCGCCGAGCCGCCGATAGCGGTCCAGAAAGCCCCGCTCCACTCCACCGGTCAGCGGCAGTTGGGTGGGCAGCGGCGCCCGACCGCTCAGCTGCTCGGGGGTGAGCACCCCGGCCAGCTCGACCAGTGCCAGCGGGTTGCCGCCGGTGGTGGCCACGAGCCGGTCGCGCACCGCCGGGTCCACCGTGGCGGTAGCCCGCGCGGACAGCACCGCGTCGGCGTCCGCCCCGGCCATGCCGCCGAGGACGACGGCCGGCAGGTCGGGGGCGTCGAAGCGGCGGGCGTCGCCGTCGCGGGCGGCGAACAGCAGGGCCACCCGCTCGTCCTGCAGCCGGCGCGCGACGAACAGCAGTGCCGCGGCCGAGGCGTCGTCGAGCCAGTGCGCGTCGTCGACGACGGCCAGCACGGGGGAGTCCTCGGCGGCGTCGGCGAGCAGGCTCAGCGTGCCGAGGAAGGCCAGGAAGCGCTCCCCCTCACCGGCGGCCTCGCCGAGGGCGGCACCGAGCGCGGCCTGCTGCGGCGCGGGCAGCCCGGCGAGCAGCGACCGCAGGGGCCACAGCAGCCGCTGCAGCGCGGCGAAGGCCAGCGGCGACTCCGACTCCACGCCCGAGGTGCGCAGCACCCGCATGCCCACCGCGGCGTCCACCGCCTCGGTCAGCAGCGTCGACTTGCCGGCCCCGGCGACGCCGCGGACCACCAGCGCACCTCCGGCGCCGCCGCGCGCGCCGTCGAGCAGGGCGGCGATCCGCGCACGTTCGGCGTCCCGTCCGGCCAGCACGGCGCCGACCGTACCGAGCACTGCGGGCCTCACGGGACGGGGTGCTGACCGTCCGTGAGTCGCTTGCGCGTCCGTCTGTCGGCGGCGGCCAGGCGCAGGCGGACGTCGTCCCAGACCGGTGGCAGGTCGGTTCCCGCGGCTCGCCAGATCGCGACCGCCGGTGGGTGGAGCAACGCGGCGAGCTCCTGCTCGGCGGCGGTGTGCAGCGGGCCGCGCTCGAAGGCGGTGAGGGACGCCCGGCGGCTCCAGGCCGACACCACTCGCAGGACACCGCCGGTCAGCCGGAGCCCGTAGCCGACCAGGTCGGGGGTGTGGACGAGCTCCGCGCGGATCCGGTCGATCCAGGGCGCGAAGACGCCGGGATCCGCGCCGGCCCGCAGTCGCAGCTGCACCGCGACGAGCGTCAGGACGGCGGAGGGGTCGACCGCCGTCGCCACCGGCGTCCACGAGCTGCTCCGCACCCTCCGGACGCTACGAACGCTCGCTTCCCGCCGCACCGGCGAAACCACCGGGTCGGACCGGCCGCCAGCGCGGGCGTCAGTCGAGCGGGTGGGCGGCCAGCTCGGTGCGACTGCTGACGCCGAGCTTGGTGAACACGTTGCGCAGGTGGAAGTCGACGGTGCGCGGACTGACGTACAGCTGCGCGGCGACGTCCCGGTTGGCCAGGCCCTGCCGTACCAACCGGGCCACCTGCAGCTCCTGTGGGGTGAGGTCGACGACGGTGGACGCGTCGCGACGGCGGGCGGTCTCGCCGGACGCCCGCAGCTCCTGCCGGGCGCGCTCGGCCCACGGCTGCGCACCGAGGTCCTCGAACGTCTCCAGGGCGGCGCGCAGGTGGGGCCGGGCGTCGACCCGGCGGCGGGAGCGGCGCAGGAAGGCGCCGTACGCCACCTGGGTGCGGGCCCGGTCGGGCGGGCGGTCGCTCTTGGCGTGCGCGGCGAGGGCCTGCTCGAAGTAGCGCTCGGCCTCGGGACCGTCGGTGAGCAGGGCCCGGCCGTGCCCGGCCACGGCGTGCGCCCACGCGGAGCCGGTGGCCTCGGCGAAGCCGGCCAGCTCCTCCACCCAGGCGGAGGCCGTCTCCGGCCGTCCGGCCCGCACGGCGGCCTCGATCCGGTCCGTGGCGGCCAGCCGCCGGGTCATCGGATGGCGGATCTGCTCCAGCTGGTGCAGCGCGGCGGTGGGATCGGCCGCGTCGCGGACGCCGCGGGCCCAGCGCAGCACGTCGGGCACCACCTCGGCCAGGATGCCGAGCGGGTGGTCGGCGCAGATCCGCTCCGCGTCGGCGAGATGGCGGTCCACGGCGTCGTCGCCCCGCAGCGCGGCCAGCAGGGCCAGCCACGCGGTCGGCAGCGCGGCCAGCCCCCGGTGCCCGGACTGGTCGGCCAGCGGCAGGGCCTCGGCGGCCGCGGCGCGGGCCGCGGTCCACTGCCCGGTGGTCACCTCCGCGAAGCCGAGCCGGGCCAGCGAGTAGAGGATCATCACGACCGCGCCGGTGCTGCGGGCCCGGGTCAGCAGCTGCTCGTGGTAGCGCCGGGTCAGCGCGTCGTCGCCCAGGTACATCGCGGCGATGCCCAGGTTAGGCAGCAGGTCCAGGTCCTCCTCGGCCAGGTGCTCGGCGAGGGCGAAGGCCTCCTCCAGCGGCGGCATCGCCACCTGCCAGTCGCCGTGGACGGCGGCGTCGAGGCCGTGCAGCAGGTCGGAGAAGCACCGGGCGCGCACCGGTGCGTCGGGTCCGGGCCGGGGGACCAGGGCGGTGGGGGCGACGGCGCTGCCGGACCGGGCACCGAACGCGGCGAGCGCCGCGGCGAACATGGCCATCTCCCGCGCCCGCTGGGGATCGTGCGGGGCGACCTCGGCGGCGGCCTCGAGCACCATCCGCTGCCCGGCGTGCAGCGAGCCGGTGTTCCACTCGATGCGCGCCCGGAGCCGGAGGACGTCGGCGAGCAGCGCGTCGCGGGCCTGCGCCGCGGCGGCGTCGACAAGCGCCCGGGCCCGGGCGGGCTGGGCGGCCAGCCAGGCGGAGCGGGCCGCGGCGTAGAGCCGCTCGGCCTGGGCGTCGCCGGCCGGTGAGAGCTCGGCGGCGCGTTCCCAGGCCGAGGCGGCCGCCTCCAGACCCCCGCGCGCCCGGGCCCGCTCAGCGGCGGCGTCGAGCTCGGCGACGACGGCCTCGTCCGGCTCCTCGACAGCGGCGGCGAGGTGCCAGGCGCGCCGGTCGGCCTCGTCGGGGCCGGTCAGCACGGCCGCCAGGGCCCGGTGGGCCCGGCGGCGCTCGGTGCTGGTGGCGGCGCCGTACACCGCCGAGCGCACCAGCGGGTGCCGGAGGTCGACGGCGGCGCCGCGGACCCGCAGCAGGCCCGAGCGCTCGGCCGCCTGCAGCGCGTCCTCGCCGGCTCCCAGGGAGGCGGCCGCCTGCTGCACGACCCGCGCCCGGCCGGAGTCGTCGGCGGCCGTGACGAGCAGCATCGTCCTGGCCTGCTCGGGCAGCCGCCGGTGGCGGTCGAGGAAGGCGCGTTCCACTCCCTCGGTCAGCGGCAGCCGGGCCGGCAACCGCGCCCGGCCGGACAGCTGATCGGAGGTCAGGACCTCGGCGAGCTCGACGAGCGCCAGCGGGTTGCCCCCGGTGCTCGCGAGCAGTGTGTCGCGCACGTCCGGGGGGACGGGGACCCCGGTGCGGGCGGAGAGCAGTTCTCCGGCGGCGTCGGCGTCGATGCCGCCCACGGCGAGACGGGGCAGGTCGCCGCTGTCGAAGGTGCGCACGTCGGCGTCGCGGGCGGTGAACAACAGGGCGACCCGCTCCACCTGCAGCCGCCGGGCCACGAACAGCAGCGCCGCGGCGGACGCGTCGTCGAGCCAGTGGGCGTCGTCGACGACGGCGAGCACCGGGCGCTGCTGGCCTGCGTCGGCGAGGACGCTCAACGCGGCCAGGAAGACCAGGAAACGATCGCCGGGGCCGTCGTCGATCTCGCCGAAGGCCGCTCGCAGCGCCCGGGCCTGCGGCTGCGGCAGGTGACGCGCACCGTCGGCCATGACCGGGCGCAGCAGCCGCTGCAGCGCGGCGAACGCCAGCGGAGACTCCGACTCCAGGCCCTGCGTGCGCAGCACCGTCATGCCGTCGGCCCGGGCCACCGCGTCGGCCAGCAGCGCCGACTTGCCCACGCCCGGGGATCCGACCAGCACCAGCGCCCCGCCCCGGCCGGCCCACGCCTCGTCCACCAGTGCGGCGATGGCAGCGCGCTCGGGGTCCCGGCCGGAGAGCACGCCGAGACCCTAGTGCGCTCCCGGACGGGATCGTGCCGCTTTCCGCGCGCGGACCATCCCGGCGGAACCACCGGCGCGACCGGTCCCCTCCCGGCCAGACGGTGGGCAGGCCCATCCGGACCTGCCCCGAGGAGAGAACCGTGTCGACCCACTCCGCTGCCGGACCGGCGGCGCCCGCTCACCCGCACCCCTCGACCTCCCCGACCGCGACTCCCGTCGACGAGCCGCGCCGGTCGTGGACCGTCTTCGGCCTGATGATCGCCGCGCAGGTGATGGTGATCCTCGACGTCTCCGTGGTGAACGTGGCGCTGCCGTCGATCAGCCGCGGCCTGCACCTCTCGGCCGCTGACTACCAGTGGACCGTCAGCGCCTACGTGCTGCTCTCCGGCGGCCTGCTGCTGCTCGGCGGGCGCATCGCCGATCTGATCGAGCGCCGGGGTGCCTTCCTCGCCGGCGTCGGCCTGTTCACCGCCGCCTCCCTGACCAGCGCGCTCGCCCAGGCCCCGTGGATGCTGATCGTCTCCCGCGCCGCCCAGGGCGCTGGCGCCGCGCTGCTCACCCCCGCGGCGCTGTCGATCATCATGACCGCCTACGCCGGGAAGCAGCGGCAGACGGCACTGGCCGTGTGGGGCACCGTGGGCAGCCTCGGCATCGCCGCCGGCGTGCTGTTCGGCGGGGCGCTGACCAGCGCGCTGGGCTGGCGGGCCGTGTTCTTCATCAACGTGCCGATCGGCGTCGCCGTCGTCCTCGGCACCCTGCGCGCCGTCGCCCGGGGCGCCTCGCAGACGGGTGCGCTCCGCCGTCTCGACGTGCCGGGCGCGCTGACCCTGGTGGGCGGGCTGCTGGCCCTGGTGTCCGGCATCGAGGCCACCCGCTCGGCCGGCTGGACGGCGCCCCGCACCTGGCTCGCGCTGGCCGCTGCGGCGGTGCTGCTGACCGCGTTCGCCCGGCTCGAGCGCCGCACCACGGATCCTCTCGTGCCCCCGGCGACCTGGCGCATCCGGTCGCTGGTCTCCGCCTCGGCGGTCATGGCCGGCGTCACTGGCGTGGTGGTCGGCGCCATCTTCCTGACCTCGCTGTACCTGCAGGACGTCGTCGGCGCCTCGCCGCTGGTCGCCGGCCTGCAGTTCCTGCCGCTGGCCGCCGCGATCACCCTGGCCGCCACCGTCGCGTCGAAGGTCATCGGCCGGGTCGGCGCCCGCACGCTGATCCTCGGCGGGCTGGTCGTCATGGCCGGCGGCGTGCTGCTGCTGGCCGCGAACGCTGGCGGCACCTCCTATGCCGCCGACGTGCTGCCCGGTTTCCTGCTCGTCGGCGCCGGCGTCGGGCCGATGTTCGTGGCGATCGCGGTCGCCGCGATGGGCGACGTGCCGGCCGAGAGCTCCGGCGTGGCCAGCGGGCTGATGATGACCGGACACGAGATCGGCGCCGCCCTCGGCGTCGCCGGGCTCACCGCCGTCGCCGGGGACCTCGCCACCTCCGCCGGTCTCATCGACGGCTACGGCCGCGCCTTCACCGCCACCGCCGGCGTCCTGGCCGCGCTGTTCGTCCTCACCGCACTCGCCGTTCCCGGCGGCCGGCCGGCCGCCGGCGCCGCGGGCCACGGCGCTCACGGCCACTGAGCCCTCCCGGCGATCCCGGTGTGGATCCCGGCGATTTCCCCGGTGAGAGCCACCCGACCCCACGCCGACTCTCGTCCCCGACCGCACCACCACCTCGAGGAGTCCCCATGCTCTCCAACACGCCCCGCACCTTCGTCGGCTCGACCACCTTCACCGTCACCGGCATGACCTGCGCGCACTGCCAGCGGGCGGTCACCGAGGAGATCTCGGCCGTGGCCGGCGTCGAGTCGGTCACGGTCGACCTGGCCACCGGCACGGTGACCGTCACCGCCTCCGGACCGCTGGACCGCGCCGACATCGCCGCCGCGGTCGATGAGGCCGGCTACTCCCTCGTCCCGTGACCGCCCCGCGGCGGCGGGAGACGACCGACCCCTCCCGCCGCCGCCCGGGCCGGTCCCGGCCCTCCGCCCTCCATCGAGCCCGCCCCACAGAAGGGACCCACCGTCATGAACCTGCTCTACGAGGAGCTCTTCCGGGCCCGCCAGGCCGAACTCCTCCGCGACGCCCGCACCCACCGCCTCGCCCGGCCGGCCGAGCGCCGCCACCCGCGCCGCCGCCACAGCGCCTGACGCGCGCTGCCCACCGCTCCTCCCGACGCCCCCGCACCTCGACATCGCAGGAGAGACCGTGACCGTCACCACCCGCCCACTTGCGCCGCTGCCGCGGACGGCACCGTCGATCGCGGCCCGCGCGGTCGACGTCGTGAAGACCCACGGCCGGGGCGAGGCCGCCGTCCGCGCCCTCGACGCGGCCAGCGTCGCCATCCCCGCCGGAGAGCTCACCGCCGTCATGGGGCCGTCCGGCTCGGGCAAGTCCACCCTGGTGCACGCTCTCGCCGGGCTGGACTCGATCGACTCCGGCCAGGTGTTCGTCGGCGACACCGACCTCACCTCACTGTCCGAGCGCGACCGCACGCTGCTGCGCCGCGAGCGGCTCGGCTTCGTCTTCCAGGCGTTCAACCTCGTCCCGGCGCTGACCGCCGCGGAGAACATCGCCCTGCCGCTGACCCTGGCCGGCAAGCGACCCGACCCGGCCTGGATGGACGAGCTGGTGCACGTGCTGGGGCTGGGGGAGCGGCTCGGTCACCGGCCCGCCCAGCTCTCCGGCGGCCAGCAGCAGCGGGTCGCCGTCGGCAGGGCCCTGATCGCCCGGCCCGAGCTGGTCTTCGCCGACGAACCGACCGGCAACCTGGACTCCCGCGCCGGTGCCGCGCTGCTGGGCTTCCTGCGCGACGCCACCGGGACCTTCGGCCAGACCATCGTGATGGTCACCCACGACCCGGTCGCCGCCTCCTACGCCGACCGCGTGGTGTTCCTCGCCGACGGGCGCATCGTCGACGAGCTCCGCGGCCCGACCGCCGAGACGGTGCTGGCGCGCCTCGCCCACCTCGACGGAGCCCGGCTCGACGACCCGGTCGGGATGTGAGCCGAGATGTTCCGGCTCACCCTCGCCACCGCGCTCACCCACCGCTCCCGGCTAGCGCTGACCTGGCTCGCCGTCGCCCTCGGCGTCGCCTTCGTCGCCGGCAGCCTCGTGCTCACCGACACCAGCACCCGCCTGCTCGACGAGCAGTTCCGGACCACCGCCGCGGGGGTGGACCTGACCGTCCGCGGCGCCGCCGCCTTCGGCTCCGCGATGGGCGTGGAGGTGCAGCGCGACCCGCTGCCGGGTGACCTCACCGACCGGGTCACCGACGTCCCCGGCGTCGAGACGGCCCGCGCCGTCGCCTCCGGCCCGGCGCAGCTGCAGGCCCGCGGCACCGCGGTCGCCCCGGACGGGCCGACCATCCTGGCCACCTGGGCCGAGGCGCCGTTCACCGCCTACGCCCTGCGCGCCGGGCACATCCCCCACGGCGACGGCGAGGTCGTCCTCGACGTGGCCACCGCCCGCTCGCAGGGCATCGGCCTCGGCGACACGGTCGTCGTCTCCGCCACCGCCAGCCGGCAGCTGCGGGTCGTCGGCCTGACCGGCGTCGGTGACGGCGACGGCCTGGCCAACAGCGCAGTCGTGCTCGTCGACCTGCCCACCGCGCAGGCGCTGCTCGGCCTCGGCTCGGGCGTGACCTCGGTCGACGTGGTCGCCGCCGACGGCGTCGCCGTGCCCGACCTGCGCGCCGACCTGGCCACCGCCCTGGGCGAGGCGTACGCCGTCACCAACGGCCAGGACGCCGCCGCGGCCAGCGCGGACGCGGCGAAGGAGAGCATCGGCTACCTGCGCGTCGTGCTGCTGGCCCTCGCGGCGGCCGGACTTGTCGTCGGCGCCTTCCTGATCGCCAACACCTTCGGCATCGTGCTCACCCAGCGGGCCCGGGAGCTGGCCCTGCTGCGCGCCGCGGGCGCCACCAGCAGGCAGGTCCTCGCCACCGTGCTCGGCGAGGCGCTGCTCGTCGGCGTCACCGGCGCGACCGGGGGCACCGCGGCCGGCGTCGGCGCCGCATACGGACTGCGCGGCCTCGCCCGGGACGCCGGCCTGGCGCTGCCCGACGGCCCGCTGACCGTCACCGGAGGGACGCTGCTCGTCGCCGTGGCCGCCGGCACCCTGGTCACCCTGCTGGCCGCGCTCGGCCCGGCCCGCCGCGCCGCCCGGGTCGCACCGGTCGAAGCGATGCGGACGTCGGCCGACGCGGCGCCACCGCGGCGCCGTCGGCTGATCACCGGCTGGGTGCTGCTCGGCCTCGGCGTCGTGCAGCTCGCAGCCGCCGCCCTCCTGCGGGACATCGCCGGCGTGGCGCTCGGCGCCGTCCTGCTGCTGGCCGGCCTGGTGGTCCTCGGCCCGGTGCTTTCGCCGCGGTTGGCGCAGGGCATCGGCCGCCCCCTGGACGGCCTCGGTGTGCCCGGGCGGCTGGCGCGGGAGTCCGCCATCCGCAACCCGCGGCGCACCGCGGCCACCGCGACGGCCCTGGCGCTCGGTCTGGCGCTGATCGGCTTCGTGGCGGTCCTGGGCAGCTCGGTGAAGGAGATCGGTGCCACCTCCACCGAGGCGATCACCGCCGACTTGTTGGTCCAGAGCAGCGGGGAGGAGATGCTCGGCGGGCTCTCCCCGGAAGTCGCCCGGCGAATCGCGGAGCTCCCGGAGATCGCCACGGTGTCCCCGGTCCGCTACGGGCACTGGCTGGACGAGGGCACGACCAGCGCGCTGACCGCGGTCGACCCTGACACCCTGCCGCGCGTCGCCGAGGTGGAGATGAGCGCGGGGAGCCTGACCGCCCTCGACGGCGGCGGCCTCGTGCTCGCCGAGAACGTCGCCCGCGAGCGGGGCCTGCGCGTCGGCGACACCCTGACGATGACGTTCCCGCGCGACGGGGAGCAGCAGCTGCGGGTGGTCGGGCTGATGGCCGACCGGTCGGCCCGGGCGCTGTCCACCAGCTACGTCGTCTCGCTCGACGGCTACGCGCAGCACTACAGCGAGAACGTCGACGCCGCCGTGTACGTGACCCTCGCCGACGGCGTCGACCAGGCGGCGGCGCGGGCGGCGCTGCGGGCCGCGGTCGCGGACTTCCCCAACGCCGACGTCCTCGACCAGGCGCAGGCCGCCGCGGGCCGCGCGGCCGCGATCTCCGAGGTGTTCGGCCTGATCACCGTGCTGCTCGGCTTCGCGGTGCTCATCGCCCTGTTGGGCATCACCAACACCCTGGCGCTGTCGGTCGTCGAGCGGACTCGCGAGATCGGGCTGCTGCGGGCGGTCGGCATGACCCGGGCGCAGCTGGCCCGGATGGTCCGCGCGGAGGCCGTGCTCATCGCCGCCGTGGCCGTGGTCGTCGGCGTTGCCCTCGGCCTCGGGCTGGCCACGGCCACCCTCGCCGGGCTGTCCTCCGACACCCCGCTCGTCATCCGGGTGCCGGTCGTCCAGCTGCTGGCCGTGGTGGGCGCTGCTGTGGTGGCCGGGCTGCTCGCCGGCCTGCTACCGGCACGCCGAGCCGCCCGCCTCGACGTCCTCACCGCGATCGCCACCCAGTGACCGGTTGGGGCCGGTGCCGTGGCTCTACGGCGCCGGCCCCACCCCCGCATCCGCCCATAACCCACCTCACGAGGAGCCCCCGATGACCGACGCCCCGACCACTGACGATCCCGCCGCCGCGGTCACGATCCGCCGGGCCACCCCGGCCGACGCCCCCGAGGTCGCCGCGATGGTGGCCGAGATCGCCGCGCACGAGGACCAGGCCGCCCACGTGCACGTGCAGGACGCCCAGTGGCGCACGCTGCTCACGCGGTCTGAGGTGATCGTGCTGCTGGCCGAGCGCGGCGGCGTGGCCGTCGGCTACGTCTCCGCCATCCGGCAGCTCCACCTGTGGACCGGCGGCGACGTCCTGAACCTCGACGACCTCTACGTGCGCCCCGGCCACCGCGACGCCGGCGTCGGCCGCCGACTGATGGCCGCGCTCGCGGGGCTGGCCGGGCCCGAGCGGCTGCTCGTCCGCTGGGGCATGGAGGTCGACAACGTCGACGCCCAGCGGTTCTACCGCCGCCTCGGCGCCACCTTGCGACCGAAGGTCCTGGCCGCCTGGCCGCCTGCCGCGTACAGCGCGCTCATCCCCGGCTCCTGAGCCCGCTGGTTAGGGGCCCCACCAGGTCGGAGAACCCGGCGAAACCACCGGTTCGAGCCCGCCCGCCACCCCCGACAGTCAGCCGTAGCCGACGACCCGATCGACCCCAGGAGTCCGGGATGACCACCACCGCGCCGAGCAGTGCCGCGCCGACCACCGCCGCCACACCGACCGCCAGCTGCACCCTCGACATCGGCGGCATGACCTGCGCCTCCTGCGTCGGCCGGGTGGAGAAGGCGCTGAACCGGGTCGACGGCGTGGCCGCCGCCGAGGTGAACCTGGCCACCGAGGTGGCCACCGTCCGCTTCGACCCGGCGCAGGTCGGGCTCGAGGAGCTGACCGCCGCGGTCGGTCGCGCCGGCTACACCGCCACCCCGCGCCGCGAGACCCGGCCCGCCGACCAGGACACCGGCACCGGGACGCCCGATGAGGACCGGGACGGCGAGGCCCACCTCACCGCGCTCAAGCACAAGTGGCAGATCACCCTCGCCACCGGTCTCAGCCTGATGGTGCTGATGTACGTGCCGCTGTACCTCGACACGATGGACTGGCTGATGCCGGCCATCTTGGTGGTCGCCACCGTCGTGCAGTTCTGGGCCGGCCGGGACGTCTACCGCGCCGCCTGGGCCGCCGCCCGCCACCGCTCGACGAACATGAACACCCTCGTCGCCCTCGGGACCGGCGTCGCCTACGGCTACAGCGCGTTCGTCACCCTGTGGCCGGCCGCCGCCGAGCGGTGGGGCCTGCCGCTGCACGTGTACTTCGAGACCTCGCTGGTGATCCTCGCCCTGGTCCTGGCCGGCCGGTGGATGGAGGCCCGGGCGAAGAAGCAGACCGTCGCGGCGATCACCGCCCTGGTCGGTCTCGCGCCGAAGACGGCCCGCGTGCTGCGCGATGGCGCGGAGGTCGACGTCCCGGTCGAGCAGGTCACCGTCGGGGACCTGGTGCGGGTCCGGCCCGGCGAGAAGGTCCCGGTCGACGGCGTCGTGACCGACGGCGCCAGCGCGGTCGACGAGAGCATGCTGACCGGCGAGAGCCTGCCGGTGGACAAGACGGTCGGCGATCAGCTGATCGGCGCCACGCTCAACCGGACCGGCACCGTCGTCATCCGGGCCACCGCGGTCGGTGCCGACACCGCGCTCGCGCAGATCGTCCGCCTGGTGGAGGACGCACAGGGCGCGAAGGTCCCGCTGCAGCGCCTCGCGGACCGCGTCTCGGCCTGGTTCATCCCGATCGTGCTCGGGCTGGCCGCGGCCACCTTCCTCGCCTGGGCGCTCCTCGGCCCGGACACCGGCCGGCTCACGATGGCGATCACCACCACCATCGCCGTACTGATCATCGCCTGCCCGTGCGCCCTCGGCCTGGCCACGCCCACCGCGGTGATGGTCGGCACCGGCCGCGCCGCGGAGCTCGGCATCCTGATCGGCAACGGCGACGCGCTGGAGACCGCCCGCCGGGTCAGCGCCGTCGTCCTCGACAAGACCGGCACGATCACGCGCGGCAAGCCGGCACTCACCAGCATCGCCGCCACCGGGGGCTGGGCCGAGGACGACGTCCTGGCGCTGGTGGCCGCCGCCGAGACCGGCAGCGAGCACCCGGTCGGCGAGGCGATCGTCGCCGCCGCCGACGCCCGCGGGCTCACCCTGCCGGCGCTGCGCTCCTTCGACGCCGTGCCCGGCCACGGCATCGACGCCGTCGTCGACGACCGGCACGTCCTGGTGGGCAACGCCGCGCTGATGGCCGCCCGCGGGATCGACGTCACCGCGCTCGACGCCACCGCCGCCTGCGAGGCCGCGGCGGGCCGCACGCCGATGTTCGTCTCGGTCGACGGGGCCGCGGCCGCGGTGCTCACCGTCGCCGACACGGTCAAGCCCCAGTCGGCCGAAGCGGTCGCCCAGCTGGAGGCGCTGGGCCTGCAGGTGTGGATGCTCACCGGTGACAACGCCGCCACTGCCGCCGCGATCGCCGCCCAGGTCGGCATCGACCACGTGCTGGCCGAGGTGCTGCCGGCGGACAAGGCGGCGCAGGTGCGCCGGCTGCAGGAGCACGGCCATGTCGTGGCCTTCTCGGGGGACGGCATCAACGACGCCGCCGCCCTCAGCGCGGCCGATGTGGGCATCGCGATCGGCACCGGCGCCGACGTCGCGATCGCCGCCTCTGACGTCACCCTCGTCGGCGGCGACCTGCGCGGCATCGTCTCGGCGATCGCCCTGTCCCGGCGCACCGTGACCACGATGAAGTCCGGGCTCGCCTGGGCCGGGGTCTACAACCTGCTGCTCATCCCGGTCGCCGCCGGCGCCCTGTACTGGTGGAACGGCCTGCTGCTGGACCCGGTGCTGGCCTCCGCCGCGATGGCGATGAGCTCGGTCAGCGTGGTCACCAACGCGCTGCGGCTGCGCCGCTTCCGGCGCCCGGCGACCGCCGGGGAGATCCTGCACCCGCCGCTGCGCGCCCGGATCGGCCAGTACGCCTACCTGGCCGGCATTGCGGTCGTCGCCCTGGCGCTGGGCGCAGGGCTGACCGCGGTGTCCCGGATGGACTTCGCCGAGCGCGGCATGAACGGTCAGCTGGCCTGGGCGCAGGGCACCGGCATGCCGATGCGGCCGGCGATGAGCGAGATGATGACCGCCGAGGTGCCGCCCACCGAGGCCGCCGACGCCGGGGTCGACGTCCACGTCGACCTGCCCGCCGACGTGCGCCCCGGGGAGCCGACCCGGCTGGTCGTCACCCTCGTGGACAGCGCCAGCGGGGAGCCGGTCGGGGACCTCGTCCGGAGTCACGAGGCGTGGATGCACCTCATCGCCACGCGCGAGGACCTCGGTACCTTCGCCCACGTCCACCCGCAGCCCACCGGCCGGCCCGGGCAGCTCGCCGTCGACGTCACGTTCCCGACCGCCGGGCGGTACGTCGTCAACACGGAGTTCCGGCGGCAGGGGGAGATGGCCGACGTGCACCAGCGCCAGGTGGTCACCGTCGCCGGCACCGCGCCGAAGCCCGTGGTCCTCACCGGGGGGTCGCGCACCGCGGTGGTCAGCGGCATCCGCGTTGAACTCGAGGGCGACGCCGAGGTCGGCGGGCGCAGCGACCTGCGCTACACCGTCACCGACGCCACCACCGGGCGGCCCGTCGACGACCTGCAGCCCTATCTGGCCGCCGCCGGCCACGTCGTGGTCATGCGCGCCGACGGGCAGACCTTCGCCCACGAGCACGCCGAGGTGGAGGACGAGAACGGCCGGCCGGTGTTCGCGCTGCCCGGTCAGGCCTTCGGTCCCGAGCTCGACGTGCACGCCGAGTTCCCCACCGCCGGGGTCTACCGGCTGTGGGCGCAGTTCCGCCTCGCCGACGGCGACGTCGTCACCGTCCCGTTCACCGTCCAGGCCCGCTGACCGGAGGAGCACCCGATGAGCACGTCCACCACCCCGACGCCCCGCCCGGCTCCGGCGGGGCACCCCCGGTCGCGGGTGATCGGCATGCTCGGCGGGATGAGCTGGGAGTCCACCGCCGAGTACTACCGGCTGGCCAACGAGCTCGTCCGCGACCGGCTCGGCGGCCTGCACTCCGCCCGGATCCTGCTCAGCTCGCTCGACTTCGCCGAGATCGAGGCCCTGCAGGTCGCCGGCGAGTGGGACCGGGCCGGGGAGATCCTGGCCACCGAGGCCGGCCGGCTCGAGACGGCGGGCGCGGAGCTGCTCGTGCTGTGCACCAACACCATGCACAAGGTCGCCGACCAGGTGCAGGCGGCGGTCTCCATCCCGCTGCTGCACCTGGCCGACACCACCGCCGCCGCGGTGCGCGCCGCCGGACCGGCCACGGTCGGGCTGCTGGCCACCGGCTTCACGATGGAGCAGGACTTCTACCGCGACCGGCTCACCGGGCACGGCCTGCGCGTGCTCGTCCCCGACGCCGCCGACCGCGCCGCGGTGCACCGGATCATCTACGACGAGCTGTGCCGCGGCGTCGTCCGCGAGGAGTCCCGGCGGACGTACCGGGAGGTCATCGCCCGGCTCGTCGCCGCCGGCGCCGCGGGTGTGGTCCTCGGCTGCACCGAGATCGAGTTGCTCGTCGGCCCCGCGGACAGTCCCGTGCCGGTGTTCCCGACCACCCGGCTCCACGTCGAGGCCGCCGTCGCCGCGGCGCTCCGACCCGATCCGCCCGCGGCGGCGCGATGAGCCCGCAGGTGAGCGTGCGGCCGGCACGGGCCGACGACGCGGGGCCGCTCGCCGCCCTCCACCGGGACAACCGCGAGCACCTGGCGCCATTCGAACCGGTCAGGGACGAGGAGTTCTTCACCGAGGCGGGTCAGGCGGCGCGGCTCGTGAGCCTGTTGACTGAGGAGGAGCACGGCCGCGCCCATCCCTACGTGATCGAGGTCGCCGGCGCGCTGGCGGGGCGGATCACCGTCACCAACGTCATCCACGGTCCCTTCTGCAGCGGCACGCTCGGCTACTGGGTCGCCGCCGACCGCACCGGCCGGGGCGTCGCCACCGCCGCGGTCGACCACGTCCTCACCGAGTGCTTCACCCGCCACGGGCTGCACCGGGTCGAGGCCGCCACCCTGGTGGACAACCCCGCCTCTCAGACGGTGCTCCGGCGCGTGGGGTTCGCCCTGATCGGCCAGGCGCCGGGCTACCTGCGCATCGCCGGACGGTGGCGTGACCACCTGCTGTTCCAGCGGCTCGCCGATGGACCAGCTGCCGACGACGTCGACCAGGCCCTCGGTGAGCTGCCGACCTGGTGAGCGTTCGGTGGACCCGCGGATCCGGTCGACGGTCCGATCGGGCGGCACGCGCTGCTCCCCGGTGTCGTCGTGTCAGCCGTGTGTCGCATGACCGCGCAGGACCTGGGGACCGGACAGGCCCTCGATCATCGAGCGAGGAACGAATGACGGTGCACCTCCGCCCGGCGACGCCCGAGGACATCCCGGCGGCCGCCGCGGTGCTCGCCGACGCGTTCACCGACTACGCCTGGACCCGGTGGACGGTCGACACCGACGACCACGGCGGGCGGCTGAGGACGGTGTTCCAGCTCGATCTGTCCGCCGTCGCGGTGCCCTTCGGCCGGGTGGATCTCGGCGAGACGGCGCACGGGCTCGTGAGCGTCGCGGTCTGGATTCCCAGCACCGCGGTACCGGAGGACGTGTGGGCCCGGATCGGTCCGGCGACCGCCGAGCTGGCGGGGAATCGGGCCGCGGCCGCGGCCGAGGCCGAGGCGGTGCTCGCCGGATGCCGCGTCGACGAGCCGCACGTGGCCCTCGCCAGCCTCGGCGTCCTGCGGCGTCGGCAGGGGCGGGGCCTCGGTTGCGCGACACTCACCCCGGGACTCGCCTGGGCCGACCACGAGGGGCTGCCGGTGCACCTGGAGACCAGCGCGGAGCCCAACGTGCGCTTCTACCACCGCCTCGGCTTCACGGTGATCGACGTGGTCGACCTGCCCGACGGAGGCCCGCGCACCTGGCTGATGCGCCGTCCACCCCACGCGTCCGCCGCTGGTCGGGGTACCAGCGCAGAGGGCTGCTCGGACGGACCGGACCGGTGAACGGCCTTCTCGTGCCGATCGTGTGAACCCGTAGGGGACCCGATGAGTGCTGCTCGGTGAGGTGGTCACCGTGACCGGGCTTCAGCTCGACCCGGTTTCGAGCCGCGGAGTGGATCGTCCGTGGCGGTGCGGGCGATGGCCGACGCGGCCGGAGCAGTGCCCACGTGAGGCCGCCGGGTGGACGAGATGACTGCGGCGATCGCCGAGGCGCAGCAGGCTGTATGGCGGTCGTGGGCCGCGCTGCCGGCTGCTCGGCGAGCGCACATGGGCTTCTACCGACCGCGGGCGCGCCGACCCGTCAGGCGGAGCCGGCGCGTGATCAGCGACCGCTGCCCACTGCCGCGGCAAGACCGGCGAGCAGCAGTTCGAGGCCGTACTCGAACTCGGATGCGTCGTCCTGCTCGGCCAGCCGGGGGCCGATCCGCGCAACGTGCGGGAGGTGCCGGTTCGGAGTGGGGACGTCGAGCGACGGCTCGTCCGACTGGGCCGCCGGGTGGATGGTGAAGTAGCCGCCGAGCTCCACGTCCAGGGTGCCCATCGAGTAGGCGGCGAGCGCGCGGTAGCAGCGCGCGGTGGTGGCGTCGTCGATGCCGGCCCGGCGGAACGCGCGCAACGCGGCCTCCACGAAGGCCAGCGCGTCCGGGGTCCGCGGCGGGAAGCGGTTCACCAGCGGCGCGGCGTTCCGGTGTCGCAGCCCGACGGCCCGCACGGACCGCATGATCGAGCGGACCGTGTCCCGCCAGTCCAGGTCCGGGTCGGGCACCTCGACCTGGGCCAGCAGCAGCTGGGCGACCGCCTCGAGCACGGCGTCCCTGTCGGGGAAGTAGGTGTAGAGGGACATCGGCGCGACGCCGACCCGCTGCGCCAGCTTGCGCATCGACAGGCCGTCGACGCCGTCCTGGTCCACGAGCGCGAGCGCAGCCTCGGCGATGCGTCGCTCGGTGACCCCACGGTTCGGCACGCGTCCATCTCCCATCCCGCATGTCGGCCCGGGTCCGCCCCGAGCTTCTGTACGGTGTACGACCTGAACCGTACGATGTACGGGAGAACCTCGCACGGCGAACGCCAGCCCCACACCACCGTCCATGCGCCGTTGTTCCCGCCCGGGAGCGACCGATGCCCCGACACCCAGGAGTAGAAGACCGCCATGTCGGCACCCAGCACCACGCCCGCCCCACCGCAGGCCGGCGCACCGCTCCCTGCGGCGGCCGCGGTCGACGCGGTGAAGTCCTACGGCAGCGGGGAGGCCGCCGTCCGCGCGCTCGACGGGGTCACCGTCACCTTCCAGCGCGGCCGGTTCACCGCGATCATGGGCCCGTCGGGTTCGGGCAAGTCCACCCTGCTGCACTGCCTGGCCGGGCTGGACACGCTGACCTCCGGTGACGTCCGGCTCGGTGAGCAGTCCCTGACCGGCCTCTCGGAGAAGAAGCTCACGCTGCTGCGGCGGGACCGGATGGGCTTCGTGTTCCAGGCGTTCAACCTGCTGCCGACGCTCACCGCGGCGGAGAACATCCGCCTGCCGCTCGACCTGGCCGGCCGCGAACTCGACCCGGAGTGGTTCGACACCGTGGTCCGCGCGGTGGGCCTGGCCGACCGGCTGGACCACACGCCCGCACAGCTCTCCGGCGGCCAGCAGCAGCGGGTCGCCGCGGCCCGGGCCCTGGTCACCCGCCCGGAGATCGTCTTCGCCGATGAGCCGACCGGCGCGCTGGACTCCCGCTCCGGAACCGATCTCCTGGCCTTCCTGCGCCGGGCGGTCGACGAGTTCGGCCAGACGATCGTCATGGTCACGCACGACCCGGTCGCCGCGTCGCACGCCGACCGGGTGGTCTTCCTCGCCGACGGGCGGATCCGCGACGAGCTCACCGCTCCCACCGCCGACACCGTCCTCGACGCGATGAAGCGGCTGGGCAACTGATGCGCCGCGTCGTCCTGAAGGGGCTGCTCGCCCGCAAGCTGCGGCTCGTCCTCACCGCGGTGTCGATCAGCCTCGGCGTCGCCTTCGTGACCGGCACGCTGGTGCTCGGGGACACGATGACCGCCACCTTCGACCAGCTCTACGAGGGGCTGACCGAGGGCACCGACGTCACCGTCCGTGCCGAGTCGGCCTTCATCGACACGACCACCCTGGGCACCACGGAGCCGTTCGACGCCGCGGTGCTCGAGCAGGTGGAGGCGGTCGACGGCGTGGTGGCCGCGGCCGGTTCGGTCACCGGCTACGCGCTGGTCCTGGACCCGGACGGCGTGCCGGTGCAGCCCGGCGGCGCGCCGACGCTGGGTGCCGTCTTCCCGTCCCCGGATGACGTCGCCGCCGGCCTGACCGGAGGGTTCACGCTGCGCTCCGGGAACGCGCCGCAGAGCGCGGGGGAGGTGGCGCTCGACGCCGCCACCGCGACGAAGGCCGGGTACGCCCCCGGCGACCCGGTGACGATCCTGTTCGCCGACGGTCCGCGGGAGTTCACCGTCTCCGGCATCGCGGGCTTCGGCGAGGCGGACAACCTGGCCGGCGCCACGATGGCCGCGTTCGACCTGGCCACCGCCCAGCAGGTGCTGGGCAAGGTGGGGGTGTTCGACGGCATCGACGTGGCGGGCGAGTCCGGTGTCGGCGCCGAGGAGCTCCGCGACCGGATCGCCGCCGCCCTCCCCGAAGGGCTGGAGGCGGTCACCGCGGACGAGGTCGTCGCCGAGTCCAGCGCGGCGGTCGCCGACGCGCTCGGCTTTTTCACCACGGCGCTGCTGGGCTTCGCCGCGATCTCCCTGCTCGTCGGGGCGCTGATCATCTGGAACACCTTCTCCATCCTGGTCGCCCAGCGGACCCGCGAGCTCGCGCTGTTGCGGGCACTCGGCGCCAGCCGACGGCAGGTGCGGCTGTCGGTCGTCGCCGAGGCGCTGGTCATCGGCCTGGTTGCGGCGGCGCTGGGACTCGGCCTGGGCCTCGGGGTCGCCGCCGGGCTGCGGGCGGTGCTGGGCATCGCCGGCATCGAGGTGCCGACAACGACGCTGCAGGTGCAGCCGCGCACCGTCGTCGCCGCCCTGCTCGTCGGCGTCGTCGTCACCGTGCTGGCGGCGCTGCTGCCCGCCCGGCAGGCGACCCGGGTGGCGCCGATCGCGGCGCTGCGCGCGGTGGACGCGCCGGCCCGGCCGGTCGGCCGGGTCCGGGTCCTCGCCGGTGCCGGCCTGACGCTGGTGGGCGCCGCCGGGCTGGGTTGGGCGATCGCCGGTGAGGGCCGGCTCGCCGTGGCCGGGCTGGGCATGCTGCTCGCCCTCGCGGGGGTGCTCGTCCTGGCGCCGGTGATCGCCACCGCCGTCACCCGGCTGGTCGGCGCGCCGCTGGCCCGCGTCGGCGGGACGACGGCCTCGCTGGCCCGCCGCAACGCGCTGCGCAACCCGCGCCGGACGGCCAGCACCGCGACCGCGCTGATGATCGGCCTCGCGCTCGTCTCGACCGTCACCGTCGTCGCCTCCTCGATGAAGGCGTCGGTCGCCGACGTCGTCGCCGACAGCAGCCGGGCCGACTTCATCCTCAAGGCCGCGAACCCCGCCGCGCCCGGGTTGCCGCCGGCGCTCGCGGCGGACCTGCGCGGCGTCGACGGCGTCGCGGCGGTCGCCGAGCTGCGGCTGGCCCCCGCCCAGGTCGACGGCGGCACCGCGATGGTCGCCGGGGTGGACCCGGCCACGGTGGAGCAGGCGGCGGACCTGGAGGTCAGCGCGGGAGCGCTCGCCGACCTCGGCGACGACGCGGTGTTCGTCTCCGACGACGTCGCCGCCGCCCACGGCTGGGCGATCGGCGACGTGATGGAGGTCGTCTACGCGCACACCGGCGCCCAACGGTTCACCGTCGCCGGCACGTACGGCAACACCGCCCTTCTCGGCACCGACTTCGTGACGACGCTGGAGACCCACGGCGCCAACGGCGGAGCGGACCTCGACGTCGCCGTTCTCGTGGTCGCCGCCGACGGGGTGGTCCTCGACGAGCTGCGCCCCGATCTGGAGGCGGCCGCCGCGGCCTACCCGAGCGCGCAGCTCGACGACGCGGCGTCGTTCACGGAGGCGCAGGCCGAGACGATCGACCAGCTGCTGGCGATCGTGACCATGCTGCTCCTGCTGGCCGTGGTGATCGCGCTGCTCGGCATCGTCAACACCCTGGCGCTGTCGGTCCTCGAGCGGACCCGCGAGCTCGGGCTGCTGCGCGCGGTGGGCACGACCCGCCGGCAGGTGCGTGCGGTGGTGCGCTGGGAGTCGGTGATCGTCGCCGTCCTCGGCGCGCTGCTCGGCGCCGTCCTCGGGCTCGCCTTCGGGGTCGCGCTCACCCGGGGCCTGGCGGGGGAGGGGCTGTCGGTGGTCGACGTCCCCGGGGCCCGGCTGGCGCTGTACGTTGCCGCGGCCGCGCTCGCCGGGGTGCTCGCCGCCGTTCTGCCGGCCCGGCGGGCGGCGAAGGTCGACGTCCTGCGGGCAGTGGCTGCCACTTGAACCGCCGGGCGGAGGTCGCGGTGGCGGGAGCCGACGGGCTCCCACCACCGCGGAACCTCGCTGCGGCGAGGGCTCGGCCGCGTCGCGTTACGGTGCCGGGCGTGAGTGTCGACGACCGCACCGCCACCCGGGACGAGGTGCTCGCCGCCCGACAGCGGCTGCACCGGCTGGCGGTGGAGCACGGACTGACCCAGCCCCGGGTCGATGCCGCCGGTGTCGTCATCGTCACGCCGCCAGTCGATGACCCCGGCTACGGGACGCTGAAGCGGTACGTGAGCGCAGCCGCCGCGGTGGTCGGCTGCTGGGTCAACGTCGTCGCGGATGACGCCCCCGCGGCCGCGAGGGCCACTACGCCGCTGTAAGCGCGTTCTGAGAACCGTGCCCGGTGGTGCGCCGCCCGGGATCGTGTCGTGCGGCGGCGGGCTCAGCGGTCGGTCGGGTCGGCCTGGGTCAGCGCGCGGTAGCGGGCGTAGAGGCTGCGCCCGCCGGGCCACCTTGTCCTCGGTGGCCATCACCTGTCGGGCGGTGTCCAGGCCGAAGTAGGCGGCCATGTCGATGAACTGCTGGGCGTCGGCGCTCGAGTAGCAGCGCTGGTAGGAGCGGGCGGGCAGCCGAGGCCGGGGGTGTTGCGCCAGTACACGCGGTGCTGGCCGCCGCGCTGCTCGATCCACAGGCTGGGGGGCTTGAGGGACATGGGGGTGTGCTCCGTGCGGTCGGTCGAGAAGGACCAGCCGCACCGTCGGGAGCTGTCTGCGGTGCGCAGTCGCCCCGCCACTGCCCCCCAAAGTGCCCCCCAGCGAGGGGGCAGAAGGCGTGATCTTGCCCCCCAGTCCGGGCCGGGAACGTGAGAGGCCCTGGTCAGCGAACTGACCAGGGCCTCTCACGTGGGGTGAGTGACGGGGCTCGAACCCGCGACACCCAGGATCACAACCTGGTGCTCTACCAGCTGAGCTACACCCACCGCGTGCCCTCGGCAGCGGACCCGCGCCGGCGGCAGGGACGAGGATACCGGAGCCGGTCAGCTCCCCGACGCAGCCGGGGGGGTGCCGTCCTCCGCGGCCGTGGCGGGCGGCGTGGCGTCGGCCGCGGAGAGCACGTCGGCGAAGCCGGCGACGACCTCCCCGGCGGCTCGCTGCGCCTGCGACGTCGACGGGCCGGGGGTGTCGACGAACAGCGTCCGGCGGTAGTAGGCCAGCTCACGGATCGACTCGACGATGTCGGCCAGCGCCCGGTGGGCGAGGCCCTTGGGCGGCTGGGCGAAGTAGACCCGCGGGAACCAGCGGCGGGCCAGCTCCTTGATCGAGCTGACGTCGACCATCCGGTAGTGCAGGTGGTCGTCGAGCTCGGGCATGTCGCGGGCGAGGAAGCCGCGGTCGGTGCCGATCGAGTTGCCGCACAGCGGGGCGGTGCGCCGGTCGGGCACCCACCGCTTCACGTAGGCGAGCAGCTGCTGCTCGGCCTCGGCCACGGTG
Organism: Geodermatophilus sp. SYSU D01180; assembly: GCF_054050415.1. NCBI lineage: Bacteria > Bacillati > Actinomycetota > Actinomycetes > Geodermatophilales > Geodermatophilaceae > Geodermatophilus > Geodermatophilus sp. SYSU D01180. The sequence continues at coordinate 8,872 of NZ_JBJGZH010000037.1, read as the reverse complement.
AGGGTGGAGGCGCGCACCGCGTCGGTCAGGCCCGACTTGGCGTGCATCTCGGTGACGACGTCGGCCATGTCGTCCAGGTCGGCGTCGTCGGCGGAGATCACGAGGTCCAGGCCGGGGTCGAGGACCCGCAGCTCCGAGTCGGTCACGACGACGGCGACCTCGATGAGCTTGTCCCGGGTGAGGTCCAGCCCGGTCATCTCGCAGTCGATCCAGACCAGGTGCCCGCCGTTGTCCGCCACGACGGCCGACCCTACGTCCCGTCCGTCCCGCACGCCTCGCGTGTCGGCCCACTACTCCATGCGCCACACCGGCGCCACTCGGGGGGTCGGCTTCGGCGACCCGCGCCGTTACGGTGGGGCCATCCCGTCAGCGAGACCAGGGAGTCCTCCCGTGCCCCACCCCGCCGCCCCCGCCGCGCCCGCCCGAGCGGTCCCCCCGGCACCGGGCTCGCTGGCCGCCGGGCTGCGGCACCCCGTCGCGCTGCTGCGCTGGCTGTGGCTCGCGTACATGACGCCGGGCCGGCCCGGGCGCCCGACGGGGGAGACCGAGCTGCGCTGGATCTACACCGCCTGGCTCGGGGCCTTCCTGCTCAAGATGCTCGGCTCGTCCTGGGACGTCTCCTGGCACTTCAAGTGGCTGCGCGACGACCTCGCGCCCCCGCACCTGCTCAACTCGGCCGGCACCGCGGTGGTGGTCGCGCTGGTGGTCTTCCACAGCTACAGCGGCTACGGCGTCGACCGCCGGGCGCTGCGGCTCATGCAGTGGGGGATCGGCACCTTCCTCGTCGCCATCCCGGTCGACATCGTCAACCACCGCATCAACGGGCTGGACATCACCAGCTGGAGCCCCAGCCACGCGCTGCTCTACATCGGGACGGCGATCATGCTGGCCGGCGCGATCCGCGGCTGGTGGCTGTACGCCGCGCCCGGCCGGGTCCGCACGCTGGTGTCGCTGGGCCTGTGGCTGTTCTTCGTCGAGAACGTCGTCTTCCCCAACCAGCACCAGGAGTACGGCGTCCTGTCGCTGCGCGCCTACGAGGCCGGGCGGACGACGGCCGAGCCGCAGCTGCTGGACTTCGCCGCCTCGCAGGGCCAGACGCCGACGATGTTCATGCTGCCGGTGCCCTCCTGGGTGCACCCGGCGTGGCTGGTCTGCGCCGGCCTCCTCTCGCTGGTCGTGGCGCGCAAGGTCGTCGGCTTCCGCTGGACCGCGACGGTCGTCGCCGGCACCTACCTCGCCTACCGCGCCGTGATGTGGGCCGGGCTGGTGGCGATGGGCTTCCCGCCGTCGGTGCTGCCGCTGGTGCTGCTGGCCGGCGCCGTCTGCGTCGACCTCGCGGTCACCCGCGGGCTGCCCGGCTGGAGCGCCGCGCCGGCCACCGCCGTCGTCGTCCACGCCGCCGGCGGGCTGCAGGACGCCGCCGGGGTCCTGCCGCCGTGGAACTGGTCCTGGTGGTCGACCGCGCTGGTCGTCGCCGCGTTCACCGTCCTGTGGTCGGCGGTCGACGTCGTCGGCCGCAGCGGCTGGTTCGCCGGCTGGCGCCGTCCCGTCGAGCCGGGTCTCCCGGCCGGCGGCGGCGCGCCGTCCCGCTGAGGAGCGGGACCGGCCCGTCACCTGACGTAACGTCGGACGGAGCCGCCCGCCCGCACCGCGCTGCCGCGCGTGCCCCGCGCCCTCGCGCGCCCGGCCTGCCCCTGACCCCCACCCGCCCCCGGAGGACGACGTGCTGGCCCTGACGCCCGTGCCGCCGCAGACGGCGGGGGAGCGTGCGCTCTTCGCCGAGCTGACCCGCTGGGACCGCGGCGGAGCCGTCCGGGGCGCCGTCGTGGCCTCGGTCCCGGTCGTCGACGGCCCCATGGAGCGGCGCCTGTCCGACGCCGTGGTCTTCGTCCCCGAGGGCCTGGCCGTCGTGCGCGTGGTCGAGGTCGTCCGGCAGGCCGGCGTCGTCACCGCGACCCCCGAGGGCTCCTGGACCATCGGCCCGGGCGCCGGTCCCGGCGAGGTGCTCCAGCTGGCCGGCGGGGGCTCGACGCCGCTGGACGGCCTCATGCGCGCCGGCATGGACGCCGCGGTCCGGCTGCGCCGGGCCGGGCTCGAGCCCGGCCGCATCGCCCGGCTCACCGTCCTGGCCGGCGACCTCACCGGCCTGGTCCCCGCCGACGGCGACCTCGGCGACGGCGACCAGGTCGCGCTGCTGGAGCCCCGTTCGCTGCTGCTCGGCATCTCGCGGGCCGCCCGCTACGCCGGGGTGGACAACCCGCGGCTGTGGACCACCGCCGACGTCCGCGCCGCGCTGACCGCGCTCGGCCTGCAGGGCCGCGGGCCCACGGTCGAGGAGCTCAACGGCGAGGGCTTCCCGTACTCGCCCTACGTCCTGCGCCGGCGGGAGCTGCTCGCGCCCGCGGCGATGGCCGCCTCGGCCGCCCCCGCGGCACCGCCCGCCCCGGCGCCGGCCCCCGTGGCCGTCCCGCCGCCCGCCCCGGCCCCGGCCGGCCCGCTGGTCGACCCGGTCGCGGCCGCCGCCGTCGCCGCCGCCGCGATCCGGGCGGACGAGGAGGCCGCGGCGCGCGCGGCGGCCGCCGGGGTGGCCGCTCCGGTCCAGCCCGCCCCCGTCGCCCCCGCCCCCGTCGCCCCCGCGCCCCTGGCGCCCGTGCCCGCCCCGGCGCACCCGGCCACCGCGCGCTTCGAGGCGCCCGCCGTCCAGTCCGGCGGCGGCGTGCCCGACACCCCCGCCCCCGACGCGCCCGACGAGACCGGCGGCATCGGCGGGCTGTTCGGCCACGCCGACACCGACGCCGGGTACGAGGCCCCGCCGGCCGCGCCGCCCGTCGCGCCGCCGGTCGCGGCCCCCGTGCCGGTCCCGCCGTCCCCGCCCATCCCGCTGGTGGGGCCGCGCCGCCGCTCGCCGGCCGCGCGGCGCCGGCTGGTGCTGCTCGCCGCCGCCGCGCTGGCCGTGGTCGTCGTCGCGGTGGTCGCGCTGGTCAGCCTCACCGGCGGGAGCGGCGACGCCTCGGCGGCCGCCCCGCCGAGCACGAGCGCCCCGGCCTCCTCCCCGGAGGCGCAGGAGGCCGGCCCGCAGCCGGGCGAGCGCACGGTCCTCGACGGCCTGGAGTTCGTCCTGCAGCGCGTGCAGGTCGACGACACCTGCGTCGGCAACTCCTACGGCGACGTCGCGGACTCCTTCGAGCGGACCGACTGCACGGGCCTGGCGCGGGCGCTGTGGTCGACCGACGTCGACGGCCGGGCCGTGGTGGTCTCGGTCGCCACCGTGGACACGGGCGACCCCGTCGCCGCCCGCGACCTGCGCGACCTGACCGACCGCAACGGCAGTGGCAACGTCAGCGACCTGCTGCGCGAGGGCGTGACCTACCCGGGCGCGCCCGCGGGGCTGTCCGGCGCCGAGTACGCCAGCGCCGTCCAGGGCCCGGTGGTCACCATCGTGGAGACCGCCTGGAGCGGTCCCGGCGCGGGCGGCACCGCCGACCTCGACCTCGTCGCCGGCACCGGCCTGAGCCTGCCGATGCCGGACCCGTCCGCCGGCTGACCCGCCTCCCGCGCAGGAGGCGGGTCCGGGGACGGCGTCAGGCGGTCGCGGCCGCCTCGGCCATCGCGGCGAGCAGCGCGGCGGTCCGTGCGCGCGGCAGCCGGCCGGCGCTGTGCGGGGTGGAGTTGACCAGCCCGAAGACGGCGTGCGCGCGGGCCCGGCTGGCGTCGGTGCCCTCCTCGGGCCGCAGCCGGGCCAGCACGTCCACCCACACCTCGACGTAGCGGCGCTGCAGCCGGCGCACCGCGGCCGCGTCGTCGGGCGGCAGCGAGCCGAGGTCGCGGTCCTGCACGGTGATCAGCGCCGGGTTGTCCAGCGCGAAGTCCACCTGGAAGGCGATGAGCGCCCGCAGCTGCGCGGCGGGGTCGGGGCCGGCGCCGGCCACCTGCTCGCGCGCGCCGGCCAGCAGCCGCTGGCTGATGCCCTCGAGCATCTCGGCCAGCATCGCGTCCTTGCTGGCGAAGTGCCGGTAGATGGCCGGGCCGGTCACCCCGACCGCGGCGCCGACGTCGTCGACGCCGACCGCCCGCGCGCCGCGCTCGGCGAACAGCTGCGCGGCCGCCCGCAGGATCTGCTCCCGCCGCGAGGGCCGCGCGGCATCGGCCGTCAGCGCCGAGTCGGGCTGGCTGGCGGTCACGCCGCGGATGCTAGCCGTCGGCGTCTGGACCATGATGTGAACCGTCGTTAACATCGCGGGGGAGTGGCCGGCCGACCGGTGCGGCCGCAGGCGGGCCCGGGGAGGACCCCACCGGCGCCCCGGCACCAGGGAGCACACCGTGCTGGACTACCGGCTCGACGACGAGACCGAGGCCCTGCGTCAGACCGTCCGCGAGTTCGCGCTCGAGGTGGTGGCCCCGCAGATCGGCGGCTTCTACGAGCGCGACGAGTTCCCCACCGCGATCGTGCGGCAGATGGGCGAGCTCGGGCTGTTCGGCCTGCCCTTCCCCGAGGAGTACGGCGGCTCGGGCGGCACCTACTTCGACCTGTGCGTGGCGATCGAGGAGCTGGCCCGGGTGGACAGCTCGGTGGCCATCACGCTGGAGGCCGGCGTCTCGCTCGGCGCCATGCCGGTCTACCGGTTCGGCAGCGAGGAGCAGAAGAAGCGCTGGCTGCCGCGGCTGTGCACGGGCGAGGCGCTGGCCGCCTTCGGCCTGACCGAGCCCGGCGGCGGCTCCGACGCCGGCGCCACCCGCACCACCGCGCGCCTGGAGGACGGGCACTGGGTGGTCAACGGCTCCAAGGCCTTCATCACCAACTCCGGCACCGACCTCACCGAACTGGTCACGGTCACCGCCGTCACCGGCACCCGGCCCGACGGCGGCAAGGAGATCTCCGCGATCGCGATCCCGTCGGGGACCCCCGGGTTCACCGTGGGCCCCCGGTACTCGAAGGTCGGCTGGAACGCCTCGGACACCCGCGAGCTGTTCTTCAGCGACTGCCGGGTGCCCGAGGACTCGCTGGTGGGGGAGCGCGGCCGCGGCTACGCGCAGTTCCTCTCCGTCCTCGACGAGGGGCGCGTCGCCATCTCCGCGCTGGCCACCGGGCTGGCGCAGGGCTGCGTGGACGAGTCGGTGCGCTACGCCGGCACCCGCGAGGCCTTCGGCCAGCCGATCGGCCGCAACCAGGCGGTCCAGTTCATGATCGCCGACATGGAGGTGCGGGCCTCCACCGCGCGGCTGGCCTACTACCGCGCCGCCGAGAAGATGCTGCGCGGCGAGCCGTTCCGCCGCGAGGCCTCGATCGCCAAGCTCCACAGCTCCGAGGTCGCGATGGACAACGCCCGCGCCGCCACCCAGGTGCACGGCGGCTACGGGTTCATGAACGAGACGCCGGTCGGGCGCTTCTACCGCGACGCGAAGATCCTCGAGATCGGCGAGGGCACCAGCGAGGTGCAGCGGATGCTCATCGCGAAGGACCTCGGCGTCGGCTGATCTCACAGGCGGTCAGGCCGTCACGTCGATGAGCACCTTGCCGACGGCGCGGTCCTGCACCGCCTGGTGCGCCTGCGCCGTCTCGGCCAGCGGGTACACGTGCAGCGGCAGCCCCGCCCCCTCACCGACCCGCAGCGCGCCGTCGAGGAGGGCGGCGTCGACGTCCTCGACGCCGAGGACCTTGGCCCGCTCGGGCACGGTGTAGACGTACACGAACTGCCAGCGCGCGTTGGGGTGCATCTGCGCCCGCACCGGGATGGTGACCTCGGCGCCGCCGTCGTCGGCGTACACCGCGACCGCGCCGTGCATGCCGACGACCCGGGCGTCGGCGGCGGCGTTGCGGGCCGCCGACACCTCCACGACCGTGTCGACGCCCTTCGGCGCGATCTTGCGGACCTCGGCGACGACGTCCTGCTGCCGGTAGTCGACGACGTGCGAGGCGCCGGCCGCCGCGGCCAGCTGCGCCTTGCGCGGGCTGCTCGCCGTGGCGATGACCGTGGCGTCGGCCCAGCGCGCCAGCTGGATCGCGGCGTTGCCCACCGCGCCGGCACCGCCCTGCACCAGCACGGTGCGCCCGGTCAGCGAGCCGGGGCCCATCCGGTCGGGCACGGACTCGCCGAGGGTGAGGCAGCGGTGCGCGGTGAGGAACGGGATGCCCAGCGCCGCGCCGAGCTCGGACGAGGGCTCCGGGCCCATGGGCACCGCCTGGCGGGCGGGCACGACGGTGTACTCCGCCGCCGTCCCCCAGGGGCGCTGCCAGGCCGCCTCCCACACCCAGACCCGCTCGCCGCGGATCGCGGGGTCCACGCCCCGGCCGACCGCCTCGACGGTGCCCGCACCGTCCTGGCCGGGCACCTGGCCGTCGGGCCCCGGCTGCGCGTTGGTGCGGGACTTCCAGTCGGTCGGGTTGACGCCGGCCCGCTCGAGCCGGACGAGGACCTCGCCGGGGCCGGGGCCGGGCGTGGGCCGGTCGGTCAGCTGCAGGACCTCGGGGCCGCCGGGCCGGGTGTAGGTGATGGCACGCACGCCGCGGCCCTACCCCGTCCGGCGGCCCCCTTGCGCCCGGTGCCGTTCCGGTCCGCGCAGGTCGGCGAGCCCTCCTCACCCCCTGGGGTGAGCACCGCGGAACGGAACTGATCCGGTACGGATGGGCGGCCGATGGGGGCACCATGGAGCTCCCCGTCATCGGCCGACTCCGCCGCGCGCTGCCCGAGGGGCGGCCCCTGCCGGACGACGTCTGGCAGCGGCGGCACACGCTGCTGCTGCGGCTGGCCGCGGTGCAGGCCGTGGCGATCGGGGTCGTCGCGGCCGCCCGGGGCTGGGCCCCGGCCGCGGCGGTCGGTGCCGCCCTCGCCGTCGCCTACCCGCTGTCGTTCAGCCTGCTGCCGAACGCCGGCCGCACGCTGCGGGCCGCGGGGGTGACCGGGAGCCTGCTGGCCGCCTCGGTGCTCCTCGTGCACGCCTGCGAGGGGCTGACCGAGGCGCACTTCCACTTCTTCGTCGTCGTCGGCCTGGTGTCGCTCTACCAGGACTGGGTGCCCTTCGGGCTGGCCCTCGTGGTCGTCATCGGGCACCACGGCGCCGTCGGGACGCTCTTCCCGCACTCGGTGTTCGACCACGAGGCCGCCTACCGCGACCCGTGGCTCTGGGCGCTCGTGCACGGCGGGTTCGTGCTGGCCGCGAGCCTGGCGCACCTGTCCTCGTGGCGGCTCAACGAGCGGCAGGGGCTGCACGACCCGCTCACCGGCCTGGCCAACCGCACCCGCCTGCTGCAGACCACCGCCGCGCTGCTGGCCCGCCGCACCGGCCCGGTCAGCGTGCTGTTCCTGGACCTGGACGACTTCAAGGACGTCAACGACACCCGCGGGCACGCCGCCGGCGACGTCCTGCTCACCACGGTGAGCGACCGGCTGCGGGCCTGCGTCCGGGAGGGCGACGAGGTGGGCCGGCTGGGCGGCGACGAGTTCGCCGTCGTGGTCGACGGCGGCGCGGACGAGGCGGCGGCGGTCGGGGAGCGCGTGCTCGAGGCCCTGGCCGAGCCGGTCGACGTCGGCGGGCGCCCGCTGGCCGTGCACGTGAGCATCGGCGTCGCCGACACCGCGACCGCCGGCGACCGGCGGCCCGGCACGCTGCTGCGCAACGCCGACCTGGCCATGTACCGCGCCAAGGCGCAGGGCAAGAACCGGCTGGTCCGCTACGCACCGGGCATGGCCGAGGCGGCCGAGGACGAGGTCACCCTGCTGCAGGACCTCGGTGTCGCGGTCCGGGCCGGCCAGCTGGAGGTCCACTACCAGCCCACCGTCGACCTCGCCGACGGCCGCACCACCGGCTACGAGGCGCTGCTGCGCTGGCACCACCCGCAGCGCGGGCTGGTGCCGCCCGCAGAGTTCGTGCCCCTGGCCGAGGCGAGCGGCGCGATCCTCGAGATCGGCCGGTGGGTGCTCGAGCGGGCGGTCGGGCAGGCGGCGGCCTGGTCGGCGGAGGCGGGGCGGCCGATCGGCATCGCGGTCAACCTCTCGCCCCGGCAGCTGGCCGACGACGACGTCGTCGCGCTGGTGACCGCCGTCCTCGCCGCGAGCGGCCTGCCGGCGGCACAGCTGACGCTCGAGGTGACCGAGGGCGTGCTGCTGCGCGACGTCGACCGGGTGGCGGGCCAGCTGCGCGCGCTCCGGGAGCTCGGCGTGCGGATCGCGATCGACGACTTCGGCACCGGCTACGCGAGCCTGTCCTACCTGCGCCGGCTGCCGGCCGACGTCCTCAAGATCGACCGCAGCTTCGTGCAGGACCTCGGCGGGGACGTCCGCTCGACCGCGCTGGTGGCCTCCATGATCGAGCTGGCGCGCACCCTGCGGCTGGAGGTCGTCGCGGAGGGCGTGGAGACCAGCGAGCAGCACGCCGTCCTCGGCGGGCTGGCCTGCTCGCACGCGCAGGGCTTCCTGTTCGGCCGCCCGCTGCCCGCGCCCGCGCACGACCCCGCCCAGCCGACGGCCGCCGCCCCCGTCCCCCCGCCGCGGGAGCCGGTACCGACCGCCTGACCTGCGCGGGCGTCCGGGGTGGTTGCGGATGAAACGGAACGGTCCCCTAACCTGTGCGCGCACCGTGACAGCAGTCACACCGTGCGTACACCCCTCGACGATGAGGACGTCCGTGCAGCCAGCATCCCTCCCCGCGGTCCGGCGGCGCCGTCTCGGCGCCGCGCTCGTTGTCGCGACGGCCCTGTCCGTCTCGCCCCTCACGGCGGGGGGGGGGGGGGGCCCGCCCCCCCCCCCCCCCCCCCCCCCCCCCCCCCCCCCCCCCCACGCCCTCGCCGACGCCGACCTCGCCGACGCCGACCTCGACGTCCGCGAGCTCGGCCGGGACGCCGAGCTGGCCGCCGTCGTGCGCGTCGCCGCGGACG
>NZ_JBJGZH010000036.1:0-41400 GCF_054050415.1 Geodermatophilus sp. SYSU D01180 | reverse complement strand
GGCGTCGGCTCACCTCGTCCGGTGGTGAGCCGACGCCCCACGGACGGGTGTCTCAGAACGGCGGCGAGCCGTCGCACGGGTCAGGCGGTGGTGGTCCGGTGCCAGCCCGGTGCGCCAGGTGCGAGGCGGTGTCCCGGCCGACGTTGAGCACCACCGCCAGCTCGGCGGGAAAGAACTCCGACACCCCGGGCAGCTCCGTGTCCGGCTTCCAGGACCGGGAGCGGGCGCCCGGTGTCCCCGGCGCTCCCGCGTCAGCAGCGCCACCGGCAGCCGCCGGAACGGCGCGGGCAACTCGATCACCGCGTCGAGCAGCGCCTGCTCGACCGGCGACCGGTACTCCGCGCCCTCCTGCACACCCCGCACGCTACGGCCGGGGTACGACAGTTCCCGCAGGTCGGCGGCGGGTCCTGCGGACTCCGTCCCCGGACGGCCGGGTCGCTCCCGGCCGACGCACGCGGGCCGCGACGGACGGCTGTCCGGCCGGGCGGGCAGCCGGCCCGGCCGGTCAGATCGACGCGGGGACGGTGGCCGGGTGGGACCGCCGGTCCACCGCGACACCGACGACGGCGGGGACCCAGACGGTCAGCGACCGGGTGACGAGGACGGCGGCGCACGCGGCAGCCGCGGACGCGCCCATCGCGCCGAGCACCAGGAGCAGCATCGCCTCGGGCGCGCCGGGCAGCGCGGAGGCGGGCAGCGCGATCCACACCAGGCGGAGGACGGCGTAGCCGCCGGCGACCGCGAGCACGGGGACCCCACCGCCGGCCGCCTCGACCGCGGCCGAGAGGACCGCGGCCTCCAGCGCGACGGCGAGGGCGACCCAGCCCAGGAGGGCCGCCTGCTGCCGCCGCGGGACGAGGCGGCGCGCAGCGGTCGACGGGAGCGGCTCGGCACCGCCGCGGCGGGCCGTCAGCTGCCCTGCACCCACCAGCACCCAGGCGGCCAGGCCGGCGGCGGCCGCCGGGAGGACCGCGGTCGGGGACCGCCAGTCCGGGAGCGAGCCGTCGACGGCGGCGAGGGCGACCACCGCTGCCGCCGCCACGGCCGCACCCGCCAGGCCGGCGACCGCGGTCCGCACCGTCGCCGCGTGCGCGGTGGCCGGGAGCAGCCCGGCCCGCTCCAGCAGCCGGGCGCGCGCCAGGCGCTCGCCGTCGCGGCCGTGCACCAGACCCACGTTCCGGGCGACCAGCGTGATGACGAGCGCCCGGCCCACCGACACCCGCCGGTCGGCGGCCCGGGCGACGGCGGCCGCGCGGGCCAGCGCCGCGGCGCCGGCCAGCAGCACGGCCCCGCCCAGCCACCGCCAGCCCTGCGCTCCCACGCTGTCGACCGTGGCGCCGATCCCGGCGACCACCACCGGTCCGGCGAACGCCATCGCGCAGCCGAGGGTCACGAGCACCCGCACCACCGGCCCCGCGGGCGGGAACACCGGGCGGTCCGGGTCGGGCAGGTCCAGCCGGGCGTGGACGGCGGCGCGCAGCCCGGCCAGGCGGGACGGCTCGGCGCGCAGCCGCTCCCGGGTCTCCGACGACAGCGCCAGCGGCGTCAGCGACGGCAGCGCCGCCGCGACGGCCGGCTCCCCGAGGACGTCCACCGCCGCGGCCACGAGCGCGACCGGGTCGCATGGCGGGCCGGGCGCGGCGGCCAGCGACGCCAGCAGCTCGGCGACGTCGACGGCCTCCTCGTCGTCGGTGGCGCCGGTCCGGGCGTTGCCGAAGTCGACCAGCCACGGCCGGCCCGCCGGGTCGACCAGCACGCTGGCGGCCACGAGGTCGCGGTGCGCCACGTTCGCGGCGTGCATCCGGTCGACCTCGCTCCACACCTCGCGGAGCAGGGCGGGGGTCCGCTCCGCCGGGTCCAGCTCGTCGAGCGGCCGGCCCTCGACGTACTCCTGCACGACGACGGCGTCCCCGGACCCGCCGCGGGCCAGCAGCACCGACGGCACCCGCACACCGCGCCGCTCGACGGTCAGGGCGGCCACCGCCTCGTGCTCGGCCTGGTGCCCCAGCGGGGCCAGCGCGTCGGCGTCCTTCACGTCGCCGACGGCGAACACCCGCCACATCCGGTGCAGCCGGTCGCGCTCGTGCCGGTCGGGCTCCAGGTACTTCACGTACAGCCGCCGGCCGCCGTCGTCGACCGCCGTGAACGGCTGCGAGCTCCGCGCCCGCACCGCGGCCGGCGCCACCCCGGTGACCGGCAGCCCGAAGCGCCGCAGCACGGCCTCGACCCGGCCGGGCGGCACCTCCCGCGCCGGCACCCCGAACACCCAGTGCACGAGCGAGCCGATCGCCCAGCCCAGCGCCACGCCCCCCACGACGTCGAGGGGCAGGTGGGCGCCCACGTACACGCGGGCGAGCGCCACCGACCACGCCAGCGCCCACGCGACGTGGCGTCCCCGCCGGCTCAGGTACGGGGCGGCGGCGGTGGCGAGGGCCGCGGCGACCGCCGAGTGGCCGGAGACGAAGCCGGCCCCGCCCACGGTGCCCTCGTGCAGGACCGCGCCGACCGGCAGGCCCGCGGGCCGTTCCCGGCCGACCAGCGACTTCACCAGGTCGGCGGCCAGGTAGGCGGCGAACCCGGAGACGAGGAGGTCCCGCGCCGCGCGGAGGCGGCGGCACAGGACGGCGACGAGCGCGAGCGCCGGGACGGCGAGGACGTTGCCCAGCTGCATGACCACCCAGACCGCCGGCATGATGCCGGCCGGCAGGTCGTTGAACAGCCGGAACAGGTCCCGCTCGAGGGCGGACAGCTGTCCCCGCCGGGCGATCAGCACGCCGGTGCCCAGGACGACGAGCCCGAGGGCCACGCGGACCAGGTCGGTCGTCAGGCGCTGCGGACGCGCCCGGCCGCGGCCGGCGGGACCGGCCCCGCGGCCCAGCTGCCCCGCGGGGGCGGTCCGGGTGGTCACGGCCCCAGTCCAGCGCCCGCCCCCGCCCGCGGGCAGGGTCCTCCGGCCCTGCCGGTCGTGCCGCGGGGCCCACGCGCACCGGGGAACCCGGAGGTCAGCCTGGACCGGTGACCGTCGCCGCACGTCCCTGGCGCCCGTCCCGGCCGGCCGGCTCCGGCGGCCGGCGGCCGTCGGGCCGGGAGCGGCTGCCGCGGCGGGTGCCGCCGGCGGTCCGGGGGTGGACGGCGGTCCTCGCCGTCGCCCTCGTGGTGCTGGTCCTCGCCGACCGGCCCGGCGGTCTGCTGGGGCTGGACCGGGCGGTCGCCGGGACGGCGGGCCCGCGGGAGGACCACCCCCAGGCCGCCGACCTGGTGCGCGTGGGCACCGTCCTCGGCTACCGCGTCCTGTGGGTGCCCACGGTCGCGGTTTTGGTGTGGACGGCGCGGTGGCGGCACCTGCTCGTGTACCTCGGCACGATCTCGGGGGTCGCGGCGGTCGCCCAGCTGGCGGCCGGCGAGGGCGTCCTCGTGCGCGCCGTCCGCGCGGGGGTGACCGGGACCCCCGACGCCGTCGAGCTCTCCGCCTGGCCGGTCCTGGTGCTCGCCGCGGTGTCGGTGGCGACCCTGTACGTGCTGGCGCCGTCGGGCCCGGCGCGGCGGTGCGGCTGGGGCGCCGTCGCGGCGCTGCTGGCCACGGCCGTCGTGCCGCGCGTCGTCCTCGGCCTGGACGGCCCCTCCGTCGCCGTCCCCGCGGCGGCCGTCGGCGCCTCGGCCGCGGCCCTGGTGTGCACCGTCCTCGCGCCCGAGGACGCGTTCCCCGTGACCTGGCACCGGCGGGTGGCCGCCCACCTCGCGCTCGACGGGGACCGGGCCGCCCGGATCCGCGCCGCCGTGCTCGGCCAGCTCGGGGTGGAGGTGACCGCCGTGGAGCCGTTCCGGCTCGACGGGTCGGCCGGGTCCACCCCGTGCCGGCTGGTCCGGGCGTCCGGGGCGTCCCTGTTCGGGAAGCTCTACTCGGCCACCCACCTGCGGTCGGACCGCTGGTACAAGCTGCTGCGGGTGCTCCGGTACGGCCGGCTGGAGGACGAGGCGCCGTTCGCGTCGGTGCGCCGGCTGGTCGAGCACGAGGACTACGTGCTGCGGCTGCTCCGCGACGGCGGCGTCCGGGTTCCGGCGCCGATGGGCGTGGTCGAGGTGGTGCCCGGCCGCGAGTACCTGCTGGTGACCGAGCTCGTGCCGCGCACCGTCGAGATCCGCCGCTCGCGGGGGGACGACGCCGTCGTGGACGACGTGCTGCGCCAGGTGCGGCTGCTGTGGTCGGCCGGCGCGGCGCACCGCGACGTCAAGCCCTCCAACGTCCTCGTCCAGGACGAGGCGCGGGTGGTGCTGGTCGACGTCTCGTTCGGGGAGCTGCGGCCCAGCCGCTGGCGGCAGGCCGCCGACCTCGGCAACGCGCTCCTGACCTGCGCGCTGGTCGCGGGCCCCGAGCGGGTGCTCGCCCGGGCCCGCCGGCAGTTCACCGACGAGGAGCTGGCCGAGGCGGTGGCCGCCACCTCGTCGCTCACCCTGCCCACGCAGCTGCGGCGGCTGCTGGCCGCCGACGGCCGGGACCTGGCCGGGCGCCTCCGCGACCTGCTGCCGCCGCACCCGCGGATCCGGGTGCAGCGGTGGAGTGCCCGGCGCGTCCTGCTGGCGCTGGCGACCTGCGGCGGGGCGGTGCTCACCCTGGTGCTGGCCGCGCTCAACCTGCGGGCGGGCGGCCTGCTGTGACCCGCCCCGGGCGGCCCGGGGCGGTCAGGACCAGGGGGCGTCGAGCGGGTCGATGGTGTCGTCGACCGGGCGGCGGCCGGTCGGGGGGACCGGGTCGGCGCTGACCGGCGCCCAGCCCAGCCGCACGACCGCCTGCGGCATCCGGGGCGCGCCGGGGGAGACCCCGGCGCAGAGCGCGGCCAGCCGGGCGCGGGTGCCCGGGACCTCCAGCGGCTGGCTCACCGGGTCGGTGGCCAGGCCGATCGCGGTCGCGGTGAGCAGCACCGCGCTGAGCGCCTCGCCCGCCCGCAGCCCGTCGGGCGGGCCGTCCCCGGGCGTGGTGAGGACGGCGAGGACGGTGCCGTCGGACTCGTCCCTGCCGAGCCGGTTCTCGGCGAGCACGCCGCCGGCGAAGTCCCGCACCGGGACGGCCGCCTCCGGCCCGCCGGCGCCGGCGCGCACCGGGACGTTCCCCGCCGGGACGCCCTCCACCGCGCCGCGGGACCGCCCGGTCCAGGCGGCGACCTCCTGCGCCAGGCCCGGCGTGAGCGCCTGCTCCACGGCCGCCTCCTCGACCAGCCGCACCACCTGCGCCCGGGCGCGGGGGCCGAGGACGGTCAGCCGGCCGCCCTCCTCGGCCGTGGCGCGCGCGAGGTCGGCGAGCAGCTCGGCCGGGACCGGCCAGGTGGAGAAGACCCGCCGGTCGCTGCGGCGGTGCTCGATCGCCTGCGCCAGGGCGAGGTCGTCGGGGCGCGGTTCGGCGGGGGACACCTCGACCGCGGCCAGGTGCGCCAGGTGCGCGGGGTCGGGGAGCCGGTGCACGCGCGAGGCCAGGCCGGCGGCCCGGAGGGCGACGCGGAGGTGGTGCAGCGCGGCGCCGCAGCCGATCAGCAGGTCCCGGCTCTGCGGGTCGGTGGCCGGCAGCCAGCGGGACGGGTCGGCGAACAGGTGGACCGACGTGCGCCCGATCCGCCAGCGCCAGGGCTGGGTGTTGTGCAGCGACGGCGCGCGGTTGGCCAGCGCGAGGGCCGCGCGGGCGGTGGTGCGGTCGAGCAGGAACGGGGTCACGGCTCCTCCTGCGGGGCGGCGGGAACGGCCGGGAGGTGGCGCGGGAGCCCGGCGAGGTCCCGGGCCACCTGACGGGCCCAGCCGTCGATCGCCGCCCAGTCGCGGTGGTCACCCGGGCGCTGGCCGACCGCGCGGTAGAACAGCCGGCCCCACAGCGGGACGCCGCGGGTGCGCACCACGCCGGCGAACAGGCGGTGCGACCGGGGCCGGAGGCCGCGGGGGAGGTCCCGCTCGAGCCGCGCCACCTCCTGCCGCGCGAGCCACCGGGTCACGCGGCCGCGGGGGTCGACGCCCGCGACGCTGAACAGCCAGACCGGCGGCGGGTCGTCCGCCCCGGCGAGCCGGGCGAGCAGGTCGCGGGCGCCGGCCAGCCAGCGCATCGAGTGCACGGCGCTGCCGACGACCGCCGCGTCGTACCGGGAGGGGTCGACCTCCCGGCCGGCCGGCCGCAGGTCCACGGCGTGCCCGGCCTCGGCCAGCCGCCCGGCGACCCGCTCGGCCACGCCGCGGGTGGAGCCGTCGGCGGTGGCGTAGCCGACCAGGACCCGGAGGGGGGTGTCGTCCATGCCCCGACGCTCGCGCCCCGGCCGGGCGGCGGTGAGGGCCGGACGTCCCCGCCCGTCGGGCCGGAGGTCGCCGCCGCGCGGAGGACCCGCAGGCCGGGACCTCCGGCCCTGAGCACCGGGCGGTCCCCAGGCCCTAGCCTCGGACGGCGACAGCGACGGCGGGACGAGGGGACACCGGTGGACACGGACACGCAGCAGGCGCCGATCGGGGTCTTCCTCCTCGACGACCACGAGGTGGTGCGCCGCGGCGTCGCCGACGTGCTGGAGAGCGACCCCGGCATCCGGGTCGTCGGGGAGGCGAAGAACGCCTCCGAGGCCCTGGCCCGCGTGCCCGCGCTCCGGCCCGACGTCGCCGTGCTCGACGTCCGGCTGCCCGACGGCGACGGCGTCGCCGTGTGCCGCGAGCTCCGCAGCCGGATGCCGGAGCTGCGGGTGATCATGCTGACCAGCTACAGCGACGACGAGGCGCTGTTCGAGGCGATCATGGCCGGCGCGTCGGGCTACCTGCTCAAGCAGATCCTCGGCGCCGACCTGGTCAGCGCGGTGCGCACGGTCGCCGCCGGCGGCTCGCTGCTCGACCCCGCGGCCACCACCGCGGTGCTCGAGCGCATGCGGCGGGCCGCGGAGCCGGCCGGGCCGCTGGCCCGGCTCAGCGAGCAGGAGCGCACCGTGCTCGAGCTCATCGGCGAGGGGCTCACCAACCGGCAGATCGGCGAGCGGATGTTCCTCGCCGAGAAGACGGTCAAGAACTACGTGTCCCACCTGCTGGCCAAGCTGGGGCTGGAGCGGCGCACCCAGGCCGCGGTCCTCGCGACCGAGCTGCGCGGCGGGACGCCCCGCCAGGGCTGACCGGTCAGGCCAGCGGCGCCCACCACCGCAGCCGGGTGCCGCCGTGCGCGACCGCCCCGACCTCGAGGCCGCCGCCGCGGCCGGCCGCCCGCTGCTCCAGGTTGCGCAGCCCGCTGCGGGCCGCGCGGGCGTCGATGCCCCGGCCGTCGTCGACCACCTCGAGCACCAGCTCGTCCCCGGCGTCGACGGTCACGGTCACGTGCCGGGCGCCGGAGTGGCGGGCGGCGTTGCTCACCGCCTCCCGGACGACGGCCACCACGTCGACGGCCAGGTCGCCGGTGACGAGGGTGTCCACCGCGCCGGACGTGCGCACGGTGGTCTCCAGGTCGCCCGCCGTGTCGGCGACCGTGTCGAGCACGCGCCGACGGAGGCCGTCGTCGGGCTGGTCGGCGGTGTGCAGGTCGAAGATGCTGGTCCGGATGTCGCGGACGGTCTCGTCGAGCTGCCCGACGACGTCCCGGATCCGGCGCTGCGCCTGGGGGTCGGAGACCCGGGGCAGGACCGACTGCAGGCTCAGCCCGGCCGCGAACACCCGCTGGATGACGTGGTCGTGCAGGTCCCGGGCGATGCGGTCCCGGTCCTCGTAGACGTCGAGCTGGCGGGCCAGGCGCTGCTGGGCGGCCAGGTCCAGGGCCACGGCGGCCTGGTCGGCGAAGGCACTGACCAGGGGGATCACCGCGGGGTCGAAGGAGGGCCTGCCGGCCCGCCGCGCGGCGATGATGACCCCCGACTCGGTGTGCGTCCCGCGCAGGGGCACCGCCAGGCAGGGCCCCCAGTCGACGTGCGCGTTGGGCCCGTCGTAGGCCATCCCCGTCATGTCGAGGGTCACGACCCCGACCGCGTCGGCCTCGACGGCCTGCAGCACCGGGCTGTCGCGCAGGGGCAGCGTCGTCCCGGTGAGGTCGACGAGCCCCTCCCCGACCTGGACCCGGACCTCGTAGCAGCTCCGGGTGTCGGGGCCGACCATGATCCAGGCGGCGTCGGCGCCGGTGAGGACGGCCACCCGGTCGGCGACGAGGGACAGCGCCCGCCCGGACGAGCCGGGGTCGAGCAGGCTGGCCCGGACGTCGGACAGCGCGGTGGCCCAGCGACGGCGCTCCTCGGCGTCCTCGTAGAGCCGGGCGTTGTCCACGGCCACGCCGGCCGCCCCCGCGAGCGCCGTGAGCACCGCCTCGTCCTCGGCGGTGAACTCCCCCTGCCGCTTCTCGGTCATGTACAGGTTGCCGAAGACCGTGCCGCGCACCACGACGGGGACGCCGAGGAAGCTGTGCATCTCCGGGTGTCCCGGGGGGAAGCCGACCGAGGCCGGGTGCCTGCTCAGGTCGGCGATCCGCAGCGGGTACGGCTCGGTGATCAGCTGGCCCAGCACGCCCTTGCCCTCGGGCAGCGACCCCAGCGCCGCGGCCGTCTCCGCGTCGACGCCGACGTGGATGAACGCCGCCAGGCCGCCCTCCGGTGCCAGGACGCCCAGGGCGCCGTAGCGGGCGTCCACCAGGTCGCAGGCGGTCTGCACGATGCGCCGCAGCGTCGTCTCCAGGTCCAGCCCGCTCGAGACGGACAGGAAGGCGTCGAGCAGCTGCTGGACGCGGCCCTGGCTGCGGGCCACCTCGGTCAGGCGGTCCTGCACCTCGTCGATGAGCTCGCTCAGCCGCATCCCCGCCAGCGAGGTGCCGCGGGAGGGGTCGGGGCCGCTGCTCGACCCGGGCGCGGTCATCTCGAGGCTCCCCCCTCGGACGGAACGGGTCCGTCCTGGGAGCCTGGCACGGAACCCCGCGGAGTAGTAGGCACCCGGGACGCGGTCCCCGTCACCCCCCGGCCCGGTCATGCGGAGCGGCGCGAGGACGAGTCCCGCACGGCCACCCGCCAGCCGTGGAGGACCCCCACCTGCAGGACGACGTAGCAGTGCCCGTCCCCGCGGGACGGGGGCGCGGGCCAGGCGAGGGCGTCGAGGCCGACGACGGCACGCGGGTCGGTGACCGCCCGGGCGGGGCCCACGACGGTCACCGCCCAGTCGTCCTGGTCGTCGACCCCGAGGACGACGACGGCGCCGCGGCTCGGCGGCAGGTGGTCGCTGTCGTGCCGCGCGGCGATCACGACCCGGTCCCCGTCGAGGGCGAAGCGCACGGGGGAGATCGCCGGCAGGGCGTCCCGGGAGAAGCCGAGGTGTCCCCGGGAGGTGCTGCCGAGCAGGCGGAGGCACTCCTCGTCGGTCAGCGCGGTCCTGGTGGCCTGCACGTCGTTCACGTCCGTCCCCGTCCGGCGTCCCGCGCCGTCGCCGGCCCGGGTGCGCCCGCACGGGCGCCACGAGCGTCCAGGCTGCGCCCCGCTCCGCCGGAGCGCACGGGGACCTCCGTCCCGACTCCCCGGGACCGGAGCCCCGGGGAGCCGACCCCGGCGGGGGCCGGCACGGCCACGGTCACGCCTCCGGCCACGGTCCCGCCTCCGGCCACGGTCACGCCTCCGGCGACGGCCCGACGGTCGCCCGGGCGGGCTGCCCGGCAGCCGGCGCCGGGGCCAGTGCCGCGGCGATGTCACCCGCCCACGTCCGGACGGCGTCCCAGTCCCGGAAGTCGCCGACCGGGGCGCGCATCGCCGTGACCATCGCGCGCTCGCCGAAGCCGAGCCGGGCCCGGTCCAGCCGGCCGGGCAGGACGCGGTGGCCGCGCGGGGCGAGCAGGGCGGCCAGCGCGGCGGCGTCCTGCGGCTCGTCCGGGGGGTACGGCGGGTCGCCGATCGGCCCGCTGGAGAACAGCCACACCGGCCGCCGGCGGAGCACCCCCGCGCAGCGGACGGCCAGCTCCTGGGCCGGGGGGAGCCAGCGGCCGGCGTAGACGGCGCTGCCCAGCACCACCGCGTCCCAGGCGGCGGGGTCGGGCCGCGACTCGGCCGGCAGCGCCGCCGCGTACAGGGCGACCGTGCGCCCGGCCGGGGAGTCCGCCAGGTCGCGGGCGAGGGCCTCGGCGATCTCGCGGGTGGACCCGTGCCGGCTGGCGTAGGCGACCAGGACCCGGGGCCGGCTCACGGCCGGTTCCCCGGCGCCGGGACCGACAGGGGTCGGACCGTCCCGCCCTCCGCCGCCTCCCCGGCGGGCAGCACGCGGACGTCGGTGATCCCGCCGACGGTGCGGGCCAGCGCGGTCAGCGCCCGGCGCTCGACCTCCTCGGAGCCCTGCGGCCCGCCGCGCAGCCGCCGGACCGTCGCGGTGCCGTCGCGCACGTCCACCGCCCAGGCGTCGAGCTCGCCGGTGTAGCCCTCGACGAGGCGCAGCAGCTGCTGCCGGACGTCGTCGTCGGGGCGGGCGAGCAGGTGCAGCAGGTCGCGGCGGCTGACGATGCCGACGAGCCGGCCGCCGTCGGTCACCGGCACGCTGCGCAGACCGGCGTCGACGAACAGACGGGCGACGTCGGCGACGTCCGCGGTGACGCCGACCGCCCGCACGTCCCGGGTCATGACGTCGTGCACGAGGGCCGGCGGGGGACCGCCGTCCGCCCCGTCGCGGCGCAGGTGCAGGCGGGGGTCCTCGGGGAGGCGGTGCCGGAGCAGGTCGGCCTCGGCGACGACGCCCACCAGCCGGTCCTCGTCGTCGACCACCGGCAGGGCGGCGAACCCCCGCGCGGCCATCACCTCCGCGGCGTAGTGCACCGCGGTGTGCGGGCCCACCGTGACCACGTCGCGCGTCATGACGTCCCTGGTCTGCACGGTTCCTCCTCGCGGTCGCTGCCCCGGACGCTAGGGAGACCGGCGCGTCCGCTCCCAGGGTCGGCAGCCGCCGTGCGCAGGGACGGAGGTCCCGGGACCCGGGGCCCCTCGCCCCGGGCCGGGCGGCGGCCGCCCGGCGCATCGTCGGGGCGCCCGCCCGGGACGGCCCCGGGCCCGACGTGAGGACCCCCGATGGACGCCTCCCCCCACCAGCAGCCCGGCGCCGGCGTGCCGGTCGTCGTCGCGCCCGTCGTCGTCGGAGTGGACGGCTCGGTCCCGGCCCGCGCCGCCCTGCACGCGGCCCTCCGCGCCGCCGCGGAGCGCTCCGCCGGGCTCGTGGTGGTCAGCAGTTTCGCGTCCGACCTGTACTGGTTCGGCAACGACGGGGTCCTGGTGCCCGCGGTCGACGACGTCCGGCGCGCGACCCGGGAGCTGACCGACGACCTGGTCGCGGAGGTCCGCGCCGGCGTCCCGGAGGCGGACGGGGTGGCCGTGACCGTGGAGGTCACCGCGGACGCGCCCGCGGCCGCGCTGGTGGGCCGGTCGGCCGACGCGCAGCTCGTCGTCGTCGGCAACCGCGGGCGCGGGGCGGTGCGCAGCGCGGTGCTCGGCTCGGTCGCCCTGCACACGGTCACCCACGCCCGCTGCCCGGTTCTCGTCGTGCACCCGCGGACGGACGAGCCGGCCGCCCCGGCGCGGGTGGTCGCCGGCTTCGACGGCTCCGCGACGGCACGCGCGGCCCTCGCCGCGGCGGTCGAGGAGGCCGCGCGCACGGGTGCGGAGCTGCACGTGCTCGCCACGTACGTGCTCACCGACTACTGGGTGGACCTGTCCTCGGTCGTCGTCCCCTCGCGGGACGAGATCCGCGGCGAGCTGCGCCGGCGGGTGGATGCGGCCGTCGACGGCGTGCTCGGCGGCCGGCCCGCGGACGCGCCGGTCCCGCGGGTCGACGTCGACGTGGTCGAGGGCGCCGCCTCCGACGTGCTGGTCGACCGGGCGCGCGACGCCGCGCTGCTGGTCGTGGGCGGCCGCGGGCGCGGGGCGGTGCGCGGCCTGCTGGTCGGGTCGGTGGCCCTGCACTGCGCGATGCACGCCGCCTGCCCGGTGCTGGTCGTGCACCCCGCGGGCCGGCGCACCGAGACCGCGGTGGACGCGGCCGAGCCGGCCCGGGCCTGACCGCGGCGCCGTCGCCCGGCCCGCCCTCACCGGGAGGCGGCGACCGGCGTACCGGGCGCCGTGGCGAGCTGCCCGGTCGCCGCGTGGCCGGTCGCGGGGTCGAGCAGCACGACCCGCGGGGGGCCGGGCAGCCCGACCCAGCGCGAGGTGGTCACGAGCACCTCGGCACCGCCGCGGTCGGCCGCCCGCAGGACGCCGGTCGGGGCGGGGCCGCGGGAGCGGTGCGGCCGGGAGGTGACCACCACCGCCGTCACGGGGGTCGGGTGCCGGGTCAGCGCCGGCTCGACGCGGCCCAGCACCGCGGTGGCCTCGGCCTCGAGCCTGCGGCGCGCGGCGGGGTGCGGCGCGGCGTCCGGGGACACCCGCGGCCCGGCCAGGGGGACGAGGAGCAGCAGCGGCCGCCCCGTGGACCGGGCGAGCCGGGCGGCGTACCGGACGGCGCGCACCGCGTCCAGGTCGTCGGGGACGACGGCCGCCACCGGACCGGTCCCGTCCCGGGTCACGACCGGTCCCCGGGTGGGGGCGCGGCCGGCACGCCGTCGCGGCGGCGGCGCCACACCGGCTCCAGGGCGGCTGTCTCCTCCGCTGTGGCGGTGCGGAACGGCGGCGCCGCCGGAGCCGCGACCGGACGCCGGCCCTGACCGCGGGTGGCCCGCAGGCTCGCGGCGACCGAGACGCCGATGATCGTGGCGACGACCGCGAGGCTCACCGCGGTGGGGACGTACAGGAGGTCGACCTTCAGCAGCATCTTGACCCCGACCCACACGAGGACCAGGGCCAGCCCGGTCCTGAGGTACACGAACCGGTGGACCAGGTCGGCGAGCAGGAAGTACATCGCCCGCAGCCCCAGGAGGGCGAAGGCGTTGGCCGTGAAGACCAGGAACGGCTCGTCGGTGACGGCGAAGATCGCCGGGATCGAGTCGACCGCGAAGACGACGTCGGTGACCTCGACGAGCACGAGCACCGCCAGCAGCGGCGTGGCGAGCAGGACGCCGTCGCGGCGGACGAGGAACCGCTGCCCGTGGTAGGCGTCGGTCATCGGCACGTACCGGCGGAACCACCGCAGCGCCCGGGACCGCTCGGGGTCGAGGTGCTCGTCGCGCTGCCGGGCCATCCGCCAGCCGGTCCAGAGCAGGAACGCGGCGAACAGGTAGAGCACCCGGTCGAAGCGGTCGACCAGCACCGAGCCACCGGCGATGAACAGCCCGCGCAGGACGAGGGCGCCGAGGACGCCGAGGAACAGCACGCGGTGCTGGTACTCCCGCGGCACCGCGAAGTACGTGAAGAGGACCGCCCAGACGAAGACGTTGTCCACGGCCAGGGACTTCTCGATCAGGTAGCCGGCGAAGTACTGCTGACCGGGCTCCGCGCCGTGCGCCCACCAGACCCAGGCGCCGAAGGCGACGCCGACCGCCACCCAGGCCGCCGACCACAGCGCGGCCTCGCGCACGCCGATCACGTGCGCCCGGCGGTGGGCGAACAGGTCGAGGGCCAGCATGCCCACGATCAGGCCGAGCACGGTCGGCCAGAGCCAGAGGGGGACGTCCACGGACAGCCTCCAGTCGGTCGGGGACCAACCGGAGGTCTCTCCCGGCCCGCGCCGGGCCCGCTCCGCCGGACCCCTCCCACGGGGCCGTACTGACGGCGGCAGCGCCACGGGGATACTCCCCTCCGCACGAACCAATGAAGCAGACTTCACTTGTCCACGCCACCCGCCGGACCGAGGAGCAGCCCGTGACCGCGGACGCCCGGACGGCGCGCCCGTCCTGGACCTTCCTGACCAACCACGGTCACGTGCTCCTCGCGGTGGCCGCCGACCCCGACGCGCGGGTCGTCGACGTCGCCGCCCGGGTGGGCGTCACCCCCCGGGCGGCCCTGGCGATCCTCCGCGACCTCGAGGAGGGCGGGTACCTGACGCGCCACCGGCACGGCCGGCGGACCCGCTACGAGATCCGGCCGCACCAGCACTTCCGCCACCCCGCCACGGCCGCCTACGAGGTGGACGCGCTGCTCGCCGTCTTCGCCCGGGACCAAGGTCCGCCGCCGGGGGGACGTCCGGCGGCGGCCCCGGGCGCGGGCCCCGGCGGAGGGTGACCCGGGTGCCCGGCGACCGGCGGGGCAGGTCGCGGGGGGCGTGCATGACGGAGCGGACGACGGGGGAGCCCGGCGGCCGGGTGGTCGCGGGCTTCGACGGGTCGCCGGTCGGCCGCGCGGCCGTGGTCTGGGCCCTGGCCGCGGCGGAGCGGGCCGGCACCGGGCTCGAGGTGGTCACCGTGCTCCCGGCCGCGGACTCCTGGGCCGAGGACGACCTGCTCGACCCCGCGCGCGTGGACCTCGTGCGCTCCGACGCCGCGGCGCACGTCCGCGACCTGGTCGACGAGCAGCAGCGGCAGGTCCCGGTGACCACGACCGTGGTCCCCGGCCGCCCGGTGGAGGAGCTGGTCGCGCGCTCGGCCGACGCCGGGCTGCTCGTGGTCGGCAGCCGGGGCCGCGGCGCCACGCGCAGCACGCTGCTCGGCTCGGTCGCCCTGGGCTGCGTGCCCCGCGCGCCGTGCCCCGTCGTCGTCGTCCACCCGGCCGTGCCCGGCCCCGGCCGGCCGCGGGTGGTCGTCGGGCTCGACGACACCGACGGGGCCCGCGAGGTGCTGTGGCGTGGCGCGGCCGAGGCCGGCCGGATGGGCGCCGACCTCGACGTCGTCGTCGCCCGCCGCGAGCCCGAGCACTGGGGCGACCTCCGCTCGGCGGCGACGCCGGTGCGCGGGGAGACCGGCGCGCACGCCGCCTGGCGGGCGGAGACCCTCGTCCGCGCGGAGCTCGGCGCCCGGCCCGACGTGCGGGTGTCCGTGCGGACCGGCCCGCCCGCGGAGGTGCTGGTCCACGCCGCCCAGGGCGCCGCGCTGCTCGTCGTCGGCAGCCGCAGCCGCAGCCGCCTGGGCGGGATGCTGCTCGGCTCCACGGCGCTGCACTGCGTGGTGGCCGCGCCCTGCCCCGTCCTCGTGCTGCACCCCCGCCCGGTGCCGGCCGGGACGGCGGTCTGAGGCGGCGCGGGGTGCGGGCCTGGGTGGTCGGGACGCCGGCGCCGGCCGACGCGGGGCCGCTGCGCCCCGTCGAGCGCGAGCCGCCCGTCCCCGGCCCGGGACAGGTGCGGGTCGCGGTCACCTGCTGCGGCGTGTGCCGCACCGACCTGCACCTGGCCGAGGGCGACCTCCCGCCGCGGCGGCCGGGCGTCGTCCCCGGGCACGAGGTGGTCGGCCGCGTCGACGCGCTCGGGCCCGGGGCGGCCCGCTTCGCGCTCGGTGACCGGGTCGGCGTCCCGTGGCTCGGCCGCACCGACGGCAGCTGCCGGTTCTGCCGTCGCGGCGACGAGAACCTGTGCACCGACCCGCGGTTCACCGGCTGGGACCTCGACGGCGGCTACGCCGGGGCCTGCCTGGTCGACGAGCGGTTCGCCCACCGGCTGCCCGAGGGCCTCGACGACGAGGCGGCCGCGCCGCTGCTGTGCGCCGGGATCATCGGCTGGCGCGCGCTGCGCTGCGCCGCGGTCCCGCCCGGCGGCCGGCTGGGGGTCTACGGCTTCGGCGGCAGCGCGCACCTCGCCGCGCAGGTCGCGCTGGCGCAGGGCATGCGGGTGCACGTGCTCACCCGCGGCGCCGCCAACCGGGCGCTGGCGCGGGAGCTCGGGGTGGACTCCGTCGGCGGCCCGGACGACCCGCCCCCGGAGCCGCTGGACGGCGCGGTGCTGTTCGCGCCGGCCGGGGAGCTGGTGCCGGTCGCGCTGCGCGCCCTGGACCGCGGCGGCACGCTCGCCGTCGCCGGCATCTGGCTGTCCGACGTCCCGGCGCTGTCCTACGCCGGCGAGCTGTTCCAGGAGCGCCGGCTGCGCAGCGTCACCGCCAACACCCGCCGCGACGCCGAGGAGTTCCTCGTCCTCGCCGCCCGGCTGGGGGTGCGCGCGACCACGACCGCCTACGCCCTCGACGACGCGCCGCGCGCGCTCGCCGACCTCGCGCACGGCCGCTTCGCCGGGGCCGCGGTGCTGCACGTCTGACCCGGTGCACGTCTGACCCGGTGCCGTACGTCCGACGCGGGAGGCGCCCGCGCGGGTCAGGGCAGCCGGAAGCGGTCGGCCCACAGCGGCCCGACCTCGGCCCACTCGCGTTCCCAGGCGCGGTCGCGCGCCCGGCCGGTCCAGGCGCAGACGCCGGCGTGCCCGACCGCCGCCGTGGCCAGCCCGAGCAGCAGGGTCAGCACGCCGCTGGTCACGCTGACCACCGCGACGTCGCTGACCTCGATCGGCGGGCCGGCCCGCCCGCCGTCGGGACCGGTCCACACCGGCACCGTCGCCCCGGCCGGGGTGCCCGGCGCGACCGGCACGGTGTCCTCGCGGGTGCCGCCGCCCGGGGCCTCCCACCGCGCCGGCGCCGTGGCCCGCAGCGACGTCGGGGAGCCGGGCAGCACCTCCGCGTCCGCGAGGACCACCGCCGGGACCTGCTGCCGCTGCGCGGCCTGGCGCTCGGCCAGCGCGCCGGTGTCGGACGCGACCACGCTGCCCACCGCCAGCGCCACCGGCACGACCGCGACGGCCAGCAGGACGCTGGCGAGCCAGGAGACCAGCTCCACCCGGTCGGTCGCGCGGGCGCCCGGGGCGAGGCCGCGCCGCACCAGCGCGCGCAGGTACCCCGACGTCGGGGCGGGGTCGGGCGGCACGGGTCACCTCGCCGGCGCGACGGCGGCCCGGCGCCGGCGGGCGTCGTCCGGGCGCGGCGGGGGAGGAGGCGGCACCACGAGCACGGGGCAGTGCGCGTGCCCCGCGACCGCCTCGGCGAGGGCCGGTCCGGCCGCGGCGCGGGACCGCCCGAGGACCAGCAGCCCGGCGTCCCGGGACAGGCGCACCAGCGCCGGCGCGGGGTCCCCCTCGCGGACGTCGACCGTGACCGGTACCGCCGGCCAGCCCTCGCGCACCCGGGCGGCCTGCGCCTCGACGAGCCGGCGCTCGGCCTCGGCGACGGCCGCGGGGACCGCCGCCCCGCGGAGGGCGGCGCCGCCGGGCCACGCGTGCACCACGTGCAGCGGGCAGCCCCGCGTGCCGGCCTCCAGGGCCGCCGCGGCCAGCACCGCCGTCGTCCCGGCGGTGCCCTCCACGCCGGCCACGACCTCACCGCCCCCGGTGGCGCCCGGCGGGACGGCGAGCACCGGGCAGGCCACGGACGCCAGCAGGTCCCGGGAGACGGGGCCGAGCCCGCCGGCCGCGGGACCCGTGCCGAGGACCAGGACGGCCGCCGCGGCGGACTCCCCCCGCAGCACCTCGGCCGCGGGCCCGGTGTGCACGACGGTCCGCACCGGGGTGGCGGGGGCGCGGGCGGTGAGGTCGCGGCGCAGCACGTCCAGCCGCGCCAGCGCCCGGTGCCACGGCCCGTCGTGGGCGCGGCCGGGGTCGTGCGCGCCCTCCACCGCGGCCACCAGCAGCAGGGGCCGCAGCTCGCGGTGCGCCCGGTCGGCGGCGGCCGCCGCCACCGCCGGCGCGGAGCGGTCGGGGCCGACCCCGGCCACGACCGGGGCCAGCCGGGAGGTCACACCCACGTCGTCCCCCCGCGGCCGTCGGGGACCGGGCGGGGACCCGGTCCGGGCCGGCCGCTCGCCGGGGAGGCGCCGGGGAGCTGGCGCCGGTCGGGCGCGGCGCTGTTCTCGACGACGGCGCCGCGCGGGCGGCGGGACGTCGGCGAGGTGGCCGGCGCGCGGCCGATCCGCAGCACCGCCTGCGGGTGCGCGTCCCAGGTCAGGGCCGAGCGCAGCTGGGTGCGGGTGACCGGGACCTCGACGGCCTGGGTGAGGGGACCGGCGACCCAGCCGCGGGTGGTGAGCTCCAGCAGCACCCGCTCGAGGGCCTCGCCGCAGCGCAGCCAGGCCAGCAGGTCGTCGCGGTGCGTCGCGAGCACCACGAGGGTCTGGTCGGTGCCCGAGCCGGTGCCGGCGGGGAGCCTCCCGGCGCCGGTGGTGTCGAAGTCGCGGACGGGCAGCTCGTCGTGCTGCAGCCCGTCGACGTGCGGGACGACGCTGACCGGCACGCCGTCGCCGCTGCCGGGGCCGCGGGTGGTCCAGCGGCGCAGCTCGGCCCGGTAGGCCGGGTCGGCGTTCTGCACCTGGTCGGCCTGCTGCGTGAGCCGGGCGAGCAGGCGCAGGTGCTCCTCGCGGGTGACCGGGACGAGCACCGTCTCCTCCGCGGCGGCCGCGGCGACCAGGAGCCGCAGCACGTCCTCGGGGACGCGGTCGGTGCCGTACCGCCGCCGGTTGGTGCGGCGCCGGCGCACGGCGGGGGCGAGGGTGGCCAGCGCCGGGTCCGGCGGCCCGTCGACCGGGCGGAGGACGGCCACGAGCGCGGGGTCGGCGGGGTCGGGCAGCCGGTCGACGCGGACGGCGGACCCCGCCGCGGCCAGCGCGACGCGGGCGTTGAGCAGGGCCGCACCCACGCTCTGCGCCAGCGCCCGGCCGACGCGGTCCAGCACCGCCAGCTGCCGGGTGCGGTCGGCGAACAGCTCCAGCCGGTCGGGGTGCAGCGCGATCCGCCAGGGCTGGGTGTTGTGCACGGACGGGGCCCGTACGGCGGCGTCCGCGGCCGCCTCCAGCGGGGGGAGGCGCGGGACCCGGGTGGGCTGCAGGTCCGGTGGGGTGGCGCGGCGGGCCATGGTGCGACTCCTCGGGACGGTCCTCTCCCCGAGCGTGGTCCGCGCCGGCCCCGCCGTCCGGGGCCTGCGGTCCCCGGGACCACCGACCAACGTCCCCGCGACGACCCGCCTTCGCCCGTGTCCCCGCGCCGGCCCGGGGGCGAGGCTCCGGGGGGCCGCCTGCGCCGGGGGAGACGACCCCCGGGCCGCCGGGGCGGTGCGGAGGAGGTGCGTCGTGAGCGAGCACGTGTCCCCGGGGGCGGCGCCGCCGCTCCCCGCCTACCCGGTGCGGGTGGACGGTGCCCTGGACCCGCGGCTGTCCCGCGGGCTCTGGCTGGTCAAGTGGTTGCTGCTGCTGCCGCACGTCGTGGTGCTGGCGTTCCTGTGGACCGCGGTGGCCGTCGTCACCGTCGTCGCGTTCTTCGCGGTCCTGGTGACCGCGCACTACCCCCGGCCGCTCTTCGACTTCACGGTGGGCGTGCTGCGGTGGACCTGGCGGGTCCAGCACTACGGCTACTCCGCGCTGGGCACCGACCGGTACCCGCCGTTCACCCTGGCCGACGTGCCGGGGTACCCGGCGCGGCTGGACGTCGCGTACCCGGAGCGGCTGTCCCGCGGCCTGGTGCTGGTCAAGTGGCTGCTGGCGCTGCCGCACTACCTCGTGCTGGCCGTCTTCGTCGGCGGCGGGCTGTGGTTCGGCGCGGGCGACTGGGACGGCGACGGCGTCTGGAGCGAGGGGTGGGCGGCCGGCGGCCTGGTCGCGCTGCTGGTCCTCGTGGCGGGGATCGTGCTCCTCTTCACCGGCCGTTATCCCCAACCTCTCTACGACTTCGTCCTCGGCATGGACCGCTGGGCCATGCGGGTGGCGGGCTACGTGCTGCTGCTGACCGACGCCTATCCGCCGTTCCGGTTCGACATGGGCGGCCCGGACCCGGCCGCGCTGCCGGCACCGGCCGCGGCGGCGCCGCCGGTGCCCGCCGGGCAGCCGGCCCCCGTGGTCGCGACGGCGGCACCGGCGGCCGCGCCGGCGACCAGCCGCTGGACGGCCGGGCCGGTCGCGGCCGTGGTCGCCGGCGCGCTGCTCGTCACCGCCGCCACCGGCCTGCTCGTCGCGGGCGGCAGCCTGCTGTGGGCCGACACGACGCAGCGCGACGGCGGCTTCGTGACCTCGCAGCCCGCCGCGGTCGACACCGCCGGTCACGCCGCCGTCAGCCAGGGGCTGCTGCTGCAGGGCGACGGGACCGACTGGGTGGTCGACGAGCTGCTGGGCACCGCGCGGGTGGAGGCCACCGCGACCGGACCCGACGACGAGCTGTTCCTGGGGCTGGCCCGCACCGCCGACGTCGACCGGTACCTGGACGGTGTCGGGCGGGCGGAGGTCGAGCCGGCCGAGGGGGGCTGGTGGTCCGGGGACGAGTGGGCGTGGGCCGTCGACGAGGAGGCCGGCGGGCCGCCGCCGGTCGCGCCGGAGGAGGCGGGCATCTGGACCGCCTCGGCCACCGGCACGGGCTCGGTGACGCTGGACTGGCGGCCGGACGAGGGCGACTGGACCGTCGTGCTCATGCGGACCGACGGCGGCGCCGGCATCGAGGCCGACGTCCGGGTCGGCGCGACCCTGCCCGGGCTGACCTGGGTCTCGGTGTCGCTGCTGGCGGTGGGGGCGCTGCTGCTCGCCGGCGGCGTGCTGCTCGTCGCGCTCGGGGCGCACCGGGCCCGGCCGCTGCCTCCGTCCGGGCCGGTGCCGGCCGCGGGCCCGCCGGTCCTGCCCCGCCCGCGCGCTGCCGAGCCGGAGTCGTCGCCGTCCCGCACCCCGCAGGACTGACGGCACACGGCGACGCCCCCGCCGGGTTCCGGCGGGGGCGTCGTCCCTGGGCTACCGACCGGTCCCCGGGCTACCGGCCGGCCGCGGCGGAGGCCACCCGGGCGGCGAGGTCGCGGCCCCCACGCCCGGGCCGGTTCCGGTCGCCGCCCGTGCTGCGCGGCGCAGGCGTCCGGCGGTCACGGGCGGAGGGCCCCCGCGGGGGGGCCGCCGGCGCTGACGACGGGGCCGGTCAGCGCCGGCGGCCCCACAGGAACCAGGCCGCGGGACCCACCCAGTTGACGGCGATGACCGCCGCCCACACCGCCCGGCGGCCGTTCACCTGGTCGGGACGGCGGCGCGCCAGGTCGGTCCACGCGGCGACCGCCAGGGACACCTGCACCGAGCCCAGGACCAGGAGCACGCCCCGCTCCCGGGGGGTCAGCTCCGCCCAGCGGCGTGCCCGGTCCCGGCTCGCGGACGTCGTGCTCGCGGACGTCATGGCGGCCTCCTCGGCACCGGTGCGGGTCCCGTCCCGTCGAGCCTCCGGGGCCGGAGGTCCGGGCGCGAGGGGCGGTGCGTCCCTGCCGCCCGGGACGTTCGGCACTCCGGGTGCCGGTCGCCGCCGCGCCGGACCGGACGCCCGACGGGGCAGCGCGTCACACGTCCTCGAGCCGGGTGCGCAGCCGCGCGCGGCCCCGGTGCAGCAGGATCCGCTGGTTGCCGGCGCTGATGCGCAGCCGCTCGCAGACCTCCTCCGCCGTCAGGCCGTGGACGTCGCGCAGCTCGACCACGGTGCGCTGCCGCTCGGGCAGCGCGGCGAGGGCCGTGCGCAGCTCCCGGCGGACCTCGCCGGCCTCCACGGCCTCCTCCGGCGGGGGGTGCCACGGGTGCGGCGCGCCGGCGCCGGCCCGGTGCCGGGGCCACCGGTCCGCGCTGCCGCGGAGGCGTGCCGGGACGACGGCGGGGCCGGCGTCCGGGCCGTCCCCGTCGGGGAAGGCGGAGGACCACGGCAGCACGCGGAGCTCCCGGGCGCCCCGGGAGCGGGCCCGGTTCTCGAGGATCCGGAACACCCAGGTGCGCAGCGAGGACCGGCCCTCGAACCGGTCCAGCTGCCGGATCACGGCGAGCCACGTGTCCTGCACGACCTCCTCGGCGGAGGCGCGCGTCGACACGTGCAGCAGGGCCACGCGCAGCAGCGCGCCCGACCAGGCGTCCACCAGGTCCCCGAAGGCGCCCCGGTCCCCGGCGCGCAGCCGCCCGAGCAGCTCGGCCTGGGCCGCGCTCCCGCCCTCCCGGACGGCGGCGGCGACCGCCGAGGAGCCCGACTCCTGTGGCATGGACCTGCTCCTCGCGCCGCGACGACCGGGGACGGGGAACCGCTGCGGCCATCCTGCGGAGCCGGGCCCGGGGGCGTCAGGGGAGGAGGTCCCGCCGGGACGCCCACCTCCGGCGCCTGCCCGGTCCCCGCGCTGCCGCCGGTGGCCGGCGTCTCCTCGCCCCGCGGACCGGTCACGTCCGGCCCCTGTCGGTGAGTGCCCGTGCCCGTCCCTCGGTGAAGGAGGCGACGGCGTCGTCGGGGGTGCGGATGCGGCCGGCGCCGACCAGGGCGCCGAAGGGGGCGTTCCAGAACGGGTCGCCCGACGGCGGTCCCTCGTGCGGGCCGACGTAGAGGTAGGGCTCCGGGGTCGCGTCGTCGCCGGGGGAGACCCCGTAGTTGACGGCGTCGAGGGTGATCGCGAGGTCCAGGTGCTCGGGCCACAGCACCGGCTCGGCCGGCGTGCCCAGCCCGGTGGCGAAGCGGCGCAGCGCGGCGTCGCCGAGGGCGAACCAGGCGGCCAGCCGGTGCGCGGCGGCGGCGTCGACCGGCAGCGGCGCGTCCGGGTCGGCGACGGTGGCGGGGGAGTAGCTGCCGTGCAGTCCGAGCTGGACGCCGGCGACGTCGGCCGCGGCCCCGAGCGTGGTGAGCGGGTGCTGGTGCCGGGCGTCGCCGTCGACGACCACCAGCCGGTCGGCGACGACGGCGAGCTGCCGGCCGCCGATGCCCCTGGTGGTGGCGAGGCCGCCCGGGTGCGGGCGCAGCCGGATCGTGCCGGAGGCGGCGAACTGGCCGGCGGCGAGGACGTGCTCGGCGAGCAGGTGCCAGCTGTGCCGGGTCGTGGCCAGCGCCGGCGGCGAGGTGCGGGTCATGCACCCGTCGTCCCCCGCCGGCGCCGTTCGTTACGCGGGCCGGCCGGCTCCCCGCGGCCGCCGGAGGACGTCCGCGGCGGACCGGGCCGCGCCGTCCCCCGTCGGCACGTACCGCCCGGAGGGCTACCGTCGCCTGCGGACCGACGGGTTGCGGGCGCCGGTGCCGAGGCGCCCGCGGAGGGGCTGAGCCGAGGCGAGTGGACATGTGGCCGTCCGAGTACGACGACGCGGCCGCGGGCCTCTACGACGAGATCGTCCGCGACCTGTACTCGGCCGGGCTGACCGTCTACGGCGTCGCCGCCGGCCTGGGCCCCGGACCGTTCGCCCAGCGCCTGCAGGCGGCCACCGCCGAGCTGGACGACGCGATCAAGCGGATCCGGCTGGCG
Source organism: Geodermatophilus sp. SYSU D01180 (assembly GCF_054050415.1). Lineage (NCBI taxonomy): Bacteria > Bacillati > Actinomycetota > Actinomycetes > Geodermatophilales > Geodermatophilaceae > Geodermatophilus > Geodermatophilus sp. SYSU D01180. The sequence goes on along the minus strand of NZ_JBJGZH010000036.1, from coordinate 18,371 downwards.
GTCCTCGCGCTCGCCGACCGCCCCGCGACGGACTCCGGCAGGTACGCGTCCCGGCTGTTCGACGCGCTCACCGCGGTCGCCCCCGCACCGACCACCCGCGTCACCGGGCCCCTCGGCGACCTGCCCGAGCCCGTCGTCGGCGACCTCGTCGACGTCCTCCGCGCAGCACTGACCGACCGGGGCCGGCAGGGCGGCGCGCGTGCCGTCGAGGTCGCGCTCACCGTCGCCGACGGCGGCGTCACCCTGCAGGTCGTCGCCGACGGCGGCGGGCCGCCGGGCCTCCCCGACGACGGCAGCCTGGCCGAGCTGCACGAGCGGGCGAGCGCGCGCGGGGGGTCCTGCGTCGTCGAGCCGGCCCCCGCCGGTGGCACCCGGCTGACCTGGGCGGTCCCGCTCCGGTAACCCGGGACCGCCCGGGCCGCTCAGACCCGCGTCGTCCGGCGGCCCACGGCGGCCTGCACCGGGCCGAGGGCGATGGCCAGGCCGACGACGGCGCTGATCGCGTGCAGCCAGTTGTCCGCGGCGTTGACGGCCAGGAAGTCCCACGTCTCCCCGATGGCGATCAACCCGTACACCAGGGCGGCGCCGTAGCCGACGGCGAGCAGCCAGCCGTAGGTGCGGGCGAGGGGGAGGGAGCGGGCCAGGGCCAGGCCCGCGACCCCGATGGCCAGGTGGACCAGGTTGTGCAGCGGGTTGACCTCGAAGCCGAGCAGCTCGTCGCCGGTGTGGGCGGCGAAGTCCTCGAAGCCGGTCACGAAGTAGCCGGCGACGCCGGCGATCGTGTAGACGGCACCGACGACCAGGGCGGCGACCTGCGGCCACGTCCAGGCCCCGGGAGCGCCGACGGCGCGGTCTCGTGCGGACACGGTGTGCCTCCTCGGGAACGTCCGCGGTGAGGTCACCAGTGCGCCGCCGCGCCCGGCGAGGCGCCAGGGGAGCAGGTCACCCGGGGGCGGGGACCTGGGTCGGCGCGCGGGAGTGCCGGAGGTCCCCGGGGGCCGGGGCCCCTCGTCACCCGCCCCGGTCCGGGCCCGTCCCCCGGTCGGGCAGGACACCCGGCGGCGCTCGGCCCGCCGGATGCCCGCGCGGCCAGCGTGACCGTCCGGGTGCCGCAGGACCACCGCCCTCGGACCCCCGGCGCCGGTGACCTCGGTCCTCCACCGCCGGCCGGCCCGGGGGCGTCCGGTCCCCGCCCGGGACCGACGGCCGCGCCCCGGAGGGACGTCCGGTCCTCGCCCGGGCCGCCGGTCCCGCCGACGCTGGGGGACGCCGACCCGCCCGCCTTCCCGACGGGAGCAGCCCGATGACCACCCTCCACGTGGACCGCGGCATACCGGCCGTGGCGGAACCCGACCTCCGCCGCACCGTGGCGCGGACGCTCGGCCGCTGGCCCTCGGTCGGCCTCGCGGTGGCGCTCGTGCGCCGGGACGAGGCCCCGCGGTTCCTCTGCTCCGGCGTCGCCGACGTCGCCTCCGGCCGGCCGGTCGGGGAGGACACCGCGTTCCGGATCGGCTCGCTGACCAAGACGATGACGGCGGTCGCGGTCGTGCAGCTGGCCGAGCGGGGGCTGGTCGACCTGGACGCGCCGGCCGCGGACCACCTGCGGGCCGTCCGCCTCGTCCCCGCCCGGGCCGGGATCGGGCAGCCCACGGTGCGCCACCTGCTGACCCACACCGGCGGGATCGGCTACTGGCGGCGGCGCTCGGACCTGCTGCGGCACCCGGCCGCCGGCTCCGGCGTCACCGCCCGGGGCGTCGTCCCGCTCGCCGACTACTACCGCGGCGGGCTGCCCGTCGACGTGCCGCCGGGGACGCGGTGGGCCTACAGCAACCACGGCTTCGCCGTCCTGGGTCAGCTGGTGGAGGACGTCTCCGGGGAGGCGCTCGACCGGTACCTGCGCGAGCACGTCTTCCGGCCGCTGGGCATGACCGACACCGCCCTCGTCCTCGACGGCCGGCTGCGCTCGGCCCTGGCCACCGGGTACGCGCTGCGCCGTCGCGGGCCGGAGGCGGTCCGGCACCGGGAGGTGCCGACACCGGGGGGCGGCGGGGCGTACTCCACCGCGGGGGACCTGGCCCGCTACGTCGGGGCGGTACTGCACGGCGGGGCGAACGAGCACGGCCGCGTGCTGAGTGCGGAGTCGGTCGCGTCGATGCTCCGGCCGCACTTCCGGCCCGCCCCCGGCGCGACCGGCGCGGGCCTGGGCTTCGAGCCGCGCGAGGAGCGGGGCCACGCGCTCGCCGGCAAGGGCGGCATCCTCGCGGGGTTCCTGTCGGCCCTGGACACGGCACCGGACGCGGGCACCGGCGTCGTCGTGCTCACCAACACCGGCGCGCTCGACGGCCGCGGTGCCGCGGAGCCGCTGGCCGGTGCGCTGCTGCGCCTCCTGCTCGGGCTCCCGGAGGACCCGGTGCGCGACGACGTCGCCCCGCACCCGGAGGCGTGGGGCGACCTGTGCGGCTGGTACGCGCCCGACGCCGGCCCGGTGACCGGCGTGGCCCCGCGCCTGCTCACCGGCGCGGGCCTCGGGGTGTCCGTCCGCCGCGGCCGCCTGGTGCTGGTCCCGCTGACGCCGGCCCGCGCCCTGCCGCGCGCGATGCTGCTCCACCCCGACGACCCCGGTGACCCGCGCGCGTTCCGGGTGGAGACCCCGGAGTACGGCCGGACCGCCCGGGTGGTGTTCACGGAGGAGGACCCGCCGCGGCTGCTGTTCGACCTGGTGTCGTTCGTGCGGCGGCCGGACCGGCAGGACCCGCGCCGGTGGCTCGGGGCCGCCGCGGCCGGCGGGGCGGCGCTCGCCGTCGGCCGGTCGTGGCCGCGGCGCCGGGCCGGGTGAGCCCGGCCGCAGCGGGGTCGGACGGGGTCAGCCCGCCGTCGCGTCGAGGGCGCGCACGCGGTCGAGCAGCCGGTCGCGGCGGTGGGTGAGGACGCCGAGCAGCGCCTCCTGCAGCTCCGCCTCCGCGATGGCGGCGCTCCTGTCCTCGGGATCGGTGGCCCCCTCGGCCCGCTGCCCGACCCAGGCGCGGCTCTCCTGCGCCGCCCGCCGGGTCCGCTCGATCTCCGCCTCCACCTGGCGCAGCTCGTCCCGCAGCCGCGACGTGCTCCCGTCCTGCATCGCGGTCTCCTCCCGCTCCGACGGCCTCGCCGTGCAGGGAAACGGTGGCCCGGACGGGAGCCGTCGGGCAGGGGCGGAAGGCCTCCGGCCGCCCCGGCGGCGGGTCCGGGCGCCGACGCGCCGGTTCCGCTGCGCGACTCGCCGGTTCCGGTGCGACGCCGTGCGGCGACCCGGTGACATCCGGGGGCTCCGTGCACCAGCCTGAGCGGGCCGGACCCGGGGGGCATCCTGAGCGCACGGATGGGCGGGTGACAGTCAGTGGCAGACCTGACGATCGAACGGGCGTCCGGGGGCCTCGACGACGGCTCCACGCCTCCCCCTCCGGCCCAGCAGCGGCCCTCCGCTCCACCCCCGGCACCCCCCGGCGGCGTCGCGCTCACCCGCCTGCTCGCCCTCGCCCGGCTCACCCCGCCGCAGGCCCTCGAGCTGTCCGCCGGCGTGCTGGAGCAGGCGGCCCAGCTGCCCGTGCCGGACACCGGGACCGCCGCCCGCGGGCTCCTCGACCGGCTCGCGGTGGGCACCGACGGGCAGGTCGTCCTCCACCCCTCCGCCGCGCCGGCCGGACCCGCCGTCGCCGCGGTCCTCGCCGACGTCGCGGCCACCGCGCGGTCCCGTCCCGGCGCGGCGGACGCCGAGGACCCGCTGCTGGACGCGGTCGACACCGCGGTGACGGCCCTGCCGGACGCCGGCGTCCCTCCCGTCGCGCGGCGGGTCGCCGAGGCCGCCGCGGCGATCGACCGCGGCGCCGTCCGCGCCGAGCTCGGCGCGCTGGTGCGGTCCATCGCGACGGGCGGGCCGGTGGGCGCCGCCGCGGCGGCCGCCGTCCGCGGCACCGTCTCGCGCCCGGTCCGGCGCGAGACCTCCCGCACCGCGCGGCGGGTCGGGGCGTGGCTGCTCTCGGTCGTGGTGCTCGCCGCGGCGGTCACGACGGAGGTGGTCCTGCTGCGGGACGAGATCGCCGCCGACGTCGACGTGCTCCTGGACGCCGGGCGCAGCGGCGTCGAGCCGACCGCGGAGCCCGAGCCCGACGGCGTGCCGATCACCCCGCCGGCCCCGGCGTCGGCCGGCAGCGTGGCCGCGGTCGACCTGCGCGGCCTCGACGCGTGCGAGCCGGGGCAGCCGTGCACCGTGCGGGTGCAGGTGCGGCTCGTCCCCGGCGCCGCGGAGCAGCGGGTGACCTGGTCCTACCTGCTCGTCGACCGCTGCACCGGCGACACGTCCACCGCGCCGGGCGGCACGGTCGCCGTCCCGCCGGGAGGGGAGCGGGCCGAGGCCGTCGGCGTCGTCGCGCTGCCGCCCCTGCCGGCCGTCGCGGTCCTGGCCGTCACCGACTCACCCGCGACCGCGGCCTCCGCGCCGCTGTCCGTGGGCTCCTGCCCACCCGAGCTCCGCACCCGCTGACCCGACGGGAGAGCCGCATGCCGTACTCGGTGCCCGCCGGCCGGCCGGACGACGACGCGGGGGACCGCCGGGCGGGCCGGCGGTGGAGCCGCCGCCAGCGCCGCGTGCTGTGGACCGTCCCGGAGGACTCCCCGCTGGAGCCGGGCGGGCTGCCGGCCGCCGAGGGCGGGCGGGGCCGGACCCGGGAGGAGCGCCGGGAGCGCCGCAGCGCGCTGTTCGACCTGCTCGCCGTGGTCGCCGCCCTCGCCCTGGTCGGGCTGGGGCTGGCCAACCTGTACCTGATCGGCGCGCACGACCTCGCGCTGCGCCAGGGCCTGATCGCCGCCGGGGGCATCCTCGCCCTCGCGGCCCTCTGGCGGGTCCGCGTCCGGTACCTCGGTGTGCTGGGCTGGGTGTCCTACGTGGCGGCCGTCGTCTTCCTCGTCGGCGTCCTCACGGTCGGGGTGACGGTCAAGGGCGCCACCCGCTGGTTCGTCCTGGGCGCGGTCACCTTCCAGCCCTCCGAGCTGGCCAAGCTCGGGCTGCTGCTGGTCCTCGCCGCCGTCCTCGGCTCCGCCCGGCCGGCGTGGCGGCGCTTCGGCCTCGCCGTGCTGCTGGCGGTCGTGCCCATCGCGCTCACCCTGCTCCAGCCGGACCTGAGCACCACCATGCTGCTGGTCGTCCTCACCGCGTCGATGCTCGTCCTCGGCCGGGTGCCCGCGCGCTTCCTGCTGCCGCTGGGCGCCGCGGCCGTCGTCTCGGCGCCGCTGATGATCAGCCTGCTGCAGCCCTACCAGCTGCAGCGGCTGGGCACCTTCCTGGTCGGCGCCCACGAGTCGCCGACCGGCTCGGGCTGGGCGCTGCGGCAGGCGCACATCGCCGTCGCCTCCGGCGGGCTGACCGGGCGGGCCGGCGACCCGCTGCGCGAGCTGCGCGCCGAGTACCTGCCCGAGGGGCAGACCGACCTCGCGCCGGCCAGCCTGGTCGGGCAGTGGGGTCTGCTCGCGGGCGCCGCCGTGGTGCTCGCCGTCGTCGTCCTCGTGTGGCGGCTCGCGCTGGCCAGCCGGCGGGCGCGCACGCCGCAGGCCGCGCTGGTCGGCGGTGGGCTGGCGATCCTCATGGGCGTCGAGACCGTCGTCTCGATCGGGGCCAACCTCGGTCTGCTGCCCCTGGCCGGCGTGCCGTTCCCGCTGCTCAGCTACGGCGGGACGGCGCTGGTCGTGCACCTGGCCGCGATCGGTGTCGTGCTGGGCGTCCGCCGGGACAGCGTGCGCCGGCGGCTGTGGGCGGCGCCGGGCCGGCGCAACCCCCGCCCGCGGCTGCTCCGGCTGGCCGCGGCCGCCCTCTCCGTGCTGCTCGTCGCCTTCGGGCTCTACGGCTGGCGGATGCAGGTCACCCGCGGCGAGGAGCTCACCCTCGCCGGCGAGGAGCAGATGACCCGCTGCATCCGGCTGCCCGCGCCCCGCGGCGCCATCACCGACCGGCACGACGCCCCGCTGGCCGTCGACGCCGCGGCCGCCGGCACCGGCGTCGACCGGGTGCTCGCGGTGCCCGCCCTCGTGCGCGACGACGCCGCGGCCGTCGAGCGGCTCGCCGGCCTGACCGCCCGCCCGCCCGCCGAGCTGCAGGCCCAGCTCGACGCGGCGGAGGCCACCACGCTGTCGCTGCCGGTGGCCGAGGTGCCCCGGGCCGTCGGCGACACGGTCGCCGCCGCCGGGATCACCGGCGTGCTCGTCGTCCCGGAGCCCCGCCGCTGGTACCCGGAGGGTGCGCTGCTCGGCCCGGTCCTCGGCTTCGTCGGCGTGGCCACCGCCGAGTCGGAGGAGCGCTGGTCCGGCCTGCCCAACGGCGAGATCGTCGGCCGGGCCGGCCTGGAGCTGGAGTACGACGCGGTGCTGCGCGGCACCAACGGGCGCCAGTGCGTGTACGTCGACCCGGCGGGCGTGCCCGTCGCGCTGGCCGGCCGCGTGGAGCCCGTGCCCGGCGCGGACCTGCGGCTGGCGATCGACCTCGGGCTGCAGCGGCAGCTGGACGCCGGCCTCGCCGCCGCGCTGCGCGCCCAGCCGCGGCCGCAGGGCAAGATCGGCGCCGCCGTCGCCATGGACCCCCGCACCGGGCACGTGCTCGCCATCGCCAGCGCCCCGTCGTTCGACAACAACGTCTACGGCCCGCCGGCCGACCGCGGCGCGCTGGACGCGCTCGCCTCGGCGCCCGGGTCACCGACGCTCGAGCACGTCACGCAGGCGGTCGCGCCGCCCGGGTCGACGTTCAAGCTCGTCGTCGCCGCGGCCAACCAGGCCCACCGGGTGTGGGACCCCGGCCAGGTGATCCCGACCGGGGGGAGCTTCACCTACGGCGGGCACACCTTCGGCAACTGGCGGCCGATGGGGCCGATGGACCTGCGCGAGTCGATCGCCATCTCCAACGACGTCTACTTCTACAAGCTCGCCGTCGCCCTCGGCCCCGAGGCGATGATCGACACCGCGCAGTCACTCGGCGTCGGCCAGCGCACCGGCATCGACCTGCCCGGCGAGTCGGCCGGGTACCTCGGCACGCCGGAGTCCGTGGAGGCCGACGGCGGCACCTGGTACGGCGGGTCCACCGTCATCCTCGGCATCGGCCAGGGCGAGATCACGGTGACGCCGCTGCAGAACGCCCGGTGGACCGCCGCGCTCAGCACCGGGGCCCTGGTCACCCCGCGGCTGGGCATGTCGATCGGGACCCAGGGGGCGCACACCGCCGTCCCCACCCCGGCCCCGGCGCCGCTGCCGTACGCCGCCGAGCTGGGCCCGGTCCGCGAGGGGATGCGCGACGCCGTCACCAGCGGGACCGCCGTCCGGCTCGCGGACCTGCCGGCTCCGGTCGGCGGCAAGACCGGCACGGCCCAGGACGGCGGGCTGCGCGACGACGAGTACGACAACTGGCTGACCGTCGCCGCCCCGATGGACGCCCCGGAGATCGTCGTGACCGCGATGGTGCAGGGGCCGGGGACGGGGGCCAACAACGCCAAGGACGTCGTGTCCGCGGGCCTGCGCCACTACCTGGACCACCGGGCCGACGTCCTCGCGACCGAGCCGGTGCAGGCCCCCTGACCGGCGGCGCCGGGCGTCAGCGGCGGCCGTAGGCCGACAGCAGCGCCCGGTTCCGCAGCGCCCGCGCGGCGCCGTCGGCGACGCAGGTCAGCGGCTCCTCGGCCGGCTTGACCGGCAGGCCGAGGACCCGCTCCAGCTCCTGCGGCAGGCCGGGGATCAGGGAGGACCCGCCGAAGACGAGCACGCCTTCGCCCATCACGTCGGCGATCGCCTGCGGCGGGAGGTCGTCCAGGCAGGGCGCCAGGGTCCGCACGATGTCGTCGACGACCGGGCGCAGCGCCTCGGCCACCTCCGCCGCCGGGACGGTGGCCAGCCGCGGCCGGCCGGTGACGCCGTCCCGGCCCTGGACGACGAGCGGCTCGTCCCCGGCCGAGGAGAGCCGGACCTTGAGCGCCTCCGCCTCGAGGTCGCCGACCAGCAGCTGGTGCTGCTCGCGCAGGAACCGGGCGACGGCCAGCGTCATCTCCTCCCCGCCGGTCTTGCTGGTCCGGGAGGCGAGCACGCCGCCGTAGCAGAAGGCGACCGCCTCGGCCCGCCCGCCGCCGACGTCGACGACCATGTGCACCCGCCGCTCCAGCGGGTCCAGGCCGCAGCCGACGGCGCCGGCGACCGCCTCGTCCAGCGCGGTCACCGGCCGGATGCCCGCCTCCTCGGCGGCCTCCAGCAGCGCCCGGTGCTCCAGCGCGCTGGACCCGACCGGCACCGTGACCACCGCGCGGACCGGCATCCGCCACAGCCGCTGGCCCGCCGCCCGCAGCACCGCGCGCAGGTAGGTCCGGGTGGTCTCCAGGTCGGTGACCACCCCGTCGTCGAGGGGGCGCACCGCGGCGTACCGGGACGGCGCACGGCCGAGCAGGTCGGCGGCCTCCCGGCCGACGGCCAGCACCCGGTCCCGGCGGCCGCTGCCGCGGCGCACGAGCATGACGGTCGGTTCGTCGTAGAGGATCCCGCGGCGCACGTCGCTCACGACGGTGGTGGCGGTGCCGAGATCGATCCCGAGCTCCACGCGGTGCCTCCTGACCCCCGGGTGCCGGGTCAGTCTGGCGGCGGGTCCGGATCCGGTCCAGATGCCCCGGCGCGCCCCGACGGAGGTCCTGCCGACCGCGGACCTCCGGCCCGTGCCGGAGGACCCGGTCCCCTCTACCGTGCCAGCGTGCCGGGGAGTGGGGAGCCCGACGGGACCGCCGGGCGCGAGGTGCCGGCCGCCCCGCCGCCCGCTGCCGCGCCCCCGGTGACGCCCCCGCTGACGCCGCCCGTCCCGCCGCCCGTCACGCCGCCCGTCACGCCCCCCGGCCCGGCCGACGGCGCGGCGCCCGGCCGCTGGGGTGCCGAGCCGCCCTGGCTGCGCCGGGTCCTGCTCCTGGTGCTGCTCGCCGTCGCCGCCTACCAGGTGGCGGCCTGGTCGTTCACCCACCTGCGGAGCTTCCTCGGCCTGGTGTTCCTCGCCTGGATGTTCTCGATCAGCATCGAGCCGGCCGTGCACGCCCTCACCCGCCGGGGACTGCGCCGCGGGGCCGCCACCGGCCTGGTGATGCTCGCCGTGGTGCTCCTCGCGATCGGCCTGATCGCCGCGTTCGGCACCCTGCTGGTCGACCAGCTCGCCGGGCTGGTCACCTCGCTGCCCGACGTCGTCCGCAGCCTCGTGGACGCCGTCAACCGGACCTTCGGCACGCAGCTGCAGGCCGGCGACGTCGTCGACTCCCTGCAGCTCACCCCCGAGCGGGTCCAGCAGGTCGTCGAGGACCTCACCCCGGGCGTCCTCGGGTTCGTGACGACGGTGATCGGCGCGATCTTCCAGACGCTGACGTTCCTGCTGTTCGCCTTCTACATGTCCGCGCAGGCCCCCGCGCTGCGGGACTCCGTCTCCCGCCGCTTCCCGCCCCGCCAGCAGCGGGTGATCGCCACCGTCTGGGAGATCGCGGTGGAGAAGACCGGCGGCTTCGTGTTCTCCCGGTTCCTGCTGGCCCTGCTCAGCGCGTTCGTCACCGCGGTGTTCCTGGCGGCGCTCGGCGTGCCGTTCTGGCTGCCGCTCGCGCTGTGGACCGGCCTGGTGTCGCAGTTCATCCCCACCGTGGGGACCTACCTCGCGATCGGCCTGCCGGCGATCGTGGCGCTGGCCGGCCAGCCGTCGGACGCGCTGTGGGTCGTGGTCTTCGGCACCGTCTACCAGCAGGTGGAGAACTACCTCGTCGGGCCGCGGATCACCGCGCGCACGGTGCACGTGCACCCGGCGGTCGCCCTCGGCTCGGTGATCGTCGGGGTGAGCCTGCTCGGGCCCATGGGCGCGCTGGTGGCCATCCCGGTCGTCGCCGCCGTCGAGTCGGTGGTGGAGACCTACGGGCGGCGCTACGAGCTGGTGGACGCCCCGGCCGCGCCCCGCCCCCGGCCGCGCCGGTGGCGGCTGCGGAGGCCGCCGCACTGACGCGGGACGGCCCGCCGGCGGTCAGCCGGCGGCGGGGGTGCCCGGGGCCGCCGGCGCGGTGCGCGGCACGGCGGTGAACAGGTCGACCAGGCCGTCCCAGCGGTTGCGCCGGCCCGGCGGGAACCGGCGCAGCGCGCGCCGCGCGCGGGAGCCGTCCGGCGGGTACCGGCGGCGGGCCCACGGGGAGGTGGGCCGGGCCAGCCGCACCGCGCCCACGAGCGCGACCAGCGGCACGAAGACCCCCACCACGCCGAGCACGACGCGGCCCTTGAGCACGGCGACCAGCGCGAACAGCAGGTTGACCACCACGGTCAGGGCGAGGGCCACCTCGCTGTCGGCGTCGTCGGCGTCGAACGGGTTGGCGCCGGCCAGCAGCAGGACGCCGACGACCAGCGCGATGAGCACCGCGTCCACCGAGCTGCGGCCCTCCCGGGACCAGTACACGTCCTCCAGGTGCAGCCACAGGGCGAACTCGTCGAGGGTGAGGGCCGCGCCGGCGCCGAACAGCACCGCGACCAGGACGGCGCCCGCCCCCGCGGGGCGGTAGGTGAACTCGACGGTCCCGGTGCCCAGCAGCAGGAAGATCCCGTAGACCTCGTGGTGCAGGTGCACCCCGCCGACGCTGGCGTCCCGGAACGGCCCGCGGCCGAGCCGGATGGCGTGCGTGACGAAGCGGGTGACGAGGAAGGTCACCAGGAAGCCGAGCACCAGCCAGGCGACGAGCTCCCGCCGCCCGCTGACCACCGGCAGGAACTCCAGTTCCAGCTCCACGGCACCTCCCGCCGTGCGCGGCCGCGACCGCCCGCGATCCTGCCGTGCCCGGGGCCGCCGTGGGGCGCCCGCGGCAGCGGCCCGGGTCAGCCGGTGGCGGGCAGGTGCACGAGGTCGAGGACGGCGCGGGCGGTGCTGCCGGGCGGCGCGACGAGGGTCAGCGCCCGGCCGTGCCCGGCGAGCTGGTCGCGCATCCGGTGCAGCACCTGCACGCCCGCGCTGGCGAGCAGCGTCACCTCGCTGAGGTCGACGGTCAGCGGCAGCACCCCGCCGCGGGAGGCCGCGGCCAGCTGCCGGTCCAGCGCCTCGACCGAGGTGACGTCCACCGGCCCGGACACCCGCAGCCGCACGTCGCGGGAGGCCGGCCCGCCGTCCCCGCCGCCCGGCGCGACGTCGACGGCGAACGGCGGGCGGGCGGCCGGCGCGGCGTCGCGGCCGATGTCGGAGCCGAGCATCGCCGGCCGGTGCAGCCGGTGCCGCAGCGTGACCACCGTGCCCGCGCCGGCCGGGCCGGCGCCGCGCTGCACGTGCAGGGAGTCGGTGAGCTGCTGGGCCATGAGGAGCCCGCGGCCGCGGTGGGTGGCCGCGGGGTCCGGGTCGCGCCAGCTGCCCTCGTCGCTGACGCGGCACTCCAGGACGCCGTCCTGCAGCAGGGCGGCGTCCACCCGGACCGGCCCGGGCAGCCCCGGCGGGTAGGCGTGGTCGACGGCGTTGGCGATCGCCTCCCACATCGCCAGCTCGACGGCGTCGCGGTCGTCGTCGGCCGGGTCGAGCCCGTCCAGCCACGCGTCGACGGTGCGCCGCAGCCCGCGGATGGCGCCGTGGTCGGTGGTCGTCCCGGCGTGCAGCGCGGGCACCGGCTCGGGCAGGCGGTGGGCGGCGAGGGTGGTGACGTCGTCGTCGTAGCCGGTGCGGGTGAGCAGCTCGACGGTCAGCCGGCAGACCCGCTCGGCCGGGCCGCCGCGGGCGCCGAGGGGCGCCTGCCCGGTCGCGGCGTCGGCGGCGACCTTCGCCAGCTCCGCCATGCCGTCGGCGATGCTGCGGTGCGGCCGCTCGACCAGCCCGTCGCTGTAGAGCAGCACCAGCTCCCCGGGCGCCAGCGTGCCGCGCGACAGCGCCGGCGCGGTGCCGGGGACGCCGGTGCCCAGCGGCTCGCCGCCGAGGTCGGCGAGGAAGCGGGTGGACCCGTCGGGGGCGATGACCACCGGCGGCGGCTGCCCGCAGCAGGCGTAGGCGAGGTCGCCGGTGGCGGGGTCGAGCACGACCAGCGCCACGGTGGTGGCCCGCAGCCGGGGGCTGCGCGCGGCGAACGCGTCCGCGCGGGCCAGCGCCTGGGCCGGCCCGGCGCCGGTGACCAGCGCGTCGGAGAGCACCGCCCGCAGCTGGCCCATCGCCGCCGAGGCCGCGACCCCGTGCCCGACGACGTCGCCGACGACGAGCGCGACGCTGCCGCCGGGCAGCGGGATCGCGTCGAACCAGTCCCCGCCGGCCACCTGGTCGCGGTCGGCGACCAGGTACCGGGCGGCGATCCGCGCGCCGGGCAGCACCGGCAGGTCGGTGGGCAGCAGGGCCTCCTGCAGCGCGGTGACCACGTCGCGGGCGTCGCGGGCCCGCCGCTCGGCGTCGGCGGCCTGCTCCTGCGCGGCCTGCCGGGCCCGGACGGACTCGGTGACGTCGTAGGCGTAGGTGGCCACCCCGCTCACCCGCCCGTCGACGGCGCGCGTCGGCGCCATGTGGAAGTCGAGGTAGACCTCCTGCAGCTCGCCGGTGCCGCCGAGGTCCACCTGCAGCCGCCACTCCCGCGCCACCCGGCTGCGGCCGGTGGCGTACACCTCGTCGATCAGCTCGAAGACGTGCTGCCCCGCCAGCTCCGGCAGTGCCGACCGGATCGGCGCCCCGACCAGCTCGTCCCGGCCGAAGAACGACCGCATCGCCGCGTTGGCCGCCACCACGGTGTGCTCGGGTCCGGCGTAGACGGCGAGGATCAGCGGCACCTGGTCGAACGCGGCGCGGACGACGCCGGCGTCCCCGACGGTGCGCGCCAGCTGCTCCTCGGTGTCCGGCCCGGGGACGCCGTCCGCGGGCGCCCCGCCGGTCGCGTCGGCGTCCGCTCCGCCGTGGTCGGTCACACCGTCACCCATCGCAGTTCCGACCCGGGGCGGTCGCACCGCGGGCCCCGCGCTTACCCGGGCCGCGGCCCGGTTCACGCATCGGCCGGGTCCGGTCCGCGCCGGGTGTGGCCGAGCGCACAGCGGGCGTACGCCCCGGGCCGCCGGGATCCCCCGCCAGGGGTGAGGCGGGACACCGCGGCGTCCCGACCATGGGCGCATGACCACCGGTCACCGCCCCGGCCCACCCGTGCACGGCCGCGCCGAGCGGTCGCCGTCCTGAGCCGGCCGGACGACGGGACCGGGGAGGCCGCGGTGGGCTGGGTGCTGGTCAGCGTGCTGGGCCTGGTGCTGGAGCTGGCCCTGGTCGTCGCGCTGGGCCGCGCGGTGACCCGCCGCGACGAGGAGCTCGCGGCCATGGACGGCGCGCGCCCGCTGGTCGCCGGCTCCGCGGACCCGACGCGGACCCCGGGAGGCTGACGACCGCGGTCCGCGCCGGCCCCGCTGTGCGGCCGCCGCACCGCCGCCGTCGTGGGCACCCTGCTGGCGCTCGGCGTGGTCGCCGCCGCGCTGCTGTGGGCCGAGTGGCTGCCGTACGGGGCGGAGGTCGCCTCGCTGGGCGCCACCCACACCCGGGACGGCGGCAGCATCCTCGCCGTGGGCGGCGTCGAGCCGGGCGACCCCCCGAGCCTGCACGCGGCGACGACCTTCGCCGGCACCTACCTCGCGGCGGTCTGGAAGGCGCTGGCCGCGGCGCTGCTGATCAGCGCGGCGGTGCAGACCCTGGTCCTGCGCGCCTGGCTGCTGCGGGTGCTCGACCGCCGCAGCAGGCTGGGCTCCGCCGCCGTCGGCGGGCTGGTGAGCACCCCGTCGATGACGTGCACCTGCTGCACCGCCCCGGTGGCGGCGACGCTGCGCCGCGACGGCGTGGGCACCGCCGCGGTCGTCGCGCACTGGCTGGGCAACCCGCTGCTCAACCCGGCGGTGCTGGTCTTCCTCGCGCTGGTGGCGCCCTGGCAGTGGACGGTCACCCGGCTGCTGGTCGGGGTGCTGGTCGTCGTCGGCGGCGCGGCGCTGGTGGCCCGGCTGACCGACCGCCGCGCGGTCCCGGAGCGGTTCGGGCGGACCCTGCTGCGGCTGCTGGTCACCCTCGTCCCCGAATACCTGCTCGTGGTCCTCGCCGTCGGCGCGATCCGCGGCTGGCTGGTGCCGCTCGTCGACGGCTCGCTCGGCGCCGGCCCCCTCGTGGTGGTGCTGGCCGCCGTCGTCGGCACGCTGCTGATCCTGCCGACCGGGGGCGAGATCCCCGTGCTGCAGGGCCTGGCGCTGGCCGGGCTGTCGCTCGGCGGCGTCGGCGCGCCGCTGCTCACCCTGACCGCGGTCAGCGTGCCCGGGATCGCGATGGTCGGCCGGGCCCTCGACCGGCGGACGACGGCCGTCACCGCCGCCGTCGTCGTCGCCGGGGGCGGGCTCGTGGGAGGCGCCGTGCTGACCGTCCTCGCCGGCTGAGGACCCGCCGGTCAGCCCCGGGCCTCGTGCAGGCGCAGCTTCGCCAGCATGTCCCCGAACAGCAGCCGGGTGTCGACGTCGGTGTAGACCCGCCGCGTCCCGCCCGCCGTCCCGGTCCAGGTGCTCGACGCGTCGTCCAGCGCGGTGAGCAGCACCGGCGGGCTGTCGCCGAGGGGCCAGACGCCGCCGAGCCGGATCCAGTCGGGCAGCGGCAGCTCGAGGAAGCGGGTCCACAGCCACCGGCCGACCCGGCCGCTGCCGGCGAGGTCGTGCTCGAGCTCGGCGACCGAGTACGCGCAGCGGCGGTAGGTCTCCAGCGGGAACTGCCGGACCGCCAGCTCCGGCCGGGCGAGGACGAGCTCGGCGGCCGCCGGGTCGGTGTCCCGGTTGTACTCGGCGGCCCCGGCCGCCCGCGCGCCACCGACCCAGACCAGGGTCAGCCGGGTCGCGATGTCGGGGGCCTCCTGCAGCGCGGCCGCGACGTTGGTCAGCGGGCCGGCGCAGACGAGGAACAGCGGCAGGTCGTCGTCCCGCCGCGCCTCGGCCACGATCGCGGCCGACGCGGCCGACGCCGACGCGCCGTCGCAGGGCCCCTCCGCGCCGGTGTGCACCGGCGGCCGGGCGGCGCCGCCGACCAGGTCGACCAGCTCCCGGGCCAGCGCCGAGCCCCGTTCCGCCGTCGACCCCAGCGGGCCGAACAGCGGGTTGAGGAAGGAGCTGGTGACGGCGACCACCCGGTTGGCCGGGGACAGCAGGTGGTGGGCCAGGGCGACGAGGCCGTCGGGGTCCCCGGCCCAGTCGTTGTCGACGACGACCCGGCACTGCTCGGCGAGGCGCAGCCGTCCTCCGTGTTCCACCCGGGGCTCCTCCGGTCCGCCGCGGCGGGTCGCGCGGGCCGGTCCACCGTGCCGCGCGCGGCCGCGGGACCCCAGGCCCGTGCCGTTGAGCGGAACGCCGTCGTGCCGGGACGTCCGCCGGCGTCAGGTCCGGGCCGGCGCCTCGGACGGCGACGCCGCCGGCGCGGGCGGCACCTCCGGCTCGTCGAGGCGGTGGGCCAGCCGGCCGGGCCACCACATCCACCGGCCGACGTCGAGGGTCAGCGCGGTCACCAGCACCGACCGCACGATGATCGTGTCGAGCAGCACCCCGAGCGCCACCGCGATGCCCAGCTGGGTCAGGAAGGTGAGCGGCAGGGTGCCGAGCACCGCGAACGTCGCTGCGAGCACCAGGCCCGCCGAGGTGATCACGCCGCCGGTGGCGGCCAGCCCGACCAGCGCGGCCCGCCGGGTGCCGTGGTCGGCGGACTCCTCCCGCACCCGGGTCATCAGGAAGATGTTGTAGTCGATCCCGAGGGCGACGAGGAACACGAAGACGAACAGCGGGAACGAGCTGTCGGTCGCGGTCACGCCGAGCACCCAGTCGAAGACCAGGGCGCTCAGCCCGAGCGCGGCGCCGAAGGACAGCACCACCGTCGCGATGAGGATCAGCGGCGCGACCAGCGCCCGCAGCAGCAGGCCCAGGACGACGAGCACCACCAGCATGATCAGCGGGATCACGACGCGGTTGTCCCGCTGGGAGGCGGTCTGGACGTCGAGGTTGAGCGCCGTCGTCCCGCCGACCAGCGCCTGCCCGTCGCCGACGTCGTCGAGCGAGGTGCGCAGCTGCTCCACGGTGGCGGCGGCCGCCGCGCTGTCGAACGGGTCGGCCAGCGACGCCTCGAGCAGCGCGCCGTCCCCGACGACCTGCGGGGGAGCGACCGCGACGATGCCGTCGTCCGCGGCCACGGCGGCGGCGACCTCCTCGGCGTCGTCCGCCGTCGTCACCACGACCACCGGGTTCCCGGCGACGGCGGGGAAGTGCTCGGCGGCGACCTCCTCGCCGGCGATCGACTCCGGCGTGCCGCGGAAGCCCTCGGCCTGGGTCAGGCCGCCCGGGTCCAGCCGGAGGACGCCCAGGCAGGCGATGAGCAGGAGCGCGCTGGTGACCATCCAGGTGGCCCGGGGGCGCGGCCGGATCCAGGCCCCGACGCGGGCCCACCACCCGGTGGCGCTCGGCTCGGCGCTGCCGAAGGCGGGCCGCACCGGCCAGAAGACCCACCGGCCGCAGATCACCAGCAGTGCCGGCAGCAGCGTCATCAGCACGACCAGGGTGACGGCGACGCCGATCGCGGCCACCGGTCCGAGGCCCGCCGTCGAGTTCATCTCCGCGGCGACCAGGCACAGCATGCCGAGGACCACCGTGCCGGCGCTGGCCACCACCGCCGGGCCGGCCCGGTGCACGGCCTCGGTCATGGCCTCGTGCCGGTCGGTGTGCAGCCGCAGCTCCTCCCGGTACCGGGCGACCAGCAGGAGGGCGTAGTCGGTCCCCGCGCCCACGACCAGGACGGTGAGGATGCTCGCGCTCTGGGCGTTGACGGTGAGGTCCGCGTACCGGGCCAGCAGGTAGACGACGGCCTGGGCACAGACCAGCGCGATGACCGCCGAGAAGATCGGCAGGATCCACAGGACGGGGCTGCGGTAGGTCAGCAGCAGGATGACGATGACGACGCCCAGCGCGGCGAACAGCAGCGTGCCGTCGATGCCCGCGAAGGCCTCGGACGAGTCGGCCGCGTTGCCCGCGGGACCGGTCACCCATGCCTCGAGCCCGTCGGGCGCGTCCGAGGCCTCGGCGCGCATGTCGTCGACGATGGGGGCGATGGCCTCCCACCCGTCCGGCCCGACGTCCAGGGGGACGACGAGCTGCACGGCCTGCCCGTCCTCGGCGGGGATCGGGCCCACCACGCTGCCGGAGACCTCATCGATCTCCCCGAAAGCCTGGACGTCCTCCTGGACGGCGGCGAGGTCCTCCGCGGTCAGGCCCGACGTCCGCTCGTAGACGACCACGGCGGGGATGAGGTCGGGGTTCGCGCCGAGCTCGCGCTGGAGCTCCAGCACCCGGGTGGACTCCGCCTGCTGCGGCAGCCAGGCGGCGATGTCGTTCTCCTGCTCCCCGGTGAGCCCGCCGGCCAGGGGAGCTGCCGCAGCGGCCAGCGCCAGCCAGAGGACGAGGATGACCCACTTCAGGCGTGGGGAACTGACACGGGACGCGTACGACCTGCCCATGACCGGGCCCTCCGGGACACCGGGCCGGCGGACCCGGACGGGGACTGTCGGGCCGGACGCTAGCGACGGGCCCGGCGGGCCGTCACCGACGTTGGTCCCCGGTGATCGCACCGGGCGGCCCTACCGGGCGTGGGCCTCGCCCACGTGACCGGCTGCTCGCGGGCCGTGGTCGGCGCCGGTCCCCAGGTGGGCCACATCGGGCGGGCTGCGGCGCCGGGCGTGGGGGAGGAGAGTCGCACGTGTGACGGAGCCGGAACAGACCCCCGACGTCGAGCGGCGGCTGGCGAGCGAGACCGATCCGGAACGGCACCGCGCGCCGTCCGAGGGCGTGCCGCAGGACCTGTCCGACGACGACGCGGAGGAGGTCCCGCCCTCCTGAGCGACCTCGCCGAGGGGTGTGGCCCAGACCTCGCAGGACCCCCGTGCACGCACCGTTTCCGACCGTGTATGGTTCTTTCTGCACCGAGCGAGAACGGACCGGGCCGGAAGGCGCGGGAAACCGCCGGGCCGGCCTGGGGCCGGGCTGTTGCGGAGCCGGTGTTAGAGTGGGGTCACCGCCTCGAACGAGGGCCTGAGAGGGCCGGAGTACGAGTGCGTCCGCTCCTTGAGAACTCAACAGCGTGCCGAAAGTCAGTGCCAAGTAACAAACCCCCGCACTGCACGGTCTGTGGATCGTGGAGTGAGGGTTCCTTTGGTTGATGGATATCGCGATCTGTCAGGTCGCGGTTCTCAGCCGGATGCAAATTCATCTACGGAGAGTTTGATCCTGGCTCAGGACGAACGCTGGCGGCGTGCTTAACACATGCAAGTCGAACGCTGAACCGTCTTCGGACGGGGATGAGTGGCGAACGGGTGAGTAACACGTGGGCAACC
>NZ_JBJGZH010000035.1:0-45313 GCF_054050415.1 Geodermatophilus sp. SYSU D01180 | reverse complement strand
GCCTCGTCCTCGGGCTCGAGCGCGTGCAGCGCCCAGCCGACGGCCAACTCGTCGAAGGGCTCGTGGGAGTCGGGGCGGGGGGGGGGCCCCCCCCCCCCCCCCCCCCCCCCCGCCCCCCCCCCCCCCCCCCCCCCCCGGGGGTGACGACTGCACTACGCTCGGTGGGCCATGCGGCCCGCCGACCTCGCCCTGCTGCGGACGCCGGGGACGCCGGCGGTCTCGCCGGACGGACGCATGGCCGTGGTCGCGGTCGCGCGCCCCGACCTGGACGCCGACGCCTACGGCGCCCAGCTGTGGGCGGTGCCCACCGACGGCTCGGCGCCGGCCCGCCCCCTGACCTCCGGCGCCCGCGACTCCGCCCCGGCGTTCTCCCCGGACGGCCGCTGGCTGGCCTACCTGTCGGCCGCGCCCGGCGGGCACCCGCAGCTGCACCTGCTGCCCACTGCCGGCGGCGGGGCGCGCCGGCTCACCGACGCGCCGCTGGGCGCCGGCGCCCCGGTGTGGTCACCGGACTCCCGCCGGCTGGCCTGGGTGGCCCGCGTGCCCGAGGAGGGCCGCTACGGCACCGCTGACGACGTGCCGCCGGAGGCCGAGCCGCCGCGACTCGTCACCCGGCTGCGGCACCGGGTCGACGACGTCGGGTACACCGCCGACCGCCCCAGCTGCGTGTTCGTCCTCGACCTGCCTCCGGACCCGTTCGACGACACCGGTGACCCGCCCGAGGCGCGGCAGCTCACCGACGGCCGCGGCGAGGACACCGACGTCGCCTGGTCGCCGGACGGCGGGACGCTGGCGTTCGTCTCCGCGCGGCACGCCCGCGCCGACCGCGACTGCGTCCGCGACGTCTGGCTCGTCCCGGTGGGCGGCGGGGAGCCGCGCCGGGTCACCCGCGGCCGCGGCGAGTGCCGGCTGCCGGCGTTCGACCCGGCCGGGACGTGGGTCTACGTGACCGCCCGCCCCGACCTCGGCCCCGACGGGCTGGACGTCGCGGGGCGCGGGCTGACGCTGTGCCGGGTGCCGGCCGCCGGCGGCCCGCTGGAGGCCGTGCTCGACCCGCGGGACACCCACCGCGGCGACGAGACGCCGGCGACGGTGCTCTGCGGCGGCGCGGCGCTGGTCGGCGTCGAGCGGCGCGGCTCGGTGGCGCTGCTGCGGGTGCCCCTCGACGGCGGCGCCCCCGAGACCCTGGTCGAGGGGCCGTTCACCGTGCGCGGGGTCGCGGCCGGGGACGGGGTCGTCGTCGCCACCGTCGCGCACGACCGGTCGGCGGGGGAGCTGGTGGCGATCACCCCCGGCCGGCGCCGGCTGCTCACCGGCTTCGGCGCCGCGCTCGGCGCCACCGGCCGGCTGCACCGCGCCACCGAGCGCACCGCCACGGCTCCCGACGGGGCGCCGGTGCACGGCTGGGTCACCGTGCCCGACGGCCCCGGCCCGCACCCGGTGCTGCTCCTGGTGCACGGCGGGCCGTTCGCCCAGTACGGCTGGTCGCTGCTGGACGAGACGCAGGTGTACGTGTCGGCGGGCTACGCGGTCGTGCAGTGCAACCCGCGCGGCTCGTCCGGCTACGGCGAGGAGCACGCCCGCGCCGTCGTCGGGGCCTGGGGCGACCGGGACGCCGCCGACGTGCTGGCCTTCCTCGACGCCGCGCTGGCCGACCCGGCGCTGGACGCGGAGCGGGTCGGGATCCACGGCGGCTCCTACGGCGGCTTCCTCACCGCGCTGCTGCTCACCCGCACCCACCGGTTCGCCGCCGCCGTCGTGGAGCGGGCGGTGACCGACCCGGCGTCGTTCGCCGGCTCCAGCGACATCGGCTGGTGGTACGCCGACGCGTACCTGGGCGCCGAGCCGGTGAGTCCGCTGGCGCAGGCGGCGGCGATCCGCACGCCGACCCTCGTCGTCCACTCCGAGCAGGACGAGCGCTGCCCGGTCGAGCAGGGCCGGCGGCTGTTCGTCGCGCTGCAGCGGCAGGGCGTGCCGAGCGCGCTGCTGCTGTTCCCCGGCGAGGGCCACGAGCTGTCCCGCTCCGGCCGCCCCCGGCACCGGCTGGCCCGCTTCGAGCACCTGCTCGCCTGGTGGGACCGCTGGCTGCCGGCCGCCGCTCAGGCCGGCCGCAGCCGCGCGCCCTCGGCGGACACCACCAGCCGGCCGTCGACCCGGGTGGCCGGGAACACCGCGACGTGGCCGGGCGCCGCCGGGACCGGCAGCCCGCCGTCGATCTCGTAGCGCGAGTTGGTGACCTTGCGGCGGGTGCCGGCCGGGTCGTCGGGGCCTGCCGGCGGCGCGTCGGGCCGCAGCACGACGACCACCTCGGTGCAGCCCGGGGGCCAGTCCCAGCGCAGCCTGTCGCCCCGCAGCACCACGCCGGTGACCGGCGGCAGGGAGACGGCAGGGGGCCGCGGCCGGGCGTCCCCGCCGTGCGCCTCGGGCGCCGCGACGCCGAGCCGCGAGGCGACGACGACGTAGCCGGCGACCTCGCCGTACCCGCCGTCCTCGAGCGCGGTGACCGTGGTCGACCCGACCACCTGCCGGGTGCCGTCGGGACGCACCCGCAGCACCCGGTACTCGACCGGCCCGGCGGAGGCCGACGCCGTCCAGCGCACCTCGCGGGCGCCGCCGGGCGCCGGGGCGACGACGACGTCGGTGGCCGGCGCGAGGCCCAGCGCGGCGAGCTCGGCCCGGGCGGCGGAGTGGTCGGCGACGGCGTCGAGGGCGGCCACCAGCGCGTCCTCGCGGTCCCGGCCGGTGCAGGGCGGGGCGAGGACCGCGTCGGCCAGCGCCAGCGCCTCACGTGACCGCCGGAGCAGCTCGGCGGCGTCCTCCCCGCCCGGGCCGGGGACGTCGGCGGCCGTGGCGACCAGCTGCCCGAGCGCGGCGGCGGCAGCCGCGTGGCGCCGGGCGGCGACGGCAGGGGCCACGCCGCGCCAGGCCGCCTCCGCCCGCGCGACCGCCTCCGCGGCCTCGTCCTGCACCGCGCGGATCGGCGGCTGCATGCCGCCGGCCGCGGCCAGCGCGGCGGAGGCGTGCCGGCGCGCGGCGACCGGCCGCCCGGCCCGCAGCGCCGCCCGGGCCGCGGACACCTCCGCCTGCCAGTCGCCCCGGCCGGGCGCGGGCGGCGGGGCGAGCTCGACCGCGGTGCCGACCGCGGCGGCCAGCTCGGTGACGACGGCGGCGGCGCGCCGAGGGTCGAGCCCGGCGGCCATCGCCTCTCGCACCAGGACGTGCGCGTCGGCGGGGGTGAGCCGGTCCTCGACGAGCACCGCGGCGGCCACCCGCGGGCGCAGCGCCTCGCGGACGTCGGCGGCCAGCGCGTCGAGGTAGCGGTCCGGGTCGCCGTCGACCAGCAGCGCGCCGACGGCGGCCAGCAGGTCGTCGACGAGCGCGCGGCGCCGGTCGGGGCGGCGCTGCCGGTTGAGGACGAGCAGCGCGTCGCGGCGGCGGCGCACGGTCTCCCGGTCCGCCGTCGGGGGCAGCTCGAGGAACGCGTGCAGGCCCGGCACCGGGGTGCCCTCGATCCGGCCGAGCTCCTCCAGCCCGTCGCGGACCTGCCGGAGGACGGCGGCGTCGGCCCCGGCGGCGTCGTCGGCGGTCGGGGCGGCGCCCAGCTGCCGGTGGCGGCGCAACCGGACCTCGAACTCGGCGTCACCGACGCCCGCGGCGGCGGCCAGGGCGCGCAGCCCCTCGACCTTGTCCGCCGGCACGCCGCCGAGGCGCTCGGCCAGCCGCTCCAGGGCGGCGTCGAGCTCGGCGAACCGGGCGGCCTCCCGCCGCTCCCGCTCGGCGCGGGTCTGCCCGGCCAGCCACTGCCGCCCGCCCGGGGTGCGCAGCTGCACGGCGAGGGCGTCGTGCGACTGCAGCAGCGCGGTGACCAGCCCGCGGTACTTGGGGTGGTCGCGCTGCTTCTGCCAGAACGCCCAGACCTCCTCGACCCGGCGGGCGACCTCGTCGTCGGTCAGCGACGCCGCGGCCTCCAGCGGGAGGTCGTAGACCTCGAAGGGGTCGGTGGCGTCGGGGCCGCCGCGGCGCTCGATCGCGGCGAGCACCCGCTTGCGGTAGCCGTTGCCGTCGAAGGGAGGGAGCACGGGTCAGTCCTGCCGGCGGCGGACCCGGCCGACCTGCGCGCGCTCGCGGGCGACGTCGGCCTGGCTGAGCGCCGCGCCGGTCTCCACCCGCACGGTCAGCGGGCGGTCGGCCAGCCCCTCGTGCAGCGCGGTCAGCTCGAGGATGCCGTCGAAGCCCATCCGCAGCACGACCTGGATCTCGGTGCCGGCGGGGTGGCCGGGCGGGATGTCCTCGATGGAGGCCTCGGCGAGCAGCTTGGCGTCCTCGGGCCGGGCGGACTCGGCGCCGCCGCCCTGCTCCACCACCCGGATGGTCACCACCCGCTGGTCGTCGTGCACGGTGCCGAACGAGCGGCGGACGGCGACCGGCAGCCGGTCGTCGCGGTGCACGAGGAAGACCGCCGACGGCTCGCCGAACCGGTCCAGCGCCAGGACGCCGAAGCCGCGGGAGACGGTGTTGAGGACCTGGATCTCCACCGTGCGCCGCACCTGCGCCGCGGTCAGGCCCACGGCGTCGCCGAGGCGGGCGCAGGCGGCGTCGACGTCGGCGGGAGCGGCGTACTCCAGCGGGGAACCGTCGCGCAGCTGCCCGCGGGTGACCAGGTCGGCGGTGAGCAGCCGCTCCAGCTGCTTCTTGCGGCCGTAGACCGCGGCGCCCTTGGCGACGGCGAGGTCGGGGTCGTGCACCTCGGCGGGCACACCGAGCTCGGCGGTCAGCCGGCGTGCGACGGCGGGCATCCGGGTCGAGCCGCCGACCAGCAGCACCCGGTCGATCCGGTCCACGCCGCGGGCGCGGGCCGCCGCGACCGCCGCGCGGGTCAGCTCCATCGTGCGGTCGAGCAGGCCGGCGGTGAGCCGCTCGAACTCCGCGCGGGTCACCGGCACGTCCACCCGGCGGCCGTCGTGCTCGACCGGCACGACGACGCTCTCGCGGACGCTGAGCTCGCGCTTGGCCCGCTCGGCGGCGAGCACCAGCGCCTGCCCGCCGGCGCCGTCGTCGAGCGGGTCCTCGGCGTCGGGGTGGGCGGCGAGGAAGGCGCGCGAGAGGTGGACGGCGAGCTTCTCGTCCCAGTCGGCGCCGCCGAGCTCGTGGTCGCCGTCGGTGGCGACGACGGCCAGCCGCCGGTCGGCCAGCTCCACGACCGCGACGTCGACGGTGCCGCCGCCGAGGTCGTAGACGAGCGCGACCTCCTCGAGGTGCCCCGCCGGCCCGCCGCCGTCGAGGCGGGCGAAGCCGTAGGCCAGCGCGGCCGCCGTCGGCTCGTTGATGACGTCGAGGACGGTGAGGCCCGCGTACTCTCCGGCCAGCCGGGTGGCCCGCCGCTCCTCGTCGCCGAAGTAGGCGGGCACGGTGATGACGACGTCCTGCACGGGGCTGTGCGTGGAGAAGCTCGTCTCGCTGACCAGCGCCTTGAGCACCAGGCTGCTGACCGCGGGCGCCGACCAGGAGCGGCCGTGGCTGACGAACCGCCACGTGCTGTCGCCCATGCGCCGCTTGACCAGCGTGCACACGTCGTCGGGCACGGCCCGGGCCAGGACGCGGGCACGCTCGCCGGTGACGTAGTCGTCGGGGCCGACGAACAGCACGACGCTGGGCAGCGTCGGGGCGCCGTCGAGGAGGGGGACGACCCGCGCGGCGCCGTCGTCGCCGACCTGCGCCAGGCAGCTGTACGTGGTGCCCAGGTCGATCCCGTACACGGCAGGGGAGGGCGAGGGGGCACCGCGCGGCATGGGCCGGAGGGTAGCGGCGGCACATAGGGTCGGGGGGACGTGTCCGCCGCTCAGAGCGCAGGTCGGCCCGGTCGGGCGACCTGCGGGGAGGCCTCCCTTGGTCGACTACACGAAGCGCCCGAAGTCCCCGCCGCCGCAGCCGGAGACCCCTCCGGCGCCGCCGCAGCCGCCGCCGTACCAGCCCCCGCAGCCGCCGCCGGGTCAGCCGTACGGCCAGCCGCCGCACCAGGGGCAGCCGCCGTACCCGCCGCCGGGCCAGTACCCGCCGCCCGGACAGCCGCCGTACCCGCCGCCGGGTCAGCCGTACGGGCAGCCGCCGTACCAGGGGCAGCCGCCGTACCCGCCGCAGGGCCAGCCGCCCTACCCGCCCCCGGGTCAGCCGCCCTACGGCCAGCCGCCGCAGCAGGACCCGTACGGCCAGCAGCAGTACGGCCAGCCCCCGGCCCCGCCGCAGCAGGGCGGGGTGAACATGGACAAGGTGTCGCTGACGAAGTCGGCGCCGTCGGTCTCGCTGACGAAGACGGCCGGCACCACCGGCGTCCTGCGGGTCAACCTCAACTGGAACTCCCGGCCCGGTGGTGGCGGCGGGGGCGGCGGCTTCCTCAAGCGGCTGGCCGCGGCCGCCGGCGGCGGGGCGATCGACCTGGACCTCGGCTGCCTCTACGAGTACGCCGACGGCTCCAAGGGCGTCATCCAAGCGCTGGGCAACGCCTTCCGCGGGCAGCACACGCTGGGCAACGGCGGGTCGATCGTCTGGCTGGACGGCGACGACCGGTCGGGCGCCAGCAGCGGTGGCGAGAACCTGATGATCGACCTGCAGCACACGCAGCTGATCCGCCGGATCCTCGTGTTCGCGCTCATCTACGAGGGCGTGCCGAACTGGGGCCAGGCCGACGCCGTCGTCACGATGTTCCCGGCGAACGGGCCGCAGATCGAGGTGCGCCTGGACGAGCACGACCCGCGGGCCCGCATCTGCGCGATCGCGATGATCGAGAACCAGGGCGGGCAGCTCGTCGTCAACCGCGAGGTGCGCTACGTGCACGGCGGCCAGGACGTGCTCGACCGCACCTACGGCTGGGGCATGGACTGGACGCCCGGCCGCAAGTGAGCCGCTGAGGCCCCGCTCCTGGAGCCGTTCCCGTACTCCGGGGGTCCTGCAGGACCCCCGGAGGACGAGGACCGCTCCGGTCGCGGCGCACACTGCGACGGTGAGCGCACCGATCACCGTCTCCGTCGCCGCCCTGCAGCGGGCGCTGACCGCCGTCCTCGACGAGGTCGCCCGCCAGCACGGGGACGAGGTCGAGCTGACCGCCGACCACTACTGGGTGCTCACACCCCGGGCCGCGTACGACCTCACCGCCGACCCGGACGTCCGGAGCTGCACCGTCGCGCAGCTGTCCGACGACGTCGCCACCGTGAGGGAGATCCTCGGGCGCGCCGACGACGAGGAGGAGGTCCTGTCGCCGTGGCACGACCTCGCGCACCTGGCCGGGATCCTGCAGCGGCTCGCGGCGCAGGACCGCCCTCCGGCGCGTGCCTGACGCGTTCCCGGGCGATCCGGGCGCCGGTCAGGCGGTGCGTGTCCGGGAGGACGCCCCGTTGTCCGCGGCCTTCTGCGGTGCGGGGGCCGCCCGGCGCGAGGAGGTCTCGGGCATCGGGCCGCCGGCGGTGAGCCGGTAGGCCTCCGCCAGCCGGCGCAGGAGCGCGGCCTTCTCCGCGGGCCGCATCGCGGACCGCATGTTCTTCTCGGCCTGGTCCCTGATCGCGGTGAACAGGGCTTCCTGCGCCTCTTGCTTCGCCTGGGAGTGCATCCGGTGCCTCCTCGTGACCCGCCGCCGGCCGTCCTGGCCTGCACGGATGGTCGCACCGGGAGGCGCTCCGCAGCGAGTCACCAGCCGCGGGCGCGCCACTCCGGCAGGGACGGGCGCTCGGCGCCCAGCGTGGTGTCCTGGCCGTGGCCGGGGTAGACCCAGGTGTCGTCGGGCAGGACGGCGAACAGCCGCTGCTCGACGTCGTCGATCAGGCTGGCGAACCGCTCCGGGTCCTGCTGCGTGTTGCCGACGCCGCCGGGGAAGAGGCTGTCGCCGGTGAAGACGTGCGTGCCGGCGCCCTCCGGCCCCCGCCAGACCAGCGCGACGCTGCCCGGCGTGTGCCCGCGCAGGTGCACCACCTCCAGCACCTGCTCGCCGACCGCGACGGTGTCGCCGTGCGCGACCGTCCGGTCGACCGGGACGGGCAGGTCGCCGGCGTCGGCGGCGTGCGCCACCGTCTGCGCCCCGGTGGCCGCGACGACGTCGGGCAGCGCGCGGTGGTGGTCCCAGTGCCCGTGCGTGGTGACGACGGTGCGCAGGTCGGCGTCGCCGATCAGGGCGCGCAGGGTGTCGGGTTCGGCGGCCGCGTCGACGAGCAGCGCCTGCCCGGTGGCGGTGTCCCGCAGCAGGTAGGCGTTGTTCGCCATCTCGCTGACGGCGACCTTGCTGATCGTGAGCCCGGGCAGCTCCCGCACGTCGGCCGGGCCGCCCACCTCGACGTCGCCGGTGTAGGTCATCGGGCCTCCGTTCGAGAACTGTCGGCGACCGCGGTTACGGTCGCCCGCATGGACGCTAGCGGAGCTCCGGGCGGCGCCCGGCTCGTCGGCCTGCCCGCCTCCGTCCTCGCCGCGCGGGTGCGCGCGGGCGAGGTGTCCGCGGTCGAGGTGGTGCGCGCGCACCTGGCCCACCTCGCCGACGTCGAGCCCCGGATCGGCGCGTTCCGCGTGGTCCGCGCCGAGGAGGCGCTGGCCGAGGCGGCCGCGGTCGACGCCGACCCGCGCCGGGCCACGCTGCCGCTGGCCGGCGTCCCGGTGGCGGTCAAGGACAACGTCGGCGTCGCCGGGGAGACGGTGACCGACGGCTGCTCCGCGGCCTCCCTCGCCGACGCCGACCACGAGGTCGTCGCCCGGTTGCGCGCCGCGGGCGCCGTCGTCGTCGGGATCACCCGGGTCCCGGAGCTGTGCCTCTACGCCGCCACCGACGGGCCGGGCACCGTCACCCGCAACCCCTGGGACACCGCGCTGTCCCCGGCCGGGAGCTCCGGCGGCAGCGCCGCCGCGGTCGCCGCGGGCGCGGTCCCGCTGGCGCACGGCAACGACGGGATGGGCTCCCTGCGGCTGCCGGCGGCCGCGTGCGGCCTGGTCACCCTCAAGCCCGGGCGCGGCGTGCTGCCCGGCGGCATCGGCGCCGACGACTGGTCGGGCATGGCGGTCAACGGCGTGCTCGCCACCACGGTCGAGGACGTCGCGCTGGGCACCGCGGTCCTGGCGGGGGAGGACCCCGGCCTGGACTGGTCGGCGCCCGACCCGGGGCGGCCGCTGCGGATCGCCGCGGGCCGGCGCTCCCCGCTGCCGTGGGCCCGTCCCGACGCCGCCGCCCGAGGGGCGGTCGAGCGCACGGCGCGACTGCTGCGCGGCGCCGGGCACGTCGTCGTCGAGCGGGACGCGGTGGTCCCGTGGGGAGCCGCCTTCGGCGCGACCGCCCGCTGGCTGGCCGGCGCGGAGGACGACGCCGCGGCGCTCGGGCTCGACCGCGCGGCGCTGCAGCCCCGCAGCCGCACGCACGCCCGGCTCGGGCGGCTGGCCCGCCGGGCCGGCCTCGTGCGGCCGGCGACCGCCGAGCGGTTCCGGGAGCGGACGGCGGCGTTCTTCGCGGACGGCGACCTCGACGTGCTGCTGACCCCGATCACCAACGGCCCGCCGCTGCCGGCGCGGCCGTGGCACGAGCGCGGGTTCCTGGCGAACTTCGACGCCAACAACCGGTGGGCCCCGTGGGCCTGGCCGTGGAACCTGGCCGGGGTCCCGGCGGTCGTGCTGCCCGTCGGGACGCGCGAGGAGGGGGTGCCGCTGGCGGTCCAGCTGGTGGGCTCCCCGGGTAGCGAGACGCGACTACTCTGGCTGGCCGGAGAGCTGGAGCGACGCGCGCCCTGGCGCCGTCACGCCCCGGTGTTCGACCCCGCCGGAGCGCCGTCCCCAGCTCCCGTCTGAGCACCCCCACCCGGCGGCAACGTCGCCGTCGTCACGGATTGCCCGCGGTCGGTGACGGCGTTGTCCGTATCGACATCTCGACACCCCTCCGCGGCCCGGCGAGACCGGCCGGCCCGGCTGACCGACAGGGATCACTTTGGACCGTCTCGTCGTCCGCGGCGCCCGTGAGCACAACCTCAAGGACGTCCACATCGACCTGCCCCGCGACGCCCTGATCGTCTTCACCGGGCTGTCCGGGTCGGGCAAGTCGAGCCTGGCCTTCGACACGATCTTCGCCGAGGGCCAGCGGCGCTACGTCGAGTCGCTGTCGGCCTACGCCCGCCAGTTCCTCGGCCAGATGGACAAGCCCGACGTCGACTTCATCGAGGGCCTGTCGCCCGCGGTGTCGATCGACCAGAAGTCGACCAACCGCAACCCGCGGTCGACCGTCGGCACCATCACCGAGGTCTACGACTACCTCCGGCTGCTCTACGCCCGCGCCGGCCAGCCGCACTGCCCCAACTGCGGCAAGCCGATCGCCCGGCAGACGCCGCAGCAGATCGTCGACCAGGTGCTCGCCATGGAGGAGGGCACCCGCTTCCAGGTGCTCGCCCCGGTCGTGCGGGCGCGCAAGGGCGAGTACGTCGACCTGTTCAGCTCGCTGCAGACGCAGGGCTTCTCCCGCGTCCGGGTCGACGGCGTGGTGCACCCGCTGACCGAGCCGCCGAAGCTCAAGAAGCAGGAGAAGCACACGATCGAGGTGATCGTCGACCGGCTGACGGTGAAGGAGAGCGCCAAGCGCCGCCTCACCGACTCGGTCGAGACCGCGCTCGGCCTCGCCGGCGGCCTCGTCGTCCTCGACTTCGTCGACCTGCCCGAGGACGACCCGGAGCGCGAGCGGACCTTCTCCGAGCACCTGGCCTGCGTCGACGACGGCCTGTCGTTCGAGGCGCTCGAGCCGCGCTCGTTCTCGTTCAACTCGCCGTTCGGCGCCTGCCCGGAGTGCACCGGCATCGGGACGCGCAAGGAGGTCGACCCCGACCTCGTCGTCCCCGACCCGGAGAAGAGCCTGGCGCAGGGCGCGATCGCCCCGTGGGCCGGCTCGATGAGCAACGAGTACTTCCAGCGGCTGCTGTCCGGGCTGGCCGACCAGCTCGGCTTCTCCATGGACACCCCGTGGGAGAAGCTCCCGGCGAAGGTGCAGAAGGCCGTCCTGCACGGCTCTCCGGACCAGGTGCACGTCCGCTACAGGAACCGCTACGGCCGCGAGCGCAGCTACTACGCCGCGTTCGAGGGCGTGCTGCCGTTCCTCGAGCGCCGGCACGAGGACACCGACAGCGACTACATGCGGGACAAGTACGAGGGCTACATGCGCGACGTGCCCTGTCCCGTCTGCCACGGCACCCGGCTCAAGCCCGAGATCCTCGCGGTCAAGCTCAACGGCCGCTCGATCGCCGAGGTGACCGGCCTGTCGATCGGCGAGGCCTCCGACTGGCTGGGCGCCCTCGAGCTGGGCGAGCGGGAGCGTGCGATCGCCGACCGCGTGCTCAAGGAGATCCAGGCGCGGCTGTCGTTCCTCGTGGACGTCGGCCTGGACTACCTGTCCCTCGACCGGCCGGCGGCGACGCTGGCCGGTGGCGAGGCGCAGCGGATCCGGCTGGCCACGCAGATCGGCTCCGGCCTGGTGGGCGTCCTGTACGTGCTCGACGAGCCGTCGATCGGGCTGCACCAGCGGGACAACACCCGGCTGATCGAGACGCTGGTCCGGCTGCGGGACATGGGCAACACGCTCATCGTCGTCGAGCACGACGAGGACACGATCAAGACCGCCGACTGGGTGGTCGACATCGGCCCGGGCGCCGGCGAGCACGGCGGCGAGGTGATCGTCAGCGGCACCGTCGAGGAGCTGCTCGCCAGCGAGGAGTCGCTGACCGGGCAGTACCTGTCGGGCCGGAAGGAGATCACCGTGCCGAAGGTGCGGCGGCAGCCGCAGCCCGGTCGCGAGCTGGTGGTCAAGGGCGCCCGGGAGCACAACCTCAAGGGCGTCGACGTCACGTTCCCGCTGGGCATGCTGGTGGGCGTCACCGGGGTGTCCGGCTCGGGCAAGTCCAGCCTGGTCAACGACATCCTCTACACGGTCCTGGCCAACGAGCTGAACCGGGCGCGGATGGTGCCGGGCCGGCACCGGACGGTCACCGGGCTCGAGCACCTGGACAAGGTGGTGCACGTCGACCAGTCGCCGATCGGCCGGACCCCGCGGTCCAACCCGGCCACCTACACCGGCGTGTGGGACCAGGTCCGCAAGCTGTTCGCGCAGACGTCGGAGGCGAAGATCCGCGGCTACCAGCCGGGGCGGTTCTCCTTCAACGTCAAGGGCGGGCGCTGCGAGGCGTGCTCCGGCGACGGCACCCTCAAGATCGAGATGAACTTCCTGCCGGACGTCTACGTCCCGTGCGAGGTGTGCAAGGGCGCCCGGTTCAACCGGGAGACGCTCGAGGTGCACTACAAGGGCAAGACGGTCGCCGAGGTCCTCGACATGCCGATCGAGGAGGCCGCGGACTTCTTCGCCGCGATCCCGGCGATCTCGCGGTACCTGCGCACGCTGACCGACGTCGGCCTGGGCTACGTGCGGCTCGGCCAGCCGGCGACGACGCTGTCCGGCGGCGAGGCGCAGCGGGTGAAGCTGGCCAGCGAGTTGCAGAAGCGGTCCAACGGCCGCAGCGTGTACGTCCTCGACGAGCCGACCACCGGCCTGCACTTCGAGGACATCCGCAAGCTGCTGCAGGTGCTGCAGGGGCTGGTCGAGAAGGGCAACTCGGTCATCGTCATCGAGCACAACCTCGACGTGATCAAGAGCGCCGACTGGCTGATCGACATGGGGCCCGAGGGCGGGTTCCGCGGCGGCACGGTCGTGGCCGAGGGGCCGCCGGAGTTCGTCGCGTCGGTGCCCGAGTCGCACACCGGCCGGTACCTGGTACCGCTGCTGGACGCCGCCGCGATCGAGGCGGCGGCCGCCGGCCCGAAGAAGCGGGCCACGCGCAAGCGCGCGAGCTGAGCGGGACCGGGTGCGCGTCGGGGACGTGCGGGTCGACGCCGTCGCGGACGGGACGTTCGTCGCCCGCCGGAGCTACTTCGGCGGGGACGTCCCGCCCGGCGCGCACCCGGAGCTGTTCGACCGGGACGACGCGGCGTGGCTGCCGATCGGCTGCTTCGTCGTCCGCACCGGCGGCCGGGTCGTCCTGGTCGACGCCGGGATGGGCCCGGAGGCGCAGACGCTGCCGGACCGGATGCTGCTGGTCGGCGGGCAGCTGCCGACCGGCCTGCGGGCGCTCGGCGTGCACCCGGACGACGTGACCGACGTCGTGTGCACGCACCTGCACGCCGACCACGTCGGCTGGCTGTTCGGGCCCGACGGGGAGCCGGTGTTCCCCGGAGCGACGATCTGGTTCGGCGCCGCCGACGGCGCCCACTTCGTCGACGGGCCGGGGGAGATGGCCGCGCACGTCCGCACCGGCTTCCGCCGCTGGGCCGGGACCGGGCGGCTGCGTCCGCTCGCCGGGGACGCCACCGTGACCCCCGGGGTCGACGCCGTGCTGACGCCCGGGCACACGCCGGGGCACCTGGCCGTGTCGGTGACCTCCGGCGACGAGCGCCTGGTGCTGCTCGGCGACGCCATCACCTGCCCGGTGCAGCTGGCCGAGCCGGGGTGGCGGTCGATGGGGGACGTCGACGCCGCCCTCGCCGACCGCACCCGCCGGCGGCTGTGGCGGGAGCTGGGGGAGGAGGGGACCTCCGGTGTGGGCGCCCACTTCCCGCAGCTCGCGCGCGGCCGGGTGACCCGCGCGGGCCGGCGCTGGGAGCAGGCGGACTGAGACCGGCCCCGCCGCGCCTCAGCGGCGTCCGCGCCGGGCGAGGAGCCTGGCGGCCAGGACGGTCGTGAGCGCGACGGCCACGAGGACGGGCACCGCCCGGGCCGCTGCGCCGCCGTCGTCGGGGGTGGACGCCGTGCCGGTGCCGGCCGGCTCGGCGGCGGTGGGCGGCGGGGTGCTCCCGGCCGGCGCGAGTCCGGACGGCGACGCCGCGGGTGCGTGGTAGAAGACGAAGGCGCCGCGCTGCCGGTGGCCGTCGTCGGAGACCGCGGACCAGGTGACGGCGTGCCGGCCCGCTGCGGTGAGGGCGACGGGTGCGGCCAGCACGGCGCCGTCGAGCACCACCGGGCCGGCGCCGACGGACGCGCCGTCCGGCCCGGTGACCGCCACCTCGCCGCCCGCGGGCCGGGCCGCGAAGGTCAGGGTGACCGCCTGCGGGGTCGTCCTCACGGTGCTGTCGGCCACCGGCTCGGTGGCGAGCAGCAGCGGGTGCGCCGACGCGGTGCCGGGCGCGGCCAGCGCGAGGCCGAGGACCAGCAGCGCCGTGAGGAGCAGGTGCGGCGGTGTCGTGGGTCCGCGGACGGTCGGCACGAGGGCCTCGGGGCGCCGCTACGTCCAGTCGTGGGTGATGACCCGACCGGCCTGGACGGCGGGCAGGTCCTGCGCCGTTGTCGACTCCGTGTCCCCCATGGTCGCTCGCCACTCGGGCCGGTGCACGGCAGGTCGGCCGTGGATGGCGTGCGCCCGTCATCGTGTCCGCGGGCTCCGGGACCGGTCAACGTCCCGGGTCCCTGAGCCGGTGCGCCTCAGTAGGGCGGTGGGGTGGTGACGGCGGTGAGGCCGGTGGGGGTGGTGACGGTGAGGGTGCCGTCGGGCGTGAGGTCGTGCCGCCAGCCGGGGCCTGGTGCTTGCCGCGGTGGTGGCCGGCGCAGTAGCCGGCGAGGTTGTGCGCGGCGGTGGGTCCGGCCGGCCAGGGGACGGCGTGGTCGAGGTGGCCGGTGCGGCGGCGGCAGCCGGGGAACCGGCAGCGCCGGTCGCGGGCCCGGGCGTGCCGGTCGAGTGCCGTGGCGGGGTGGTAGCCGGCGGTGGGGCCGGGGACGGTGAGGCCGGTGCCGGTGGTGTCCGCGCGGTGCAGGGCCGGTAGGTCGGTGAGGGTGAGCAGCGCGCCGGTGAGGGCGTCGGTGAGGACCAAGCGGGGCCGGTCGGCCAGCCCGCCGCCGGCGGTGCGCCGGAGAGGTCGGCGAGCGCCTCCCGCGCGGCGTCGGTCGCGGCGGCGAGGGCGGTCAGGGCGTCGGGTGCGGCGGTGATCCGCCCGGCGGGGCTGTCGGCCCGGGCGGTCTCGTCGGCGGTGTCGGCGCGCTCGGCGGTGGCGACCATCCGGGCGGCATGGCCCAGTGTCCGCTGGGCGGTGAGCAGGGCGGTGCCGGCGTCGTCGACGGCGCAGTCGGCGCGCGCCCACCAGCCGTCAGGCTCCTCGCCCGGCGCTGACCCGTCGTCCGGCGGTGGACCGGGCTCGGTTGAGCCCTCGCCGATCGCCCACCGCGCCCCCACCTCGGTGAGATCGACCAGGGGTGGGTGCCCGCCGGCCAGTTCCTCGACCAGCACCCGGCGCACCGTGTCGATCCACCACCGGACGAAGTCCGGATCGAGCTGCCCGTCCCCGGTGCCCGCGCACAGCGGAGGCGCCGGTGGAGCCTCGGTGTCGGAGCCGATCGGGCCGTCGGAACCGGTGGGCGCGCTGTCGACCGCGGTGGTGCTGGTTGCGGCGGTGTTGGTTGCGGTGTCGGCGACCGGGGCGCTGGCGTCCGGGATGTTGTCAACCGGGGTGTCGACGGCCGCTGGGCCCCGGGCGTGGTGGTCACGCGCGAGGAGCCGGTGAGCGCGGTGCGCACGGCGCGGACCACATCCGCGGGCACCACCTGCCCGTCGATCTCGCACGGCTGGTCGCCGCCCAGCAGTGCCCCCACCGGCGCCACGACGTCCAGGCGCACCTGCACCGGCGGCAAGCCCGGTCTCCCCGGGACGCAGCACCAGGTCGAGCAGGCGCCCAGCTGCGCCGGCGTGGTCACCCGCCCCGCCATCCACCTCAGCAGGTCGGCCTCCAGCGCGGCGCGCACCGCGTCGTCGGCGATCGGTGCGACCTGGTCCAGCAGCGGCCACAGGTGCCCCGGGTGCAGCATCCCCGCCTCCAGCGCCGCCAGCGTGGCCGGCAGCCGGTGCACCAGGGTCAGCGACCGCTCCAACAGCGCGTGCGCCGCCTCCGCGGACAACGACAGCGCCACCGCCAGCTCCTGCGTCGCCCACGCGCTCACCGGCCGCAGCACCTCCGGCCGCGCCGCCCACCGCTCCGCCGACATCGCCCCCAGCGCACCCAGCGCACCCAGCGCACCCTGCGGACGATCCACCGAGGCCGGCCGGGAGGCCGCGAACGCCGCCACCGCCCGCGCCCGCAGCGCCGTCGGCCGGGCGATCTCCCGGTCCGCGGCCTGCACCGCACCCAGCGGCCCGGACGACAGCCCGGCCGGCGCGGCGGCACCACCGGCACCGGAGCGGTCAGCACGTCGTCCACGCGTTCGATCCATACGTTCGACGACCGACCGGACAAGCGGTTGACCTGCGAGGACGACGCCCACGGTAACAAGACGGCATCGTCCGAGGCGCGGCCGGATGTGATCCGGGGCACGCTGGGGTCGTGATTACTGACCGAACAGTCAGTGCGGCCGGCGCGAGCCTCCTGTGCGGCCGGCCGCGGTCCTGCTGGCCCCCACGGATGAGCCCGGGCGGGGAGGCGGGGCTCGTGCACGCCGTCGAGGTGCACCGCAGCGCGGAGGAGTTGACGGGGGAGAACGAGGTGGCTCTCTGCGGGGCGATCGTGCAGGTGCTCGACGCCCCGTGGCGCGTGGCGGACGACCCCTGCCCGCGGTGCCGCCGGCTCGTGGGGTGAGCGGGTGGCCCGAACCCCCCCCGTGGCCCTGGACCGCCCTCCGCGGAGTGACGTCCCGCCGTCGTGCGTCAGGATCCCGTCGAGCCCTGGGATGCTGCCTGGGTGAGCCGGGCCAGCGAGGACTCCAACCGGCGCATGCTGCGGGCGCGGGACGAGATGGACCGCTCCTACGGGGAACCGCTGGACGTCCCGGCGCTCGCCCGCATCGCGCACGTCTCCGAGGCGCACTTCATCCGCACCTTCAAGGAGACCTTCGGCGAGACGCCGCACCGGTACCTGCAGCGCCGCCGGGTGGAGCGGGCGATGTTCCTGCTGCGCAGCACCGACCGCACGGTCACCGACGTCTGCATGGCCGTCGGCTTCTCCAGCCTCGGCACGTTCAGCCGGGTGTTCACCGAGGTCGTGGGGGAGCCGCCGAGCGTCTACCGGCGGCGCGGGCCGCTGGCGCCGGTGCCCTCCTGCTTCGGCATGCGCTGGCTGCGGCCCAGCGAGAAGACAGCAGTTCCGGAGAAGCCCGCCGACGGCGCCCGCCCCTAGCGTCGTCGGCATGTTGACCTCCATCTCGATCACCTCCCTCTACGTCCTCGACCAGGACCAGGCGCTGGACTTCTACGTCGGCAAGCTGGGCTTCGAGGTCCAGACCGACCAGCAGTTCGGGCCGATGCGCTTCCTCACCGTGGTCCTGCCCAGCGACCCCGGCCACGCGGTGCTGCTGGAGCGGCCCGCCCCGCCGTCGGTGAGCCCGGAGATCGCCGACACGGTGCGCGACCTGGTCACCAAGGGCGCCGGCGGCGGCCACCTGTTCCTCACCACCGACGACGCGCACAAGACCCACGCCGCGCTCAAGGAGCGGGGCGTCGACCTGCCGGAGGAGCCGGTGGTGCAGCCCTACGGCATCGACTTCGGCTTCCGCGACCCGTTCGGCAACTCCGTCCGCATCGCCCAGATGACCCCGCCGCCCTCGGCGTGACCCCGCCGGCCGGGTCCGCCGGGACCGCGTCGCCGTCCCGGGCCCGGCCGTCACGGAGCCGACCGCGCAACCCGCACGTCGGGGTCCGCCGGCTCGACCGCGCGTTGGACCGCGCCTCCGGCCGGGTCTAGCGTCCGGTGTGACCGACGTCACCACCGAGGGGAGGCCGTCGGTGCCCCTGAGCCGGAGGTCCTTCCTCGCGGGGACGGTGGCCGTGCCGGCGCTGGCGGCCGCGGCCGGGGCGGTCACCGGATGCGCCGGGACGGTCGTCCAGCCCGGCGACCTCTCCCGGCTGCGGCTGATGGCGCCGGCCAGCCCCGGCGGCGGGTGGGACACCACGGCGCGGGTCTTCCAGCGGGTCGTGCAGACCAGCGGCCTGGCCCGCAACGTGCAGGTCTTCAACGTCGAGGGCGCCGGCGGCACCATCGGCCTCGGCCAGCTCGCCCGGGAGACCGACGACGCGCTGCTCATGATGATGGGCCTGGTCATGGTCGGCGCCGTGGACACCAACGACTCCACCACCCGGCTGTCCGACGTCACCCCGATCGCCCGGCTCATCGGCGAGACCGAGCTCATCGTCGCCCCGGCCGAGGCGCCCTACACCGACATCGCCGGCTTCGTGGAGGCGTGGGCCGCCGACCCGGCCGGCACCCCCATCGCCGGCGGCTCGGCCGGCGGCACCGACCAGATCCTCGCCGGATTGCTCGCCGAGGCCGCCGGCATCGACCCCGCGCAGGTCAACTACATCGCCTACTCCGGCGGCGGCGAGTCGCTGGCCGCGCTGCTCGGCAACCAGGTGGCCGCCGGCATCTCCGGCCCCACCGACTACGGCGAGCAGGTCCGCACCGGCGACCTGATCGGCCTCGCGGTGTCCACGGCCGAGCGGTCGGAGCAGGTGCCCGACGTCCCGACGCTGGTCGAGTCCGGCTTCGACGTCGAGGTCTCCAACTGGCGCGGCCTCATGGCCCGGCCGGGGATGTCGGCGAAGGCGCGCGAGGACCTCACGCAGCTCGTCGTCGACGTCCACGACACGCCCGAGTGGGCCGAGGCGGTCGAGACCAACGGCTGGGACGACCTGCTGCTCACCGGCGACGAGTACGGCGACTTCCTGGCCGACGAGGAGGAGCGGGTGCGCGCGATCCTCGAGCAGATCGGGCTCGTGCAGTGAGCGGCGGCTCGCCGGACCCGGACGTGTCCACCGCCGACGCCACCGGCACGCACGACGCCGCGGAGTCCCGGCACCCCGCCCCACCACCGACGGGCGTCAGCCGCGGCGAGCTGGCGATGGTGGTGCTGCTGGGCGCGCTCGGGCTCTACCTGGTCCTCGACGCCGCGAGCATCGCCGTCCCCGGCTCGGCGAACACCATCGGCCCGCGGTTCTTCCCCTACCTGGTCGGCGGGGTGGTCCTGGCCACCGCCCTGGCGCTGGGCTTCCGCGTGCTCAAGGGGGACCGCGGGCCCTCCGACGAGAGCGAGGACGTCGACCCCGACGCCCCGACGTCGTGGTCCGCGGTGGGCATCATCGCCGTCGCCTTCCTCGGGCACGCGCTGCTCATCAACGTCATCGGCTGGCCGCTGGCGGTCACGCTCATGTTCGCGCTCGTCGCCTGGGCCCTCGGCGCCCGCGGCATCGTGCGGCCGCTGCTCGCGGGCGGGGTGCTCTCGGTCGTCGTCTGGATCGTGTTCGTCAAGGGCCTCGGCGTCGCGCTGCCCGGCGGCACCCTCCTCGAGCTGGCGACGGGCTGGTTCTGATGGGCGCGCTCGCGGACCTGGCCGCCGGCTTCGCCGACGCGCTCACCCCGGTCAACCTGCTGTTCGCGCTGCTCGGCGTGCTGCTCGGCACCGCCGTCGGCGTGCTGCCGGGCATCGGCCCGGCCATGACCGTGGCGTTGCTGCTGCCGGTCACCTACGCGTTGGAGCCGACGACGGCGTTCATCATGTTCGCCGGCATCTACTACGGCGGCATGTACGGCGGGTCGACGACGTCGATCCTGCTCAACACCCCCGGCGAGTCCAGCTCCATCATGACCGCGCTCGAGGGCAACCGGATGGCCAAGGCCGGCCGCGGCGCCGCCGCGCTGGCCACCGCGGCGATCGGGTCGTTCGTCGCCGGCACGATCGCCACCCTGCTGCTGGCGCTGGTCGCGCCGACCGTCGTCGACCTGGCCATCGGCATCACCCCGGCCGACTACTTCGCCCTCGCCGTGCTGGCCTTCGTCGCGGTGGCCACCGTGCTCGGCGCCTCGCCGCTGCGCGGGCTGGCCTCCCTCGGCGTCGGCCTCTACCTCGGGCTGGTCGGCACCGACGTGCTCACCGGGCAGGAGAGGTTCACCCTCGGCGTCCCGCAGCTGACCGACGGGGTCGACGTCGTCGTGGTGGCGGTCGCGCTGTTCGCCGTCGGGGAGGCGCTCTACGTCGCCTCCCGGCTGCGCCGCGGGCCGGTGCAGGTGATGGCCGCCTCCGGGCCCTGGCTCACCCGCCGCGACCTGCGCCGCTCGGTCGGCCCGTGGCTGCGCGGGACGGCGCTGGGCTTCCCGCTCGGCGCGCTGCCGGCCGGCGGCGCGGAGATCCCGACGTTCCTGTCCTACGCGGCCGAGCGGAAGCTCACGAAGCACCCGGAGGAGTTCGGCCGCGGCGCGATCGAGGGCGTCGCCGGGCCGGAGGCGGCCAACAACGCCGCGGCCGCCGGCGTGCTCGTCCCGCTGCTCACCCTCGGCCTGCCCACCTCGGCCACCGCGGCGATCATCCTGGCCGCCTTCCAGGGCTACGGCATCCAGCCCGGCCCGACGCTGCTGTCCACCGAGTCCTCGCTGGTCTGGACGCTGATCGCCGCGCTCCTCATCGGGAACGTCATGCTGCTGGTGCTCAACCTGCCGCTGGCCCGGGTGTGGGTGCAGCTGCTGCGCGTCCCGCGGCCCTACCTCTACGCCGGGATCCTGCTGTTCGCCTCGCTCGGCTGCTACGCGGTCAACGCCGACCCGCTGGACCTGGTCCTGCTGCTGGTCCTCGGCCTGCTGGGCTTCGCGATGCGCCGCTACGGCTGGCCGGTCGCACCCGCGGTCATCGGGCTGATCCTCGGCCCGGTCGCCGAGACCAACCTGCGGCGCGCGCTGGCGATCAGCAGCGGCGACCTCGGCGTGCTGGTCGAGACCTGGTTCAGCCGGGTCGTGCTGTTCCTGGCGCTGCTCGCGCTCGTGCTGCCGGTGGTGCTGCGCGCGGTGCGCGGCCGCCGCTCCACCCCGGAGGAACTGCAGGCGGGAGAGGGGCTGCGGCACCACGAGCGCGTCGGTGCGCCCGCCGACGGGGAGGAGGAGCGGTGAGCCGGCAACCGGTGGTCGTCGTCGGGCACGTGCCCACCCCGCGCGGGGAGGCGGCGCTCGAGCACGCGCTGGCCGAGGCGCACCGCCGCGGCGCCCGGCTGGTCGTCGTCAACAGCAGCCGCGGCGACGCGCTGGTCGACGAGGAGTACCTGCAGGGCGCCCCGCTGCGCCGGCTGCAGGACGAGCTCACCGTCTCCGGCCTGCCCGTCGAGCTGCGCCAGCCGATCGGCCGCGACGTCGCCGAGGAGCTCGCCGACGCCGTCTCCGAGACCGGCGCGGAGCTGCTGGTCATCGGCCTGCGCCGGCGCAGCGCCGTCGGGAAGCTGCTGATGGGCAGCGCGGCCCAGCGGATCCTGCTCTCCGTGGACTGCCCGATCCTCACCGTGAAGGGGCCGCCCGCGGCGACGGCTTGAACGCCGGGCGTCACTGCGCTTATCGTCTGTGTGACGGACGTCACGCCGTGGGGCGGCGTGGCGGGGCCCTCGATGGAGGAGTCGCCCATGAGCGCGCTCACGCCCGACTGCGATCCCGACCTGGCGCACTGCGGTCAGCCCCGGCCCAGTGACGGGATCCGCTCCACGCTGGTGCTCGTCGCGCTCGTGACCGTCGCGGCCCTCGCCGTCAGCGGCGAGGCCGTCCCGGGTGCGGTCGCGGTCGTCGCC
This sequence comes from Geodermatophilus sp. SYSU D01180, assembly GCF_054050415.1. Taxonomy (NCBI): domain Bacteria; kingdom Bacillati; phylum Actinomycetota; class Actinomycetes; order Geodermatophilales; family Geodermatophilaceae; genus Geodermatophilus; species Geodermatophilus sp. SYSU D01180. Next base: position 23,762 of record NZ_JBJGZH010000035.1, on the reverse strand, counting down.
GGCGGTGTCGGGCTGGTCGCGGCGCTCCTGCTGGGCACCCGCGCCGTCCGCCTGGGCCGGCGCGCCGTCGCGGCGGTGCACCCATGACCCTGTCCGCCGACCCCACCCTCGTCCCCGCCGCCGACGGCACGCGGCTTTCCGAGCGCCGCTGGATCCCCGACGGCGAGGTGCGCGCGGTCGTGCAGGTCGTGCACGGGCTCTCCGAGCACGCCGGCCGCTACGGCCGCCTGGCCGCCGCGCTCACCGCCCGCGGGTTCGCCGTCGCCGCCCAGGACCAGCGCGGGCACGGGCTCACCGCGCGGTCGACCGGTCCCGGCCGGTTCGGCGACCCCGCCGCCGGACACGCCGCGGGCAGCGACGCCGTCCTCGACGACGTCCGCGAGCTCGGCCGCCGGCTGGCCGCCGACCACCCCGGCGTCCCCTACGTCCTGCTCGGCCACTCGCTCGGCTCGGCGGTCGCGCTGGCCTCGGCCGAGCGGGACGGCGACGGGCTGGCCGGGCTGGTCCTGTCCGGGCCGATCGGCGTGGCCCCCCACTTCGCCGCGACGGCGCAGCAGCTCGAGGCCGCGGTCGCCGGCGGGGCGGGCGACGAGCCGATGGAGGCCCTCGCCGCCTTCAACGCACCGTTCGAGCCGGCCCGCACGCCCTACGACTGGCTGACCCGCGACCCGGCCGAGGTCGACGCCTACCTCGCCGACCCGCTGTGCGGCGACGACGTCCCGCCCACCCGCCGCTACGGCGCCGGGATGTTCGCCCTCGTCGCCCGCGCCGCGACCCCCGAGGCCGTCGCCGGGCTGCCGGACGGCCTGCCGGTGCTGCTGCTGTCCGGGCAGCGCGACCCGGTCGGCGGCGAGGACGCCGCCCAGGTGACCGCGCTCGCCGGCCTGCTGCGCGACCGCGGCCTGCCCGTCGGGCAGCACGTCTACCCCGACGCCCGCCACGAGGTGTTCAACGAGACCAACCGCGACGAGGTGACCGCCGACCTGCTCGCCTGGCTGGAGTCGCGGGTGGGCTGAACCACACGGATGTGGTTCCCCGCGACCGAGGGTGAGCAGACCGTCGGCCGCGCCACCTACTGTGGGTGCGTGCCCGACCCGTCCACGTACCGCCCGGCGGTCGGCTCCATCCCCGAGTCGCCGGGGGTCTACAAGTTCCGCGACCCCACGGGCCGCGTCGTCTACGTCGGCAAGGCCAAGAGCCTGCGCCAGCGGCTGAACAGCTACTTCGCCGACGTCGCGGGCCTGCACCCGCGCACCCGGCAGATGGTCACGACGGCGGCGAGCGTCGAGTGGACCGTCGTCGGCACCGAGGTCGAGGCCCTCCAGCTCGAGTACAACTGGATCAAGGAGTTCGACCCGCGGTTCAACGTCCGGTACCGCGACGACAAGAGCTACCCGTCGCTGGCCGTGACCCTCAACGAGGAGTACCCGCGGCTGCAGGTGATGCGCGGGCCGAAGAAGAAGGGCGTCCGCTACTTCGGCCCCTACGCGCACGCCTGGGCCATCCGCGAGACCCTCGACACGCTCACCCGCGTCTTCCCCGCCCGCACCTGCTCCAACGGCGTGTTCAAGCGGGCCGGGCAGATCGGCCGGCCGTGCCTGCTCGGCTACATCGGCAAGTGCTCCGCGCCCTGCGTGGGCCGGGTCAGCGCCGAGGAGCACCGGGCGATCGTCGACGACTTCTGCGACTTCATGGCCGGCCGCACCGACCTCATGGTCAGGCGCCTCGAGCGCGAGATGGCCGAGGCCGCCGAGGCGATGGAGTACGAGAAGGCCGCCCGGCTGCGCGACGACCTCGGCGCGCTCAAGCGGGCGATGGAGAAGCAGGCCGTCGTCCTCGGCGACGGCACCGACGCCGACGTCGTCGCCTTCGCGCAGGACGAGCTCGAGGCCGCCGTCCAGGTCTTCCACGTCCGCGGCGGCCGGGTGCGCGGCCAGCGCGGCTGGATCATCGACAAGGTCGAGGAGGTCACCACCGGCGAGCTGGTGGAGCAGTTCCTCCTCCAGGTCTACGGCGGCGTCGACGAGCAGACCGGCTCCTTCGAGGCGGGCGAGTCGGTGCCCAGGGAGGTGCTCGTCCCCGAGCTGCCCGACGACGCCGACGTCTACGAGGAGCTGCTCAGCGAGCTGCGCGGCTCGAGGGTGTCCCTGCGCGTGCCGCAGCGCGGCGACAAGCGCAGCCTGCTGGAGACCGTCGAGCGCAACGCGAAGGAGGCCTTCGCCCGGCACCGGGTGAAGCGCTCCAGCGACCTCACCGCCCGCTCGCTGGCGCTGGCGGAGCTGCAGGAGGCGCTCGAGCTGCCCGAGGCGCCGCTGCGCATCGAGTGCATCGACATCAGCCACGTGCAGCAGACCAACGTGGTCGCCTCGATGGTGGTGTTCGAGGACGGGCTGGCGAAGAAGTCCGACTACCGGCGCTTCGCCGTGCACGAGGGCACCGACGACACCGCGGCGATGGCCGAGGTGGTCCGCCGCCGCTTCGCCCGGCACCTCAAGGAGGAGGCCGACCGGCGCGACGAGCAGGGCGTCGCCGCGGAGGAGGGCCGGCCTCGCCGGTTCGCCTACCCGCCGAACCTGCTGGTCGTCGACGGCGGCGCTCCGCAGGTCGCCGCGGCGGCGCGGTCCCTGGACGAGCTGGGCATCGTCGACGTCGCCGTCTGCGGGCTGGCCAAGCGCATGGAGGAGGTGTGGCTGCCCGGGGAGAGCGACCCGGTGATCCTGCCGCGCACCTCCGAGGCGCTGTACCTGCTGCAGCGGGTGCGGGACGAGGCCCACCGGTTCGCCATCACCTACCACCGGCAGAAGCGTTCGGTCAGCATGCTGGTCTCCCTGTTGGACGACGTCCCCGGTCTCGGGGAGACGCGGCGGAAGGCGCTGATGAAGCAGTTCGGGTCCCTCAAGCGGCTGCGCGCGGCCACGGTGGAGGAGCTGACGGCCGTCCCCGGCATCGGCCGCCGGACGGCGGAGGCGGTCATGGCCGCCGTCGCGGAGCCCGCCGCCGACCGTCCCGCGGGGGAGGACGCGGCCGCGGAGGCCGGTGCGGAGACCGTCGCGGAGACCGTCGTGGAGAGCACCACGGCACCCAGCGGGCCGGCGGAGCGGGGCACCCCCCGCACCGGGGCCGGGGAGACCGCCGAGGTCGGCCGGGTCGCCTCGTGAGCGCCGGTCAGGACGCGGGGACGGCGCCGGTGCCGTCCCCGGAGGGCCAGCACGGGCCGCACGCCGACGTCCCCGCCGGGCTGGACCCGGCGAGCACCGAGACCCCGCCGGTCGAGGTCGTCGTCGTCACCGGGCTCTCCGGCGCGGGCAAGAACACCGCCGGCCGGGTGCTCGAGGACCTCGGCTGGTACGTCGTGGAGAACCTGCCGCCGGCGCTGCTGCTGCCGATGGTCGAGCTCGGCGCCCGCGGCGACGTGCGCCGCTTCGCCGCCGTCGTCGACGTCCGCAGCCGGGCCTTCTCCAGCGACCTGCAGGAGGCCATCCGGGTGCTCGCCGAGGCCGGCCACCGCCCCCGGGTGGTGTTCGTGCACGCCCGCGACGAGGTGCTGGTGCGCCGCTACGAGTCCAACCGGCGGGAGCACCCGCTGCAGGGCTCCGGGCGCCCCCTCGACGGCATCACCGCCGAGCGCACGCTGCTGACCGGCATCGCCGGCGAGGCCGACCTGTGGGTGGACACCAGCGACCTCAACGTGCACCAGCTGCGCGCCACGCTGGAGAACGCCTTCGCCCGCGAGGGCCGCACGCCGCCGCTGACGGCGACCGTGCTCAGCTTCGGCTTCAAGTACGGGCTGCCGCTGGACGCCGACCTCGTCGTCGACGCCCGGTTCCTGCCCAACCCGCACTGGCTGCCCGAGCTGCGCCCGCACACCGGGCAGGACGCCGACGTCCGCGACTACGTGCTCGGCCAGTCCGACGCCGGGCCGTTCCTCGACCGCTACACCGAGGTCCTGCGGCTGCTCATCCCCGGCTACCGGCGCGAGGGCAAGCGCTACCTGACGCTGGCGGTCGGCTGCACCGGCGGCAAGCACCGCAGCGTCGCCATCGCCGAGGAGTTCGCCCGCCGGCTGCGCGCCGAGGGCACCGACGCGGTCGCGCGCCACCGCGACCTGGGCCGCGAGTAGTGGGCGCCCCGTCCCCGGGCGCCGCGCCGCGGGTCGTCGCCCTCGGCGGCGGCCACGGGCTGGCGGCGGCGCTGGGCGCCTGGCGGCGGATCACGCCCGACCTCACCGCCGTCGTCACGGTCGCCGACGACGGCGGCTCGTCCGGCCGCATCCGCCGCGAGATGCCGGTGCTGCCGCCCGGCGACCTGCGGATGGCGCTGGCCGCGCTGGCCGGCGAGGACCACGGCCGGCAGGAGATGGCCCGGCTGCTGCAGCACCGCCTCGGCGGCACCGGCGTGCTGGCCGGGCACCCCGTCGGCAACCTGCTGCTCATTGGGCTGGTCGAGCTGCACGGCGGCGACACCGTGCGCGCCCTCGACGCGGTCTGCCAGCTGGTCGGCGCGTGCGGCCGGGTGCTGCCGATGGCCGACGTGCCGCTGGACCTCGTCGCCCGGGTGGAGACCGTCGACCCCGACGACCCCGCGCGCACCCGCACCATCCGCGGGCAGGTCGCCATCGCGTCCACCCCGGGCCGGGTGCGCGACATCCTCGTGTCGCCGCCGGACCCGCCGGTGCACCCCGACGTCCTCGAGGCGATCGCCGCGGCCGACGTCGTGTCGCTGGGCCCCGGCTCCTGGTACACCTCGGTGCTGCCGCACCTGCTGGTGCCGCGGCTGCGCGCCGCGCTGGCCGCCACCCGCGCCCGGGTGGTCGTCGTCCTCAACCTGGAGCCGCAGCCGGGGGAGACCGACGGCTTCTCGCCGGAGGAGCACCTCCGCGTGCTGCAGGGGCACCTGGGCGGTGTGGCGCTGCACACCGTGGTCGCGGATGCGGAATCGGTGGTTGACCGCTGTGGTCTCCTGTCAGCGGTGCGCGAGTGTGGCGCCGAGCTGGTCCTGGCTCCGGTCGCCGCGCCCGACGGATCACCACGCCACGACCCCGCGCGGCTGGCGGCCGCACTGAGCTCGGTGGTCGAGGCGCGGTGAGCGGGAACGGTCCCAGCCGGAGCACCGGGAGCGGGGGTGCCCGGACGGTACGAGGGGGAGAGGTGACGCCGAGGATGGCGCCGCAGCAGAGCAGGGGGTGGTCGTCGTGGCGATGACGGCCATGGTCAAGGACGAGCTGTCGCGGGTGGAGTGCACGCGCACCTCCGAGCGCAAGGCCGAGGTGACGGCGCTGCTGCGCTTCTCCGGCGGCCTGCACATTGTGGGCGGCCGGGTGGTCATCGAGGCCGAGCTGGACACCGGCTCGGTCGCGCGCCGGCTGCGCCGGGACATCAGCGAGGTCTACGGCTACACGAGCGGGGTCAGCGTGCTCGCCGGCGGCAACATCCGCCGCGGCGTGCGCTACCTCGTCCGGATCGCCAAGCACGGCGAGGGCCTGGCCCGCCAGACCGGGCTGGTCGACCAGCGCGGGCGCCCGGTGCGCGGCCTGCCGCCGTCGGTGGTCTCCGGCAGCATCAACGACGCCGAGGCCGCCTGGCGGGGCGCCTTCCTCGCGCACGGCTCGCTCACCGAGCCCGGCCGCTCCTCGTCGCTCGAGGTGACCTGCCCCGGCCCGGAGGCGGCCATGGCCCTGGTCGGCGCGGCCCGCCGGCTGGGCATCGCCGCCAAGGCCCGCGAGGTCCGCGGCGCCGACCGGGTCGTCGTCCGCGACGGCGACGCGATCAGCGCGCTGCTCACCCGCATGGGCGCCCACGACGCGGTCCTGGCCTGGGAGGAGCGGCGGATGCGCCGCGAGGTCCGGGCCACCGCCAACCGGCTGGCCAACTTCGACGACGCCAACCTGCGCCGCTCGGCCCGCGCCGCGGTCGCGGCCAGCGCGCGCGTCGAGCGGGCGCTGGAGATCCTCGCGGGCGACGCCCCCGAGCACCTGCTCGTCGCCGGCCGGCTGCGCCTGGAGCACGGCCAGGCCTCGCTGGAGGAGCTCGGCCAGCGCGCCGACCCGCCGATGACCAAGGACGCCGTCGCCGGCCGCATAAGGCGTCTGCTGGCCATGGCCGACAAGCGGGCCAAGGACCTCGGCATCCCCGACACCGAGTCGGTGGTCACCGAGGACATGCTGGCCCAGTAACGCCCGCGGCACCGACGACGACGGGGCGCCCTCCGCTCGCGCGGGGGGCGCCCCGTCGCCGTCACCCCCGGGGGTGACGGCCGCGCCGCGCCGCTGCAGGCCGCGCCCCCCGCCGCCGATGCGGCGGGGGAGAGGGCGCCGTCCGCGCGCCCGGTGCGGAGCGGAGGCGGCATGACCGCGGGGAGCTGGGCCGTCGTCTTCGGCTGTGCCGCGCTGGTCGCCGTCGGCACCGCCGTCCTGGCCTGGCGCCGGCGGCGGCGCACCCCCGCGGCCACCGCGCTCGCGGTCACCATGGCCGGCGTCACCACCTGGTCGGCCGCCGACGGGGTCGTCTACCTGGCCGGCAGCGAGCCGGTCCAGCGCGTCTACGTCCCCCTGCTCATGGCCGCCGTCGGGCTGGTGGTCGTGGGCACCTGGGTGCTGGCCCGCACCGTCGCCGACCCCTCGTGGCGGCTCTCGCCGCGCGCCGCGGCGCTGCTGGCGGTCGAGCCGGTCCTGCTGGTCCTGACCGGGGCGTTCCCGGCCACCCGCGACCTGGTGATGACCGACATGGTCACCGGCACCGCCGGCGCCGAGTCCCGGGTGACGTTCGGGCCGCTGTTCCTGGCCCACACCGCCTACTCCTACGCGCTGATCGGCGTGGCCTACGCCGTCCTCGCCCGCCGCTGGCTGCGCGTCGCCGGCGTCTTCCGCCGCCAGATCGGCATCCTGCTCGGCTCGGCGTTCCTGTCCACGGTCGGCAACGTGGTCGCCGTCGGGTCCCAGCTCGACGGGCACGGCACCGACGTCACCCCGCTGTTCTTCCTGCTCACCGGGCTCGTCGACTGCTGGGCGATCTTCCGCGGCGGCCTGCTGCGGCTGGTCCCGGTCGCCCGCGAGCAGGTCGTGGAGACCGTCCCCGACGCCGTGCTGGTCGTCGACCCCGACGGCGTCCTCATCGACTGCAACCCCGCCGCCACCCGGATGCTGCGGGAGCTGCGCCCCGACCTCGACGGCGACCTGGTCGGCCGGCCCCTCCACGACGTCGCCGGCCCCCGCGCGGTCGGGGTGCTGCTCAGCACCGAGCGCCGCGACGGCCACCGCGTCGCCGAGGTCCGGCCCGGCGTGTGGCTCGACGTGCGCGACTCCGCCGTCGCCGACCCCCGCGGCCGCGCGCTGGGCCGCATCCTCGTGGTGCGCGACGTGAGCGAGCAGCAGCGGCGGCAGCTCGCCGTCGAGCGGCTCAACCGGCAGCTGGCCGAGCAGGTGGAGGTCATCGAGCGGCTGCGCGCGGTCGTCGCCGAGGAGGCCGTCCGCGACCCGCTCACCGGCCTGCACAACCGCCGGCACCTCGACCGGGTGCTGGAGGCCGACCTGGCCCGCCGGCCGCGCACCGGGCAGCTGTCGCTGCTCGTCGTCGACGTCGACCACTTCAAGGCCGTCAACGACCGCTTCGGGCACGCCTCCGGCGACCGGGTGCTCCTCGGCGTCGCCGGGACGCTCGCCGCCGCCGTCCGCGAGGGCGACACGGCCGCGCGGCTGGGCGGCGAGGAGTTCGTCGTGGTCCTCCCCGGTGCCGGGCGGGAGCAGGCGCTGGCCCGCGCCGAGCAGGTCCGCCGCGAGGTCGCCGCCACCAGCCACCTGCTCGACGGCGAGGACGTCGCCGTCACCGTGAGCGTCGGCGTCGCCGTCTGCCCGGCCGACGGCACCTCGGCGGCCGCCCTGCTCGAGGCCGCCGACCGCGCCCTGTACACCGCCAAGGCCACCGGCCGCGACCGCGTGGTCGCCGCCGCGCCGGCCGCCGGCCCCGCGCTGCCCGCGCCGGCCCCGCCGGGTGACCTCCCGGAGCTCGTGGCCGGGGCCTGACCTCACCCGGACGGGCCCCGCCCCGGTGCCGATAGGGTCGTCGCCGATCGAGGCCGCGCGCCGTGCGGCCGACCGGGGCGACGAGCGTCGCCGGGGACACATGGAGGTCAGTCGTGACCGTACGCGTGGGCATCAACGGGTTCGGCCGGATCGGGCGCAACTTCTGGCGTGCCGCCGCGGCCAGCGGCAAGGACATCGAGATCGTGGCGGTCAACGACCTGACCAGCCCCGAGGTCCTGGCCCACCTGCTCAAGTACGACAGCATCCTGGGGGTGCTGGGTGAGGAGGTCGCCGCCTCCGACGGCGGCATCGACATCGCCGGCAAGACGATGAAGGTCCTGTCCGAGCGCGACCCGGCCGCGCTGCCGTGGGGCGACCTCGGCGTCGACGTCGTCGTGGAGTCCACCGGCTTCTTCACCAAGGCCGACGACGCCCGCAAGCACGTGGACAAGGGCGGCGCGAAGAAGGTCGTCATCTCGGCGCCGGCCACCGGCGACGACCTGACCATCGTCATGGGCGTCAACCACGAGAAGTACGACGGCACCCAGACGATCATCAGCAACGCGTCCTGCACCACGAACTGCCTGGCCCCGCTCGCCAAGGTGCTCAACGACGCGTTCGGCATCGAGCGCGGCCTGATGACGACGATCCACGCCTACACCGCCGACCAGAACCTGCAGGACGGCCCGCACAAGGACCTGCGCCGCGCCCGCGCCGCCGCGCTCAACATGGTCCCCACCTCGACCGGCGCCGCCAAGGCGATCGGCCTGGTGCTGCCCGAGCTGCAGGGCAAGCTCGACGGCTACGCCGTCCGCGTCCCGGTGCCCACCGGCTCGGCCACCGACCTCACCGTCCAGCTGACCCGCGAGGCCTCGGCCGACGACATCGACGCCGCCTACCGCGAGGCCGCCGAGTCCGGCCCGCTGGCCGGGGTCCTCAAGTACACGTCGGCGCCGATCGTCTCCTCCGACATCGTCACCGACCCGGCCTCGTGCATCTACGACGCCAAGCTGACCAAGGTCTTCGGCCCGATGGCCAAGGTCCTCGGCTGGTACGACAACGAGTGGGGCTACTCCAACCGGCTGGTCGACTCCGTCGAGCTCGTCGGCAACTCGCTCTGATGCGGTCCCTCGACGACCTGCTCGCCGAGGGGGTGTCGGGCCGGCGCGTGCTCCTGCGCGCCGACCTGAACGTCCCCCTCGACAAGCAGACCCGGGCCATCACCGACGACGGCCGGATCCGGGCGAGCCTGCCGACGATCGCGGCGCTGCGCGACGCCGGCGCCCGCGTCGTCGTCGCGGCGCACCTGGGCCGGCCCCAGGGGGCGCCCGACCCGCAGTACTCGCTGGCCCCGGTCGCCGCGCGGCTCGGTGAGCTGCTCGGCGCCGAGGTCCCGCTGGCCGCCGACGTCGCCGGCGACGACGCCCGCGCCCGGGCCGGCGCGCTCGGCGACGGCGACGTCCTGCTGCTGGAGAACGTCCGCTTCGAGGCGGCCGAGACCAGCAAGGACGACGCCGAGCGTGGCGAGCTGGCCGACCGGCTCGCCGCGCTGGCCGACGTCTACGTCGACGACGCGTTCGGCGCCGTGCACCGCAGGCACGCGTCGGTGTTCGACGTCGCCCAGCGGCTGCCGCACGTGGCCGGCCGGCTGGTGGCCACCGAGCTCGACGTGCTGCAGCGGCTGACCACCGACCCCGACCGGCCCTACGTCGTGGTGCTCGGCGGCTCGAAGGTCAGCGACAAGCTCGCCGTCATCGAGGCGCTGCTGCCCAAGGTGGACCGGCTGCTCGTCGGCGGCGGGATGTGCTTCACCTTCCTGGCCGCCCAGGGTCACGGGGTGGGCACGTCCCTGCTGGAGGCCGACCAGGTCGACACCTGCCGCCGGCTGCTGGCCGAGGCGGGGGACCGGATCGTGCTGCCGGTCGACGTCGTCGTCGCGCCGGAGTTCAGCGCCGACGTGGACACCGTCGTCGTCGCGGCCGAGCAGATCCCCGACGGCCAGATGGGCCTCGACGTCGGCCCGCGCACCGTCGAGGCGTTCGGCCGCGAGCTGGCCGGCGCCCGCACGGTGTTCTGGAACGGCCCGATGGGCGTGTTCGAGCTGGCGCCCTTCCAGGCCGGCACCCGCGGCGTGGCCGAGGCCGTGGCCGCCGTCGACGGGCTGTCGGTGGTCGGCGGCGGCGACTCCGCGGCCGCGGTCCGCCAGCTCGGCCTCGACGAGGCCGCCTACGGGCACATCAGCACCGGCGGCGGCGCGTCGCTGGAGTACCTCGAGGGCCGGGAGCTGCCGGGCCTCGCGGTGCTCGCGGACTGAGAGGGGCCGGGGATGGCACGCACCCAGCCGCGCGCCCCGCGCGAGGGCCGCCGCCCGCTGATCGCGGGCAACTGGAAGATGCACATGACGCACCTGGAGGCCATCGGCCTGGTGCAGAAGCTGGTCTTCAGTCTCAAGGAGCGCGAGCTCGACGACGCCGAGGTCGTCGTGCTCCCGCCGTTCACCGCGCTGCGCAGCGTGCAGACGCTGGTCACCGGCGACAAGCTGGCGGTCGGCTACGGCGCGCAGGACCTGTCGGCGCACGACTCGGGCGCCTACACCGGCGAGGTCAGCGGCGCGATGCTCGCCGCGCTCGCCTGCGGCTTCGTCGTCGTCGGCCACTCCGAGCGGCGCGCGCTGCACGGCGAGGACGACGCCACGGTGGCCGCGAAGGTGCAGGCCGCGCTGCGGCACGGCCTGACGCCGATCCTGTGCGTGGGCGAGGGCCTCGACGTCCGCCGCGCCGGGCAGCACGTCCCGCACTGCACCGACCAGCTCGACGCCGCGCTCGAGGGGCTCTCCGCCGACCAGGTGCGCGGGGTCGTGCTGGCCTACGAGCCGGTGTGGGCGATCGGCACCGGCGAGGTGGCCACCCCCGAGGACGCCCAGGAGGTGTGCGGCGCACTCCGGTCCCGCCTCGACGGGCGTTTCGGCCCGGAGACGGCCGCGGCGGTCCGTATCCTCTACGGCGGGTCGGTGAAGGCCGCGAACACGGCCGGGATCCTGGCCGGGCCGGACGTCGACGGTGCACTGGTCGGCGGCGCGAGCCTGGACGCCGACGAGTTCGCGCAGATCTGTCGGATCGCCGCAGGCGGCAGCTAGCCCGCGGCCGCACGGGAGCGGGTGGGTGGACAGCACGCTGCAGGGACCCGCCCGCTCCCGGGGCCGCCGCCTGCCCGAGTGGCTGCGCGGCACGCCCGGGCGCGTCCTCGGGCTCGCCCTCGTCGTCCTGCTCGTCGTCGCGGTGGCCGTGAGCTGCAGCGGCGGCGGGGACGGCGACAGCGGCGTCCCGGTGCTCGGCGACGGGCCCGACGCCGGCGTCGACGGCGTCCGCGCGCCCTCGGACGCGACCGGCGGCACGCTGCGCGTGGTCACCAGCGAGGTCGACAGCCTCGACCCGCAGCGGTCCTACCAGCCCGGCGTGTGGAACCTCATGCGGCTCTACACCCGCACGCTGGTCACCTACGCCAGCGAGCCCGGCCGCACCGGCGAGCTGGTCCCCGACCTCGCCACCGACCTCGGCACCACCCCCGACGGTGGCCTGAGCTGGACGTTCACCCTCAAGCAGGGCGCCCGGTTCGAGAACGGCCGGGCGATCACCTCGCGCGACGTCAAGTACGGCATCGAGCGGTCCTTCGCCTCCGACGTCGTCGTCGGCGGCCCCACCTACGTCGTGGACCTGCTCGACGACCCCGCGAACCCCTACGCCGGGCCGTACCAGGACGAGACCCCGGGCAAGCTCGGGCTCGCCGCCATCGAGACGCCCGACGACGCCACGATCACCTTCCGGCTGCGCTCGGCCCAGCCCGACTTCCCCTACGTGCTGGCGCTGCCCTCGAGCAGCCCGGTGCCGATCGAGAACGACACCGGCGCCGGCTACGGCAGCGACCCGGTCTCCTCCGGCCCCTACGCGGTCACCACCGTCGACGCCGCCACCGGCATCGTCCTGGACCGCAACCCGCAGTGGGACCCGGCCACCGACGACGTCCGGACGGCGCTGCCCGACCGCGTCGTCGTCCGCACCGGGCTGTCCACCCTGGAGCGCGACCAGCAGCTGCTCGCCGGCTCGGCCGACGTCGACGTCTCCGGCGCCGGCCTGCACGCGGCCACCGCCGCCCGGCTGGCCGAGGGCGCCGGGGGTGAGGTGCCGCTGACCGACCGGGTCGACGACCTGACCACCGGCGCGGTGCGGCTGCTCGCGCTGCCCACCGACGTCGCGCCGATGAACGACCCGAACTGCCGCGCCGCGGTGGCCTCCGCGATCGACCGCAGCGCCGTCCAGGAGGTCGCCGGCGGTGCGGACAACGCCGTCCGCACCTCGCAGCTGTGGCCGCGGTCCCTGGGCGACGGGCCCGAGGACCCCGACCCCGGCCCCGACCCCGACGCCGCCCGGGAGGCGCTGGCCGCCTGCGGGCAGCCCGACGGGTTCGGCACGGTGCTCGCCGTGCCCGACGCCCAGGCCAGCGTCGCGGTGGCCGAGGAGGTCGCCGCCCAGCTCGGCGCGGTCGGGATCACCGCCGAGGTGCGGCCGCTGCCGGCGACCAGCTTCTACGCCACCGACGTCGGCAGCCCGGACAACGTGGCGCGCAACGGCTTCGGCATCGTGCTGGCCACCTGGACCGCCGACTTCCCGACGCCGGGCTCGTTCCTCGTGCCGCTGGTCGACGGCCGCTCGGTGAGCCTGGTCGGCAACACCAACTACGCGCGGCTCACCGACCCGGCGCTCTCCGGGCTGGTCGACGCCGCCCGCGCCGCCGCCGACCCGGAGGCCGCGCGCGGCGCCTGGCGGGAGGTCGCGACGGCGGCCGGCGGGACCGGCGCCTACGTGCCGCTGGTGGAGACGCGGGTGCAGCTCCTGGCCGGGCAGCGGCTGCGCAACGGGCTGGTCATGCAGCCCTACGCGGGGCACGACCTGGCCACCGCGGGCGTGCGCTGAGCGGGACGCCTGCGGGCACCGGTTACGCTGGTGCCATGGTCGAGCTCGTCCTCAACGTGCTGCTGGTCCTCACCAGCGTGCTGCTCGTGGTGCTGATCCTGCTGCACCGGGGCAAGGGCGGTGGCCTGTCCTCGATGTTCGGCGGCGCGGTCTCCTCGCAGCTGTCCGGCTCGTCGGTGGTGGAGAAGAACCTCAACCGGCTCACCGTGTTCACCGGCCTGATCTGGACGGTGTGCATCGTCGCGCTGGGCATCCTGCTGAAGGTCTAAGGACCACCCTTCCCCCCACACCTCGCGGGCTCGGCGCGGGCCCCTGAAGGATGGCCGTTCCAGCACGTCACCAGGCCGGGGGCGAAATCGTGACCGGGGAGACACCCTCAGGCCCTAGACTGCCCGGGCGGCGTGATCACGCGCCGTGACGATCCAGCAGGCAGGTCGGAACGAGGGGGCGCTCGTGGCTGGTGGCAACGCGATCCGGGGGACCCGGGTCGGCGCGGGTCCGATGGGTGAGGCCGAGCGCGGAGAGGCGGCCCCGCGGCACCGGGTCGGCTACTGGTGCAGCTCGGGACACGAGACGCGGGTGGCCTTCGCCACCGACGCGGAGGTCCCCGAGACCTGGGACTGCCCGCGCTGCGGCCTCCCCGCCGGCCAGGACCCGCAGGCGCCCCCGCCGGCGCCGCGGACCGAGCCGTACAAGACGCACCTCGCCTACGTGCGCGAGCGGCGCAGCGACGCCGACGGCGACGCCCTCCTCGAGGAGGCCCTCGCCAAGCTGCGGGCCCGCCGCGGCGCCTAGGACCCCGTCTGATCGCCCCGGCGGCGGCCTCGTGGGCCTCTGCCGGGGCGTCGGGTGTGCCGGGCGCCAGCAGCCCGCGACCGCCGACCAGCGGCCCGCCCTCGCGGTGCGTCGAGGCACAGCAGGCAGCCGTCGACGGCGGTCACCCGGTCTCGGGCAGCCGGCTCGCGGCGGCGGCGTCGAGCAGCCAGCGGGTGGCGCGGCGGCCGCGGGCCCCGGCGGCCGGGACCTCGGTGCGGTCGGCGCCGCCCAGCGCCCGCGCCACGGCCTCGGCCTTGCCCTCCCCGGACACCAGCACCCAGACCTCCTCGGCGGCGGTGATCGCGGCGAAGCCGAGGCTCACCCGCGTCGGCGGCGGCTTCGGGCAGTCCCGCACCGGCACCACGGTCCGCTCGTCGGTCACCGCGGGGGAGTCCGGGAAGATCGACGCCACGTGGCCCTCGGCGCCCATGCCGAGCAGCAGGACGTCGAACCGGGGGAGCGGGCCCCCGGTCCCGGCGTCGCGGGCGGCGTCGGCCAGCGTCCCGGCGTACCAGTCCGCGGCCTCCTCCGGGGTGTCGAAGCCGGCGTCGGACGCCGGGATCGCGTGCACCCGCTCCGGCGGCGCCCCGACCCGGTCCAGCAGCGCCGCGCGGGCGCCCTTCTCGTTGCGCTCGTCGTCGTCGGCGGGGACGAACCGCTCGTCGCCCCACCAGACGTCGACCGCGGCCCAGTCGACCGCCTGACCGGGCCCCGGCTCCCCGGCCAGCTCCGCGGCGTGCCGCAGCACCGCCGTCCCGATGCCGCCGCCGGTGAGCACCACCGACGCCGTCCCGTGCACCGCCTGGGCGGCGGCCAGCCGCGCGACCAGCGCGGACGCCACCGCCCGCGCCAGCAGCTCCGGGTCGGGCTCGACGACGATCTCGGGCGTCGGGCCCTCGATCCGTTCCGCGAGCGCCTCGGCGATCCGGTCGCCGGGGGGCAGCGTCACCGGACGGCCTCGGGCGCCGTCGGGTCCGGGGTGTCGTGCTCGCCGTGCTCGGCCACCTCGTCGGCGCCCTCGGAGTCCGGCGGCACCGTCGGCGCCTCGCCGTGCGGGCTGTTCACGCCGACGTCGTCCTTCGCGAACGGCGCCCCGGCCTGCTCGGCCGGGTCCACCCACACGTGCGCGCGCACCGGCGCCCGGCCGGCCAGGCCGGTCACCCCGGTGGTGACCTCCAGCGCCTCGGCGTAGGGCTCGTCGGGGTCCAGCCGGCGCAGCTCCTCGCCGAGCAGGTCGCCGAGCGTGCGGTCGGGCAGCGCCATCGTGGCGTCGGGCCGGTACGGCTGGCTGATCACCGCGCCGCCGCGGCGGTCGGCGTGCACCCGCACCTCCTCGTCCTGGTCCAGGGTGAGGTGCACCGAGTCGATGCCGCTGGGCCCGGGGTGCCGGGTGGCCTGCACGACCTCGACCGCGCTGCCGGTGCGGGCCTCGAGCCAACCGCTGAGCAGCTGCGCGGTGGCCGCCCCGGGGTCGCCCTCGACCCGGGCGCCGAGCACCTTCACCGCGTCCCCGCGACGGCCGGACACCGAGTCCAGTGCGGAGGTGAGCGTCGCCCGCCAGCCGGTGGCGCGGGTCCAGGCCAGGTCGGTGTCGCCGGGGGAGTAGTCGTGCGCCCGGGTGCGCAGCGAGGCCAGCTGGTCCGCCGCCGACGTGCTGTCGGTGATCCGCCGGTCGGCGATGACCGCGAGCGCGTCGGTGCTCAGCTGCCGCGGCGGCTCGGTGTGCCACCAGGTGACCACCGGCGCGTCGGCGGCCAGCAGCGGCAGCACGACCGACTCGGCGTGCAGCGCCAGGCGCCCGTACATGCGCATGACGACCGCCTCGCCGGGGCCCAGCCGCCCGCCGATGGACACCTCGGCGTCCAGCCGCGGCACCGGGGCCTCGATCTGCCGGCGGACGACGACGAGGATCCGGCAGGGGTGCTGCTCGGCGGCCGTCGTCGCGGCCTCCTCGGCCTCGGCCACCCGGCCCTCGTCGGCGACGACCACCAGGGTCAGCGCCACCCCCGACAGCACCGCGCCGCCGGTCCGCCGCTGGGCGGCGAGCTCCTTGACCACGGCCGAGCCGGTGGTGTCCCAGAGCGTCGTCATCGCGTCTCCTCTCCGCGGGGGCGCCTCACGGACGCCGCCACCGGCGGCCCTCGGCGGCCAGCATCTCGTCGGCGGCGCGCGGCCCCCACTCGCCGGCCCGGTAGGGGTGCGGCGTGCTGCCGGCCCAGAACTCCTCGAGCGGGTCGATGACCGCCCAGGAGGCCTCGACCTCGGCGTTGCGCGGGAACAGCGTGGCGTCGCCGAGCAGGACGTCGAGCAGCAGCCGCTCGTAGGCCTCGGGGCTGGCCTCGGTGAACTGCTCGCCGTAGAGGAAGTCCATGGACACGTCCCGGACCTCCATGACGCTGCCGGGCACCTTCGACCCGAACTTCAGGGTGACCCCCTCGTCGGGCTGCACGCGGACCACCAGCTGGTTGTTGCCCAGCTCCTCGGTGTCGGTGTCGGCGAAGGGCAGGTGCGGCGCCCGGTTGAACACCAGCGCGATCTCGGTGACCCGCCGCGGCAGCCGCTTGCCGGTGCGCAGGTAGAACGGCACGCCGGCCCAGCGGCGGGTCTCCACCCCGAGCCGGACCGCGGCGAAGGTCTCGGTCGTCGAGTGCGCGTCGACGCCGTCCTCCTGCCGGTAGCCCTTGGCCCGCTGCCCGGCCAGCCAGCCCTGCTCGTACTGGCCGCGGACGGCGAAGGTGTGCAGGTCCTCGGGCAGCGAGATGGCGCGCAGCACCTTGAGCTTCTCGGTGCGGATCTCGTCGGCCGAGAACTCGACCGGCTCCTCCATCGCGGTGAGCGCGAGCAGCTGCAGCAGGTGGTTCTGCAGCACGTCGCGGGCCGCGCCGGTCCTCTCGTAGAAGCCGGCCCGCCCGCCGATGCCGACGTCCTCGGCCATGGTGATCTGCACCGAGTCCACGTGGTGGCCGTTCCAGACCGGCTCGAACAGCTCGTTGGCGAACCGCAGCGCCATGAGGTTCTGGACGGTCTCCTTGCCCAGGTAGTGGTCGATGCGGAAGACGTCCTCGGCGCTGAACACCGAGTCCACCAGCTCGTTGAGCTCCCGGCTGGAGGCGAGGTCGGTGCCGAAGGGCTTCTCGACGACGACCCGCCGCCACCGGTCCGGCGTGCTCTCGGCCATGCCGGTGCGCTGCATCTGCTTGAGCACGACGGGGAACATCGCCGGCGGGATCGACAGGTAGAACGCCGCGTTGCCGCCGATGCCGTGGCTGCTCTCCAGGTCCCCGAGGGCGTGGGCGAGCTCGTCGAAGGCGTTGTCGTCGTCGAAGGAGCCCTGGACGAAGCGGACGCTGTTGGCCAGCCGCTCCCACACCTCCTCCCGCCACGGCGTGCGGGCGGCGTTGCGGGCCGCGTCCCTGGCCAGCTCGGCGAAGTCCTGGTCACCCCAGTCCCGCCGGGCGAAGCCCAGCAGCGCGAAGTTGGTCGGCAGCAGCCCGCGGTTGGCCAGGTCGTACACGGCCGGGAGCAGCTTCTTGCGGGCCAGGTCACCGGTGATGCCGAAGACCACCAGGGCGCAGGGCTCGGGGACCCGCGGCAGCCGCCGGTCCCGCGGGTCGCGCAGCGGGTTGGGGATCACGTGCCCTCCTCGAGGGGTGCGGGGTCAGTCGAGGGCAGCGAGGACCTGATCGATGCCGGCGGACCGGTCGGTCAGGTGCAGGTGCAGCAGCGGCCGCTGCCGGTCGGCCAGCGCCTGCCGGTCGCCGGCGGCCTGGGCGGCCTGCAGCGTGCCGAAGGAGTACGGCCGGTCGGGCACCGGGAGGTCCTGCGTCACCGCGCCGGTGAGCTGCAGGAACGCGCCGACCTGCGGACCGCCCTTGTGGTACTGGCCGGTCGAGTGCAGGAAGCGCGGGCCCCACCCGAAGGTGACCGCGTGCTCCGTGCGGCGGGCCAGCGCGGCACGCAGCTCGCCGGCCCGGGCGTCGGCCTCGCGGTCGAGGTAGGCCATGACGGCGAGGTAGCCGCGCGGCGGGACGGCGCCGAGCAGCGCGTCCAGCGCCAGCCGCAGCCCGTCGGACTGCGCGAGGTCGACGCCGTCGAGCACGCCGCCGGAGGCGTACAGCTCCACCGCGCCGATCGTGGCGACCGGCCGCTCGTCGGGCAGGCCGGACTCGAGGATCCGCGAGGTGTTCTGCTTGGACTCGGTGACGTTGGGCTGGTCGAAGGGGTTGATCCCCAGCACCCGACCGGCCACCGCGGTCGCGTACTCCCAGCCGAGGAACTGCGCGCCCAGCGGGCCGGTCACGCCGACCGAGGGCCGGCCGTCGACCGGGTCGCCGTCGACGACGGCCAGCAGCGCGTCCGGCGCCTGCGCGCCCGGCGCGTCCACCGACTCCAGGACGACGGGCAGCAGCCCGCGGCCCTCCTTGCCGGTGGACTCGGCGATGAGCTGCTCGGCCCAGTCGCCGAAGCCCTCGATGCGCGGGCCGCTGCCGCCGGTGCCCTCGGCGAGGGCGACCTTGTCCCGGCCGGTGCGGAAGCCCGCGCCCATGGCGACGCCGAGCTCCAGGGCCGGGTTGCCCGGCTCGGCCAGGTGCTCGGCGAGGTCGGTGGCCTCGTCCAGCAGCGCGCCGACGTCGACCCCCGTCAGCGCCGCGGGCACCAGCCCGAACGCCGACAGGGCGCTGTAGCGGCCGCCGACGTTCGGGTCGGCCAGGAACACCGCGCGGGCGCCCATGGCGGCGGCGGTGTCGGCCAGCGGCGAGCCGGGGTCGGTGACGACGACGAACCGCCGGCCGACCTCCTTCTCGTCCAGCCCGGCCTCGGCGAACGCGGCGGCGAACGCCCGCCGGTGGCTGTCGGTCTCGATGGTGCCGCCGGACTTGGAGCTGACCACGACCACGGTGCGGTCGAGGTCGGTCATCGCCGCGGCGACCTGGCCGGGGTCGGTGGTGTCGAGGACCACCAGCGGCGCGCCCGCGGTGCGGCAGATGACCTCCGGCGCCAGCGAGGAGCCGCCCATGCCGCACAGGACGACGCGGTCGATCCCCTCGCCGGCGAGCTCGGCCCGCAGCTCGGCCAGCCGGGACACCAGCTCGCGCGAGGACGCGGGCAGGTCCAGCCAGCCGAGCCGGATCGAGGCCTCGCTCTCGGCCTCCGGGCCCCAGAGGGTGGCGTCCTTGGCCACCAGCCGCGCGGCGACGTCGTCGTCGGCGAGCTGGGTGCGGACCACCTCCGGGACGTCGAGGCCCGAGCAGGAGAACTCCAGCGTCATGCCTTGTCCTCGAGCTGGCCGCGCACGGAGTCGGTGAGCTCGTCCCACGAGTCGACGAACTTCTGCACGCCCTCCTCCTCGAGGACGCGGAACACGTCGTCGAGGTCGACGCCGGCGTCGGCGATGGCCTGCATGGTCGCCGCGGCGTCCTCGTAGGTCTTCTGCACCGGGGTGCCCGCCTCGCCGTGGTCGGCGTAGGCCTGCAGCGTCTTCTCCGGCATCGTGTTCACGGTGCCGGGGGCGATGAGCTCACTGACGTAGAGCGTGTCGGAGTACTCGGGGTTCTTCACCCCGGTCGAGGCCCACAGCGGCCGCTGCGGCCTCGCGCCCTTCGCCTCCAGCGCCTTCCAGCGGTCGGAGGAGAAGACCTCCTCGTAGGCCTGGTAGGCCAGCTGCGCGTTGGCCAGCGCGGCCTTGCCCTTCAGCTGGTCGGCACCGGCCTTCTCCAGCCGCTTGTCGATCTCGGTGTCCACGCGGGACACGAAGAACGACGCCACGGAGGCGATGCCCTCCAGCGACCCCCCGGCCTCGGCCCGCTGCTCCAGCCCGGACAGGTAGGCGTCCATGACGGCGCGGTACCGCTCGAGGCTGAAGATCAGGGTGACGTTGACGCTGATCCCGCGGGCGATCGACGTCGTGATCGCCGGCAGGCCCTCCACGGTGGCCGGGATCTTGATGTAGAGGTTCGGCCGGTCCACCAGCCACCACAGGTGCGCGGCCTCGGCGGCCGTGGCGTCGGTGTCGTGCGCCAGGCCCGGCGCGACCTCCAGCGACACCCGGCCGTCGCCGGGCTGCCGCTCGGCCACCGGGGCCAGCAGGTCGCAGGCGTCGCGCACGTCGGAGGCGGTGATGGTGCGCAGCGCCTCCTCGACGCTCACCTTCCGCACCGCGAGGGCGTGCAGCTGGTCGTCGTAGGAATCCGACCCGCTGATCGCCGCGGCGAAGATGGTCGGGTTGGTGGTGACGCCGACGACGGAGCGCTCGTCGACCAGCGACTGCAGGTTGCCGCTGCGGATGCGGTCGCGCGACAGGTCGTCGAGCCAGACGGCGACGCCCGCCTGCGACAGCTCTGCCAGCTTCTCGGTCTGTGCCATGGTCAGGTCCCTTCCGGTGGGTCCGACGGCTCAGCGGTCGCCGGTGGGGTGGGGGAGGCCCCCGGTGGCTGCAACCGGGCCGGCCGGGACGGCGTTCCCCGCCGCGGCCGCCTCGATCGACTCGCGGGCGGCGGCGACGACGGCCTCGTCGGTCAGCCCGAACTCCTCGTAGAGCACCGAGTAGGCGGCGCTCGCGCCGTAGTGGGTGAGCCCCACGATCCGGCCGGCGTCGCCGACGAACTCGCGCCAGCCCATGGGCACGCCGGCCTCGACGCTCACCCGCGCGCGGACCGAGGGCGGCAGCACCTCGTCCTTGTAGGCCTGGTCCTGGTCGGCGAACCACTCGACGCAGGGCACCGAGACCACGCGGGTCGGGACGCCGTCGGCCTCCAGCCGCTCGCGGGCGGCGACGGCGATCTGCACCTCCGAGCCGGTGCCCAGCAGGATCACCTCGGGCTGCCCGTTCGAGGCGTCGGCGAGCACGTAGGCGCCGCGCGCGACGCCCTCGGCGGAGCCGAACTCCGAGCGGTCGAACACCGGCAGGTTCTGCCGGGACAGCAGCAGGCCGGCCGGGCGGTCGTTGTGCTCGAGGATCGTGCGCCAGGCGACGGTGACCTCGTTGGCGTCGGCCGGGCGGACGACGTCGAGACCGGGGATGGCCCGCAGCGCGGCGAAGTGCTCGATCGGCTGGTGCGTGGGGCCGTCCTCGCCGAGGCCGATCGAGTCGTGCGTCCACACGTAGGTCACCGGCAGCTGCATCAGCGCGGCCAGCCGGACCGCCCCGCGCATGTAGTCGGAGAACGTGAGGAACGTGCCGCCGTAGACGCGGGTGCCGCCGTGCAGCGCGATGCCGTTCATGACCGCGCCCATGCCGTGCTCGCGGACGCCGAAGTGCAGCGTGCGGCCGTAGGGGCCACCGCTCCACATCTTCGTCTGGCGGTCGGCCGGCAGGAAGGACGGTTCGCCCTCGACGGCGGTGTTGTTGCTCTCCGCGAGGTCGGCCGACCCGCCCCACAGCTCGGGCAGCGCCGGGTAGAGGGCGGCGAGGACCTTGCCCGACGCCTTGCGGGTGGCCACGCCCTTGGGGTCGGCGTCGAAGGTCGGCAGGCCGTCGCTGAAGCCCTCGGGCAGCCGGCGCTCGCGCATCCGCTCCAGCAGGGCGGCGCGCTCGGGGTTCTCCTGCGCCCAGGCGTCGAAGCGCTCCTGCCACTGGGCGTGCGCCTTGCCGCCGGCGTCGACCACCGAGCGGGCGTGCGCGAGCACCTCGTCGTCGACCTCGAAGGTCTTCGCCGGGTCGAAGCCCAGGACCTCCTTGGTGGCGCGGACCTCGTCGTCGCCCAGGGCCGAGCCGTGCGCGGCGCCGGTGTTCTGCTTGTTCGGCGCGGGCCAGGCGATGATCGTCCGCAGCACGACGATCGACGGGCGGCGGGTCTCGGCCTTGGCGGCGGCGAAGGCGGCGTCGACCGCGGCCAGGTCCTCGCCGTCGTCGACGCGCTGCACGTGCCAGCCGTAGGCCTCGTAGCGCTTGCCGACGTCCTCGGTGAAGGCGACGTTCGTGTCGTCCTCGATGGAGATCCGGTTGTCGTCGTAGACGAGGACGAGGTTGCCCAGCTGCTGGGTGCCGGCCAGCGACGACGCCTCGCCGCTGACGCCCTCCTCCAGGTCGCCGTCGGAGGCGAAGCACCAGACGGTGTGGTCGAACAGGCTCTCGCCCTCGGGGGCGTCGGGGTCGAGCAGGCCGCGCTCGCGGCGGGCGGCCATGGCCATGCCGACGGCGTTGCCGACGCCCTGGCCGAGCGGGCCGGTCGTCGTCTCCACGCCGGGGGTGTGGTTGACCTCGGGGTGGCCCGGGGTCTTCGAGCCCCAGGTGCGCAGCGCCTGCAGGTCCTCGAGCTCCAGCCCGTAGCCGGACAGGTAGAGCTGGACGTACAGCGTCAGGCTCGAGTGGCCCATGGAGAGGACGAAGCGGTCACGGGCCACCCAGTTCGGGTCCGTGGGGTCGTGCCGCAGCCACTTGTGGAACAGCAGGTAGGCCGTGGGCGCCATGCTCATCGCGGTGCCGGGGTGGCCGTTGCCGACCTTCTGGACGGCGTCCATCGCCAGCACGCGCGCGGTGTCGATGGCGCGGCGGTCGAGGTCGCCGAAGTCCTCCGGCAGCGTGGGGTGCGGCTGTCGCGGCGATCCGGTGGGGGAGTCGGTCGCGGCCTCGGCGGGGGCCTCGGACTCCGTGCTCTTCGTGTCGTCAGCCTGGGTCATGTCGGGCGGAACTCCTCGAGGTCGGCCGTGCGCGGGGCCGTCCGGGGAGCGGTGGTCCGGTGCTCCCGGGCGGACGACGTCGGGTGCGGGGCAGCGGATCGGCCGTGTCCCTGGTCTCCCTCGACCCGTGACCCACCGTCGTCGGCGACGGCCCTACCCGCAGTTCCCGCGGCGTCAACGTGATCAGACCCTAGTCATCCGCACCGGTGGGCGGGGTGGCCGAGGGCTACAGTGGGCGCGTTCCATCCCCGGTTCGAAGGGACCATCGTGCTGTCTTCGTGCCCGGTGGCTCCCTGCCGTCCGTGCGTGCGCGCGGCAGAGGTCGCCCGGTGACGGCGCTCACCCAGCGGCCGGCCGTCCCGGCCCGCCGGCTGTCGGGCGTGGTCGGGGCCTACGTCGCGCTGACCAAGCCGAAGCTCGTCGAGCTGCTGCTCGTGACGACGCTGCCGGCGATGATGATGGCGGCCGACGGGTGGCCGTCCTGGCGGCTGGTGGCCGCCACGATGGTCGGCGGGATGTTCGCCGCCGGCGCGGCCAACGTGTTCAACTGCTGGTACGACCGCGACATCGACCGGCTGATGTCCCGCACGCGCAACCGGCCGATCCCCTCCGGTGTGGTGTCCCCGCGGGCGGCCCTGGTCTTCGGTGCGGCCCTCGCCGCGGCGTCGCTGGCGATCCTGTGGTTCGAGACCACGCCGCTGGCCACCGCGCTGGCCGCGGTCGCGATCCTGGCCTACTCCGTCGTCTACACGATGGTGCTCAAGCGCCGGACCCGGCACAACACGGTCTTCGGGGCGTTCCCGGGGGCGGCGCCGGTGCTCATCGGGTGGGCGGCGGTGACCGGCTCGCTCGCCTGGCCGGCGCTCGCCTTCTTCGCGGTCGTCTTCTGCTGGCAGATGCCGCACTTCTGGGCGCTGGCCAGCCGCTACCGCGACGACTACGCCCGCGCGAACGTGCCCATGCTGACCGTCGTCGCCGGCCCGGAGAGCGTCGGCCGGCAGTCGGTCGCATGGGCGTGGGCGACCCTGGGCGCCACCCTGCTGATGGGGTCGATCACCCCGGTGCTGAACTGGGCCTTCGCCATCGGCGGGGGGCTGCTCGGCGCCTGGTACGTCGCCGAGACCCACCAGTGGCTGGACCGCATCCGCAGCGGTCTGCCCGACCGGCCGATGAAGCTCTTCTCGGTGTCGATCACGCACATGACGCTGCTGTCGATCGCCATCGCCGTCGACGTCCTCGTCTGACCCGCCCCGCTCTGCGCCGGGGGGGCCGCGCCCCCCCGGCGGCCGGGCGGGGGCCGGGGGGCCCGTGGGGGGGGGGGGGCGCGCCATCCGGGGGGG
>NZ_JBJGZH010000034.1:0-45330 GCF_054050415.1 Geodermatophilus sp. SYSU D01180 | reverse complement strand
GACGGTGGCGCGCTCGGGGCGGGCCCCCCGCGCGTGGCCCACCCCCCCCCCCGGCGCGGCCCCCCCCGGGGGCGGGGGGGCGCCCCCCGCCGTGTGTCCGGGCTCAGACGGCGCAGGAGTCGCCCTCGCAGCCGTCGGCGGCGGGGACGGTGACCAGCGGGTGGGCGTCGGCCCAGGCCCGCTCCAGCACCTGCAGCAGCAGCTCGGCCGGCTGGGCGCCCGCGGCGCCGTACTTCCGGTCGACGACGAAGAACGGCACCCCGGTGGCGCCGAGCGCCTGGGCGGTGGCGCCGTCGGTGAGGACCGCGGGACGGAACCGGTGGTCGGCGAGCGCCGCCCGCACCTCGGCCTCGTCCAGGCCGACCTCGGCGGCCAGCGCGGCCAGCGAGTCGACGTCGAAGACCGAGCGGCCCTCCTCGAAGTGGGCGTGCAGCAGCCGCTCCTTCATCGCGCCCTGCCGGCCGTGCTCGGCGGCCAGGTGGATGAGCTCGTGGGCGAGCAGCGTGTTGCCGCTGACGCCGTCGGCCAGGGCGTACTGCAGGCCCTCACCGGCGGCGGTCTCCTCGACGTGCCGCATCATCGCCCGCATGTCCTCGACCGGGCGGCCGTACTTGGTGGCCAGCGCCGGGAGGGTCGCGTGGGTCTCGCCCTCGGGGATCGTGGGGTCGAGCTGGAAGGACCGCCAGACCACCTCGACCTGGTCGCGGTGGGGGAACCGCTCCAGCGCGGTCTCCAACCGGCGCTTGCCGATGTAGCACCACGGACAGACGACGTCGGACCAGACCTCGATGCGCACGGCATCCCCCAACCACGGTCCGGCCGCCGTCATTCCGGCCGGTGCACCTCCGCGCGGGCGCGCCCGTCGCCGGGGGTCGGGTCGAGGAAGACGAAGCGGACGCCCTCGTGGCGGGCGACCAGCCGCCGCTCGGCCTCGTCGGAGGCCCGCTCGATGTCGGCCACGGTCGCGGTGTCGGCGAAGTCGACCTTGGCCATCACGGCCAGCTGCCCGGGACCGATGACCGTGGTGAGCAGGACCGGGACGTCGTCGACCTGGGGCAGCCCGGCGATCTCCGCGCGCAGCTGGTCCTGCAGCCGGCGCGGGATCGACTGGCCGATGAGCAGCGAGACGTTGGCCCGCGCCAGCGACCCGGCCACCAGGAGCAGCAGGACGCCGATGAGGATCGCGGCGACGCCGTCCCACACCGGGTCGCCGGTCACCTGCTCGAGGAACAGGCCCAGCGCGGCGAGGACGAGCCCGACCAGGGCCGCGCTGTCCTCGAACGTCACGGCCTTGACCGTGGTGTCGGTGGTCTCGGCCAGGTAGCGGCGGGGCGTCGTCCCCCACTTGCGGGCGGCCCCGCGGACCTGCCGCAGGGCCTTGAGCCAGGAGGCGCCCTCGAGGACGAACGAGACCGCCAGGACGACGTAGGCGATCAGCGGCGAGCCCTGCTCCTCGCCCTCGAGGATCGTCTCGATCCCCTGGTAGAAGGAGAAGCCGGCGCCCAGGGTGAAGGTGGCGAGGCAGGCCAGCAGCGCCCAGAAGTAGGTCTCCCGGCCGTAGCCGACCGGGTGGCGGGCGTCGGGCGCCTTGTTCCCGCGCTTGAGCGCGACGAACAGCAGCACCTCGGTGATCGTGTCGGCCAGCGAGTGCGCGGCCTCGGACAGCATCGCCGAGGAGTGGCTGACCAGCCCGCCGACCAGCTTGGCGACGGCGATGCCGAGGTTGGCCAGGCCGGCGACGACGACGGTGCCGGTGGACTCCCCGCCCGGCTCCCCGCCGGTGCCCTCCTTGGCGCGGACGTGCTCACGGGTGGGGACCGGCTCGCTCATGGCCGCACCGGTGCCCCGCGGTTGCCCGGCGCAACCACGTGCCGGTCAGCGGCGGGTCGTGCCCCGCCCCCGAGCGGGGCAGGGCACGACCGCGCGCGGGGGGGCTCAGCGCACGCCGACGAGGTCGACGACGAAGACGAGCGTCGCGCCCGGCTTGATGACGCCGCCGGCGCCGCGGTCGCCGTAGGCCTTGTGCGGGGGGATCGTCAGCCGGCGGCGGCCGCCGACGCGCATGCCCTGGATCCCCTCGTCCCAGCCCTGGATGACCATGCCGACGCCGAGGCGGAACTCCAGCGGGTCGCCTTGGTCCCAGGAGGCGTCGAACTGCTCGCCGCCGTCGTGGGTGACGCCGACGTAGTGCGCGCTGACCAGGTCGCCGGCCGTGGCCTCGGGGCCGTCGCCGACGACGAGGTCCTCGATCACCAGGTCGTCGGGCGCGGGCCCGGTGGGCGGCTCGACGTCGGGTCGGCTCAGGGGCTCGGCCATCGGGGTCCTCCTCGGATCGGGGGTGCCGGGGGGTCCCCGACGGGTCCCGACCATCCAATCAGCGGGCTCCCGGAGCCGCGCGGGTGCGGAGCGGGGCCAGGGGTGCTGGGCTGGTCGGGTGACCCCCGCTGACGCGCCGTGGTGGACCCGTGCCGTCGTCTACCAGGTCTACCCGCGCTCCTTCCAGGACTCCGACGGCGACGGGATCGGCGACCTCGGCGGGGTCCTGCAGCGGCTGGACCACCTGGCCGACCTCGGCGTCGACGTCGTCTGGCTCTCGCCGGTCTACCCGTCGCCGCAGGCCGACAACGGCTACGACATCAGCGACTACCAGGACGTCGACCCGCTGTTCGGCTCGCTGGCGCAGCTGGACGAGCTGGTCGCCGGGCTGCACGCCCGCGGCATGAAGCTGGTGATGGACCTGGTGGTCAACCACACCAGCGACGAGCACCCGTGGTTCGTCGAGAGCCGGTCGTCGCCGGACTCGCCGAAGCGGGACTGGTACTGGTGGCGCCCGCCGCGGGCGGGCCTGGCGCCCGGCGACCCCGGCGCCGAGCCGACCAACTGGCACGGCTTCTTCTCCGGCTCGACCTGGGAGCTCGACGAGGCCGGCGGCGAGTACTACCTGCACCTGTTCGACCGCAAGCAGCCCGACCTGAACTGGGAGAACCCCGAGGTCCGGCAGGCGGTCTACGCGATGATGCGGTGGTGGCTCGACCGCGGGGTCGACGGGTTCCGCATGGACGTCATCAACCTGATCAGCAAGGACGTCGGCCCGGACGGCGAGCTGCACGACGGCCCGCCGCTGCCCGGCCTGCCCTACGGGGACGCGACCGCGTCGGTGGTGTGCGGCCCCCGCATCCACGAGTTCCTCCAGGAGATGCACCGCGAGGTCTTCACCGGCCGGCGCGAGCAGCTGCTCCTGGTCGGGGAGACGCCCGGCGCGACGGTGGAGGACGCGCTGCTGTTCACCGACCCCGCGCGCGAGGAGGTGGACATGGTCTTCCAGTTCGAGCACGTGGGCCTGGACTTCGAGGGCTCCAAGTTCCGCCCGCGGCCGCTGCGGGTGCGCGACCTCAAGGCCTCCTTCGGCCGCTGGCAGACGGGCCTGGCCGACGTCGGCTGGAACTCCCTCTACTGGGACAACCACGACCAGCCGCGGGCGGTGTCCCGCTTCGGCGACGACTCGCCCCGCCACCGCCGGGACTCCGCGACCTGCCTGGCCACGCTGCTGCACCTGCACCGCGGGACGCCCTACGTCTACCAGGGCGAGGAGATCGGGATGGCGAACTTCCCGTTCACCGAGCTGGCGCAGTTCCGCGACGTCGAGTCGCGGGGTCACCACGTGCAGGCCGTGGCGCACGGCGCCGACCCCGACGAGGTGTTCGCGGCGCTGCGCCGGATGAGCCGGGACAACGCCCGCACGCCCGTGCAGTGGGACGCCTCGCCGAGCGCCGGGTTCACCACCGGGACGCCGTGGCTGGCGGTCAACCCCGACCACGTCGAGTGGAACGCCGCCGCCCAGCGCGACGACCCGGCCTCGGTGTTCGCCCACCACCGGCGGCTGATCGCGCTGCGGCACGAGGACCCGGTGGTGGCGCTGGGGCACTTCACGATGCTGCTGCCCGACCACGACGAGGTGTACGCGTTCACCCGCAGCCTCGACGGCGACACGCTGCTCGTCGTCTGCAACCTCGGCGCCGAGGAGCAGGACCTCGCCGGCCTGCTCCCCGAGGCGGTCGGCGCGGAGGTCGTCCTCGGGAACCTGCCCGAGGACGACCCCGCCGTGCTCAGGGCTTGGGAGGCCCGGGTGTTGCGCCCTCCGGCTCGCTGACCGCCCCGACCCCGGTCGGCTCCCCGGCGGGGACGTCGAGCGGGTGGGCGATCTCGTCGGCCGGCAGCCGCCAGTACAGGATCGCCGCGACCGCGAGCAGCGGCGGCACCAGCCCGGTGAGCAGGAACGTGCCGGTGAGCCCGACGACCTCGCTGACCGGCCCGGCCAGCGCCATGGACAGCGGCATGAACGCCAGCGAGACGAAGAAGTCCAGGCTGGACACCCGGCCGAGCAGCGCCGGCGGCACGCGCCGCTGCAACAGCGTCCCCCAGATGACCGTGCTCGACTCGAACGCCGCGCCCAGCACCCCGGCCGCGGCGATCATCAGCCACAGCGACGACGTCCAGCCGAAGACGACCATCGGCACGCAGCCGAAGCCCCACAGCAGGTTCATGACCGTGAGGTAGCGCCGCGGCAGCCGCAGCGAGGCGACGACCGCCGACCCCAGCGCGCCGCCGATGCCGAATGCGGCCAGCACCCAGGCGTGCTCGGTCGGCCCGCCGCCGGTCTGGTCGCGGATCGCGAAGGGGACCAGCACCTCGAACGGGCCCATGAACACCAGCACCATGAGCGAGGCGAACAGCAGCGTCGCCAGCAGCCACGGCGTGCGGACCATGTAGGCGACGCCCTCGCGGACGTCGGCGAACAGGCCCGAGCCGACCTCGTCGCGGCGCACCGGCATCGTCGGCAGCGCCGCCACGCACGCGGCCGAGACCGCCGAGGTCAGCGCCGTCGCGAGCAGCGCCGCGCCGGGTGAGAACACGCCGACCAGCACGCCGCCGGCTGCGGGCCCGATCGCCATCGCCAGCGCCGGGCGGACGACGCCCTCGAGGCCGTTGGCGGCGAGCAGGTCGCCCGCCGGGACCACGCTGGGGACCAGCGCCGAGTAGGCCGGGTAGTACAGCCCCATCGCGACGCCCTGCGCCAGCGCCGCCGCGGCCAGCGGCCCGAGCGCCAGCGCCCCCGCCAGCGACAGGACGGCGACCAGCCCGACCGCCGCCGTCTGCAGCAGCGCGACGCCGAGCAGGATCTGCCGCTGCGGCACCCGGTCGGCCAGGGCGCCGCCGAGCAGCGTGCTGGCCAGCATGCCGCCGGCGGACAGGGCGGTGGCGAAGGACAGGGCGGCGGGCCCGCCGCCGAGGTCGACCACCTGCCAGACCAGCGCGACCGTCCACAGCCCCTGGGCGAGCAGCGACAGCCCCATCGAGCCGGCCAGCAGGCGGTAGTCGCGGTGCCGCAGGGGCGCGAGCGCGCGCGGCAGGCCGGCCATCTCGGGTCCTCCTCGGGGGTCGGCGCCCCGTCGGCGCCGTCGGTCCCATGCTCGCCGACGGAGCCGACAGCAGTCAGCCGGATTACCGGGAGAGCGCAGGAACGGTCGCGTCTACAGTCCCGTTCCCGTGGGCCGGGTGGTCGAGGCGGTGCTGCCCGCCCGGATGGGGACGTCGTTCCGCTGGCTGGTGGCGTCGTCGTGGGTGAGCAACCTGGGCGACGGCGTGGCGCTGGCGGCCGGGCCGCTGCTGGTGGCCGCCCGCACCCAGGACCCGCTGCTGGTCGCGCTCGGCGCCCTGCTGCAGCAGTTGCCGTGGCTGCTGTTCGGCCTGCACGCCGGCGTCCTGGCCGACCGGGTGGACCGGCGGCTGCTCGTCGCCGCCGTCGACCTGGCCCGCGCCGGGGTGCTCGCCGTGCTGGCCGCCGCCCTGTTCACGGGCGACGTCGGGCTGGCGCCCGTGCTGGTCGCGCTGTTCGTGCTGGGCACCGCCGAGGTCTTCGCCGACACCGCCGCCGGCACCCTGCTGCCGATGGTCGTCGACCGCGCCGACCTGGGCATCGGCAACGCCCGCCTGACCGCGGGCACCCTGACGATGAACCAGCTCGCCGGGCCGGCCGTGGGGGGCGTGCTGTTCGTGGCGGGCGCCGCATGGCCGTTCCTCGCCCAGGCGGTGCTGGTGGCGCTGGGCGCGGTGCTGATCGCGCGGATGCGGGTCCCGCCGCCGGAGCGGCCGGCGCGGCGGGGGCGGATCGGCCGGGACGTCGCCGAGGGGCTGCGCTGGACCTGGGGCCACCCCGCGGTGCGGACGCTGACCGTCACGATCGTCCTGTTCAACGTCACGTACGGCGCGGCCTGGTCGGTGCTGGTGCTGTACGCCGACCAGCGGCTGGGCCTGGGCGCGGCCGGCTACGGCCTGCTCACCACGGTCGGCGCCCTGGGCGGCATGGTCGGGACGGCGTCCTACGACTGGCTGGAGCGGCGCGTGGGCATCGCGACGCTCATGCGGGTGGGCCTGCTGCTCGAGACGCTCACCCACCTGGTCCTGGCGCTGGCCACGACGCCGTGGGTCGCCGCCCCGGTGCTGTTCGTCTTCGGAGCGCACGCCTTCATCTGGGGGACGACGTCGCGCACGGTCCGGATGCGCGCCGTGCCGGCCGGGCTGCAGGGCCGGGTCGGGAGCCTCTACGCGATGGGCGTCTTCGGCGGCATCCTGGCCGGGCAGGCCGTGGGCGGGCTCGTGGCCCGGGTGTGGGGCGTGACCGGCCCGTTCTGGTTCGCGTTCGCCGGGTCGGCGGTGCTGCTGGCGCTGATCTGGCGCGAGCTGGCCAACGTCGCGCACGCCGACGCCGAGGTCACCACGGCCGGGTGACGCTCGTGCTCTGCCCACACCGGTGTGCAGAGCACGAGCGTCGCGGCGTCAGACCCCGGGCGCGAAGACGAGCCGGAAGCCGCCGTCGACCGGCTCCACCTGCCAGGAGACGTCCCCGGAGGTACCCGACACCGCGGGCTCGCCCAGGCCGGTCTCGGTCGGCTCGGCGGCGGGGGCGGCCGACGCGTAGTGCGCCAGGACGTCCTCGGCGGCGAGGTCGGAGGCGTAGTTCGCGTACTCCTGGCTGCCGTCGGCCGTGCCGCCGGTCTCGCACAGGGTCGACCCGGCCGGCGGCTCCGGGAAGTCGGCGGGGACGGACTCGACGTCGGCGATGTCCGCCCCGCCGGCGACGGCCAGCGGGAACGCCGCCAGGCACTCCTGCGGCACGTCGGGCGCGGCGCCGGCGTCCCCGGCCGCACCGGCGTCCTCGGCCGCGGCGGCGAGGTCGTCGAGCTCCTCCCCGCCGCAGGCGGACAGCAGCAGGGCGGAGCCGAGCAGCGCCCCGGCGAGGGCACGGCGGGCGGTCGGACGGGTGCGGGACACGGTTCTCCTCGGGCGTCGTCGGGCCCCGGGCGGACGACCGGGACCGGCCCGCGTTCGCCGCCCGGCGGGCGGTCCGGCTGCGGGCCGCGCGGGACCGTAGAGGAGGGACGCCGTCCCGTCAGCACCTCGCGACGCGGGAGGTCACGTCAGCGGCGAGCGGGGCAGCAGGCGGTCGCTGATGATCCGCTTCTGGATCTCGCTGGTGCCCTCGAAGATCGTGGTGAGCCGGGCGTCGCGCCAGTGCCGCTCGACCTGCCGCTCGGTGGTGTAGCCGTTGCCGCCGTGCAACTGCATGGCCTGGTTGGTCACCCGCACCGCCATCTCGGTGGCCTCGAGCTTGACCATCGAGGCCTCCTTCTCGCAGCGCACGCCGAGGTCGATGAGGTGGGCGACCTGCCGGTAGAAGGCGCGCGCCTGCTCGATCTGGGCGGCCATCTCCGCGACGGCGAAGCGCAGCGCCTGGAAGTCGCCGATCGGGTGGCCGAACTGCTCGCGCTCCTGCAGGTAGACGAGTGAGTCCTCGAGCGCGGCGCGGGCCAGGCCGACGGCCCGGGCGGCGGTGTGCACCCGCGCGGTGTTGAGGAACTTCTGCGCCTCGGCGAACCCGGCGCGCTTGGCGGCCTCGCCCTGCTCGTCGCTGGCGGCCGCCTGGTCGACGACGTTCTCCCGCGGGATGCGGACGCCGTCGAAGACGAGGTCCCAGGTGAGGAAGCCGTGGTAGCCGATCTTGTCGATCGGGGTGCCGGTGAGCCCGGGCGGGAAGGCGCCGCGCTCCTTCTCCAGCAGCAGGTTGACCAGCCCGGCGGAGCGGGACTCCCCCGGCTCCGGGTCGCGCTCGCGGACGAGGACCTGGATGAAGTCCGCGGCCTCGGCGTTGCCGCACCAGCGCTTGTGCCCGGTGACCACCCACTCGTCGCCGTCGAGCACCGCCCGGGTGGAGACGCCGGCGAGGTCGGAGCCGGCGTCGGGCTCGGACAGCGCGATGGCGCCGATCCACTCGCCCTTCGCGCTGCGGCGCAGCAGCTCGCCGCGCCGGGCGGGGTCGGCCACCGCCGTCCCGAGGCCCTGCGAGCGGGCGAGGATGCTGGCGCTGCTCATCCAGGTGCGGGCCAGTTCCTCGGAGACCATGCAGTACTCGAAGACGCCGAGGCCCAGCCCGCCGTGCTCGGCCGGGACCGTGATGCCGAAGTAGCCGAGCTCGGCCATCCGGGCCAGCAGCGCCTCCGGCAGCAGCCCCTTCCGCGGGTCCAGCTCGTCCGCGACCGGCAGCACCTCGTCGTAGGCGAACCGGCGCGCCTGCCCCTGCAGCGCCTCGCGCTCGGGGGTGTGCCACGGCGGCAGCAGCGCCGGCGGCTGCGGCTCGAGCAGGTCGGCGGGGCGCTCCTGGGTCGACGTCATCGTCGCGGGGCCTCTCTCCGTCGTCGGTCGGGGGTCGCGGTCCGGGTCCCTGCCCACCATGCGCGCGCCGCCCCTGACCTGCACGGCGTGCCTACAGGAGCGTGACCGAGCACACGCCCGTCCCTCAAAGGGCACAAATACTTCACGGATCTCACACGCAGCTGGTAGGACTACCGCCGTGGCCGTCCCCGACCGACTCGACGTGACGCTGCGGCTGGTGCGCAACGCCGGCCGGGCCTCGCTCGCCGACCTCGCCGCCCGCCTGGGCGTCTCCGAGATGACCGTGCGGCGCGACCTCGACGCGCTGCAGGCCCGCGGGCTGGTCGAGCGGGTCCGGGGCGGCGCGGTCGCCGTCGCCGGGCCGGAGGGCTCCGCGGGCTTCGCCGCGCGGGCCGGCTGGCAGGCCGGCCTCAAGGACCGGATCGGCCGCCGGGCCGCCGCTCTCGTCGCGCCGGGCGCGACCGTGCTCCTCGACGCCGGGACGACGACGGTGCACGTGGCCCGCGCGCTGGCCGACCGGGCGGCCGCGGGCGAGGGCCCGTTCACGGCCGCCGTCGTGAGCCTGCCGGTGGCCGACGCGCTGGCCGACCGGCCGGGGATCCGGCTGCTCGTCGTCGGCGGGGAGTCGCGGCCGGGCGAGCGGAGCCTGGCCGGCCCGCTGACCGCCGCGGTGCTGCGGCAGCTCACCTTCGACCTGTTCGTCATGTCGATCGGGGCGGTGGGCGCCGCGGCCGGCTGGTCGGAGTTCACGCTCGAGGACGCCGCGGTCAAGCAGGTCGGGCTGCAGCAGGCCCGCGACACCCTGGTCGTCGCCGACGCCTCGAAGCTCGGCGTCCGTGCCTTCGCCTCGGTGGCCCCGCTGGACGCGGTCGGCCGCCTGGTCACGGACGCCAGCGCCCGCGACCCCCAGCTCACCCCCGCGGCGCAGGAGACCCTCGCCGCGCTCGACGACGCCGGCGTGGAGGTCGACTACACGTGAGCCAGCCCCTGTTCATCCTGGTCGCCGGCCCCTACCGCGGGGGCACCGGCGACGACCCGGGGATGATCGCAGCCAACCACCGGGCCATCCAGCGGGCCTGCCTGGAGCTGTTCCGCGCCGGCCACCTCGCTGTCAACGGGGAGGACCTCGCCCTGCCGCTGGCGGAGCTGGCCGGGTCGACGCGGGTGGGCGACGCCGCGTTCGACGAGGTGTTCCACCCGCTGGGCCGGCGGCTCGTCGCCCGTGTCGACGCCGTGCTGCGGCTGCCCGGCGCCTCGGCCGGCTCGGACGAGATGGTCGCGCTGGCCCGCGCCCGCGGCGCCGCGGTCTACACCAGCGTCGACGAGGTACCGGCGGTGGCCCGGTGACCGGCGTGCTCGGCGTCCCCGGCGTCGACGTGCCCGACGCGCGCGGCCGGACCGGGCTGGACCGGGTGGGCCGCGACCTCACCGGCAACCCCGACGTGGTCGTCCGGGACGTCGAGGTGCTCTCCAGCTCCTGGTACGTCAACCGGCGGACGACGTTCGCCCGCCGCGGCCGCGACGGCACCTGGCGCACCGAGCAGCGGGAGACCCACGACCGCGGCAACGGCGCCACCGTGCTGCTGTACGACACCGCCCGCCGCACCGTGCTGCTCACCCGGCAGTTCCGGTTCCCCGCCTACGTCAACGGCTCGCCCGACGGGATGCTCGTCGAGACCGCCGCCGGGCTGCTCGACGAGCAGGACGCGGAGGCCGCGGTCCGGCGCGAGGCCGAGGAGGAGCTCGGCGTCGCCGTCGGGGCGCTCACCCGGCTGCCCGACCTGTTCACGAGCCCGGGCTCGGTGACCGAGCGGCTGGCCTTCTTCGCCGGGCCCTACACCCCGGCCGACCGGGTGTCGGCCGGGGGCGGACTCGCCGAGGAGGGCGAGGACATCGAGGTGCTCGAGCTGCCGTTCGACCAGGCGCTGGCCATGGCCGGCGACGGCCGGATCGCCGACGCGAAGACCGTCCTGCTGCTGCAGTGGGCGGCGCTGCGCGGGCCGTTCTCAGCGGGCGCCGCGCTCCCGGGCGAGGGCGACGTAGTGCTCGACGAGTGACGCGTCGTCGACGGCCCCGGGGTTGACCGCCTTCTCCGGCGCCACGCCCTGGAACAGCCGCTTGAGCGGCACCTCCAGCCGCTTGCCGGTCCGGGTGTGCGGCACGCCGGGGACGACGAGGATCTCGTCGGGCACGTGCCGCGGGCTGGCCGAGCTGCGGATGGCGGCGCGGATGCGGTCGGCGAGCTCGCCGGTGAGCTCGGCGCCGGGCGCCATCTGCACGAACAGCGGCATCCAGTAGCCGCCGTCGCGCTGCTCGACGCCGAGGACGACGCAGTCGGCCACCTCCGGGAACGACTCGACGGCGGCGTAGATGTCGGCGGTGCCCATGCGCACGCCGCCGCGGTTGAGCGTGGAGTCCGAGCGGCCGGTGATGACGCAGGTGCCGCGCTCGGTGACCTCCATCCAGTCGCCGTGCCGCCACACGCCCGGCCACGGCTCGAAGTAGGACTCGCGGTAGCGGGTGCCGTCCGGGTCGTTCCAGAAGTACAGCGGCATCGAGGGCATCGGCTCGGTGATGACCAGCTCGCCGAGCTCCCCGGTGACCGGCTCGCCGTCCTCGCCCCACGCGGCGGCCGCGACACCGAGCATCGGCCGCTGCAGCTCGCCGGCGGTCACCGGGAGCAGCAGCGTGCTGCCGATGAAGCCGGTGGCGACGTCGGTGCCCCCGGAGACCGAGGCGAGGAAGACGTCGCGGCCCACCGCGTCGTAGACCCACTCGAACGCCGAGGCCGGCAGCGGCGAGCCGGTGGAGCCGATCGTCCGCAGCGCCGACAGGTCGTGGGTCTCCCCGGGCCGGATCCCGGCCTTCTCGCAGGCGACCAGGTAGCCGGCGCTGGTGCCCAGGTAGGTGAGGCGGGTCCGCGCGGCGATCGCGAACTGCGCGTCGACGGAGGGGTGGGCCGGGGCGCCGTCGTGGACCACCACGGTCGCGCCGCGCAGCAGCGCCGAGGTGGCGATGTTCCACATGATCCAGGCGGTGGAGGCGTACCAGTAGAAGCGGTCGCCGGGGCCGACGTCGCCGTGCAGGCCCAGCTGCTTGTGCTCCTCGAGGACCACGCCGCCGTGCCCGTGCACGATCCCCTTGGGCAGCCCGGTGGTGCCCGACGAGTAGACGATCCACAGCGGGTGGTCGAACGGCAGCGCCTCGAACCCGGGCTCCTGCCGGTCGGCGACGGCGTCGGCCCAGCCCAGCGCGCCGTCGGGGAGCTCGTCGGGGAACAGCCGGGGGACGGCGATCGTCGTCGTCACGGTGGGCAGGGCGGCCCGCAGCTCGGCGACGACGCCGCGCCGGTCGTAGGGCTTGCCGTTGAAGCGGTACCCGTCGACGGCGACCAGCACGGTCGGCTCGATCTGGGCGAACCGGTCGAGCACGGCGCGGGTGCCGAAGTCCGGCGCGCAGGAGGACCACACCGCCCCGATCGACGCCGCGCCGAGGAACGCGACGACCGCCTCGGGGACGTTGGGCAGGTACCCGGCGACCCGGTCACCGCGTCGCACGCCCAGCCGGCGCAGCGTCGCGGCGAACGCCCCGACCTGGCCGCGCAGGTCGGCCCAGGAGACCTCGACCGGCTCGGCGTCCTCGGCGACCGCGATCAGCGCCGGGTGCTCGTCGGTGGCGTGCCGCAGCGCCTGCTCCGCGTAGTTCACCGTGGCGTCCGGGAACCACTCGGCGCCGGGCATCTCCCGCCGGGTGAGCACCCGGTCGTCGGGGACGCCGGGCAGCACGCCGGACCACGCGGCGACGTCGGCCCAGAACTGGTCGAGGTGCTCGACCGACCAGCGCCAGATCGCGTCGTAGTCGGTGGGGTCCAGGTCCAGCCCGCGGCGGGCGGCCACCTCGCGCGCGAAGGCCGCCAACCGCGTCGCCTCCCGGACCTCCCGGGTGGGCTGCCAGAGCACCGGTGCGGGAGGGGTGTCAGCGGTCACAGCGGCACCCTGCCACTCCCCCCGCCTCACCGGAGCGGGTGGGTCGGCCTCACAGGACGTGACCGTTCCGTCTCGCTTCCACCCGATCGGGGGACGGCGTTCGACTGGCTGTTCCTGTGACGGACCGGTTCCAATGAGTGAGCACTGTGTCGGACGACACCTGGGGGAGGTGCGATGGACGAGCGTTCCCTGATGCCGTGCCGTCGCACCCGCCTGCGCCGGTGGGGCGGCCGGCTGGCGGTCCTCGCCGGGACCGCCGCCGGGATCTGGCTGGCCGGCGCGTCCACCGCCTCGGCCGACGAGCCGCCGCCCGCCGGCCTGCTGGGCGCGGTCACCGCGCCGGTGGTCCAGGTGGTCGGGTCCATCGCCCCGCCCGTCGTCGCACCCGTCGCGGACGCGGTCGCGCCGGTCCTGGCGCCGGTCGCCGAGGCGGTCGCCCCGGTTCCCGCGCCGCTGCGGGACGTCGTCGCGCCCGTCGGCCGGGTCCTCGAGCCGGTGACCGACGCCGTCGCGCCGGTGACGCAGGCGCTGTCCCCGGTCACGGGGGCGCTGCGGCCGGTCCTGGCGCCGGTCACCGAGGCGCTGTCCCCGGTCACCGAGGCGCTGGCGCCGGTGACCCGTGCGCTCCCGCCGGGAACGGGCGTGCCGGCCTCCGTGGACGTCCCCGCAGCCCCTGCCGCCGACCCGCTCGACACCGCGGCCGGCGCTCCCGTGGCCGGCGCCGGTGCGCCCGTCGCGACCGCCCCGGCCGCCTGGCCCGGCGCCGACGTCGCGGGCCCGCGGGTCCCCGCCGCGGTCGAGCGGTCCGCGGACGTCACCGGTCCCGCGCCCGCCGCGGCGCCGGTCGCCGTCCCGACGCCGGACGTGCCGGTCCCGCCGCTCGTGCCTGCCGTCCCCGCGGTGCCGGCCGTGCCGGCGTCCGCGGGCACCGCCTCCGGCACCGCCGGCGCCGACCAGCCCACCGCCGACCTCGGCGCGGCCGTCCCCGTCGCGCAGCAGGCGGCCGCCGTGGCGGCCGCTGCCGAGGCCCGGGAAGCCGCCGCCGGCGACCCGGTCGACCCCGCCACCTCCCCCGACTGAGGACGCGCCTCCCGGCCACGGGCCGGGCGAGCGCAGTCCCCGCCGTCCCGTCCGGGACGCGGTCCCTCCTCAGTCAGGAGTCCTCCATGCACCCCTGGGCCACCCGCGCCCTGCGCGTGGCACTGATGACCGGTGGCCTGCTGGCCCTCGGCACCGGTGTCGCCGCCGCGTCCGACGACCTCGACGTGACGGTGCCGGTCACCGTCACCGACAACGCGCTCGGTGTCCTCGACACCGGCACCCCGACCGGCGGGCTGGAGCTGCCCGCCGTCTCGCAGGACCTCTCCCTCGACCTGGGCCCGGTCGACGTCTCGGTGCCCGTGACCATCGGCGGCAACGACGCCTCGGTCGGCGGGGGCACCGCCACGCAGGAGCCGGCCGCACCGGCGCCGGGCAGCACCGACCCGGCCGACGTCGTCGTGCCGGTGACCGTCGTCGGCAACGGGATCGGCGTGCTCGGCGACGCCGCCGCCGGCGGCACCGCCCCCGCGACCCCGGAGGGCGCGGTGACCGTGCCGGTCACCGTCTGCGGCAACGGCGTCGGCGTCCTGGGCGGCGCGCTCGGGGGCTGCACCGCCGCTCCGGCGCCGGCTCCCGCGCCGGCCGACGGCGGCCCGCTCGGCGACCTGCTCGACGTCGACGTCCCGGTCACCGCGTGCGGCAACGGCCTCGGCCTGCTCGGCGACGCGGCCGGCGACTGCACGCCCGCCGTGCCGACCGGGGACGCCGGCACCGGGTCCGACGGCTCCCTGCTGGACGTCGACCTGCCGGTCACCGTCTGCGGCAACGGGCTCGGCCTGCTGGGCGACGCGGCCGGCGACTGCTTGCCGGCGGCCCCCGGCGACGGGTCGGGTGACGGCTCGACTGACGGCTCCGGGACCGGCGACGGCATCGACGTCGACCTGCCCGTCACCGTCTGCGGCAACGGCCTCGGCCTGCTGGGGGACGCCCTCGGCGGGTGCTCCCCCGACGGCACGGAGGGCCCCGGCGGCCCCGGCTCCGGGAACGACGGCTCGGGCGGCGGCATCGACGTCGACGTGCCGGTGACCGTCTGCGGCCTGGGTCTCGGCCTGCTCGGCGATGCCCTGGGCGACTGCACGCCGCCGACCGACCCGACGAACCCGACCGGCCCCACGGCCCCGACCGACCCGCAGCAGCCGACCGACCCGCAGCACCCGGGGACGCCGGAGGACTGCCCGGGCCACGGCTCGGGTCACGGCTCGGGCCACGACCGCGGCCACGGCCGGGAGAACGGCTGGGCCCACGGGACCACCCGCCCGGTGTCGGCGGCCGGCTCCTGGTCGGCGGGCTCCTGGACGGCGGGCTCCTGGACGGCGTCCGACCGCTCCGCGGACCCCGGGGAGCTCGCCTACACCGGCACCGAGACGGTCACCGCTCTCGGCGCGGCCCTGCTGGCCCTCGCGCTGGGGACAGGCCTGACCCTCGCGGGCCGGCGTCGTCGCGAGGACGCCGTCTGACCGGCACCGTGTGACCGCTCTCCGCGGGCCCGGCCGGCAGCGTCGCCGGCCGGGTCCGCGGACGGGCACGCCCGGGAGCACCTCTGCCACGATCCCGTCGTGACCGAGCCGGAGCCGGGGACCGAACGCAACGTGCTGGGCCGTCCCCTGGAACCCTGCGGCACCGAGCCGCTGACCGGCTTCTACCGCGACGGGTCCTGCCGCACCGGCCCCGACGACCTGGGCGGCCACACGGTGTGCGCCGTCGTCTCCCGCGAGTTCCTCGCCCTGCAGCGCGAGCTCGGCAACGACCTCACGACCCCGCGGCCGGAGTTCGGGTTCCCCGGGCTGCGGCCCGGCGACCGCTGGTGCGTCGTCGCCACCCGCTGGCTGCAGGCCTACCGCGCCGGCGCCGCGGCCGGGGTGGTCCTCGCGGCCACGAACGCGCGGTCGCTGGAGGTCGTGCCGCTCGCCGCGCTGCGGCAGCACGCCGTCGACGTCCCCGACGACATCAGCGACCTGGAATGAGTCCGGCGCCCCGGGCGCTGGTGCCGTCGACCCGCCCGCCCCGCGAGGAGTGCCCGTGACCGACCTGCTCGACCTGCCCGTCTCGACCCTCCAGGGCGAGGACACCACGCTCGGCGCGCTCACCGGCCGCCGCCCGGCCCTGGTGGTCAACGTGGCCAGCCGCTGCGGCCTCACCCCGCAGTAC
Source organism: Geodermatophilus sp. SYSU D01180 (assembly GCF_054050415.1). Classification (NCBI taxonomy): domain Bacteria; kingdom Bacillati; phylum Actinomycetota; class Actinomycetes; order Geodermatophilales; family Geodermatophilaceae; genus Geodermatophilus; species Geodermatophilus sp. SYSU D01180. The sequence continues at coordinate 29,365 of NZ_JBJGZH010000034.1, read as the reverse complement.
ACCGGGCTCGAGGAGCTGCAGCGGGAGTACGGCCCGCGCGGGTTCACCGTCGTCGGCGTGCCGTGCAACCAGTTCGCCGGGCAGGAGCCCGGCACCGCCGAGGAGATCGGGTCCTTCTGCTCGGCCACCTACGGCACCACCTTCCCGATGACGGGGAAGGTCGAGGTCAACGGCGAGGGCGCGCACCCGGTCTACCAGCGGCTCACCGAGGCCCCCGACGCCGCCGGCGAGGCCGGCCCGGTGCAGTGGAACTTCGAGAAGTTCCTGGTCGACGGCGACGGCGCGGTCGTCGCGCGGTTCCGCCCGATGACCGAGCCGGGCGCGCCCGAGGTCCGGACGGCGATCGAGGCGGTGCTCGCCGGCTGACCCCCGCCCGGGCGCCGGCGGGTCGCCGCCCGCAGGGTGCCGGGCCTCCGCGGGCGGGGCAGCATCGGGCCATGGCCGACCTGCACTTCTACTTCGACCCGGTGTGCCCGTTCGCCTGGCTGACCAGCCGGTGGGTGCGCACCGTCGCGGCCCGGCGGGAGTACGACGTCGACTGGCGCTTCATATCGCTGCGCCTGCTCAACGCGCACGTCGACTACGACGCCCACTTCCCGCCGGAGTACGAGGCCGGCCACACCGCGGGCCTGCGGCTGCTGCGCGTCGCCGCCCGCACCCGCGAGGAGCACGGCCGCGCGGCGGTCGGCACGCTCTACGAGACGCTCGGCCGGCGGGTCTTCGAGACCGAGCCCGACCGGCCCGGCACGGCCGGCGAGCGCGGCACGCGGGCCTACCTCGCGCCGGTGCTGGAGCGCGCCGGGCTGCCGGCGGACCTCGCCGACGCCCTCGACGACGACGGCCGGGACGCCACGATCCGGGCCGAGACCGACGAGGCGCTGGCGCTCACCGGCAAGGACGTCGGGACGCCGATCCTGCACTTCGAGCCGCCCGAGGGGGTCGCCTTCTTCGGCCCGGTCATCAGCCGGCTGCCCGCCGACGACGACGCGGTCGAGCTGTGGGACGCCGTCGTCCGGCTGGCCCGCTTCCCCGGGTTCGCGGAGCTCAAGCGCAGCCTGCGCGAGCGGCCGCAGCTGATCGCCGCCGGGGTGCAGCCGGACGAGGTCGGGGTACAGGAGGACTGGCACGGCGGGAGCCGCCGCACGAAGCGGTGAGCGTGACCCGCACCGGGGCGGGTACTAAGGTGAGCCTTGCCTGATCACGAGCCGTCCGGAGCTGCCCGGTGTCCGTCCCCAGCGTCACCCGCGCTCCCGCGGCGACCCGGGCGACCCCGCCACGCCCGGCACGGACCGCCCGGACGCGGCGTCGCCTGCTCGGCCTGGCCGGGCTCCTCGTCCTCGTGGTCGCCGCCTGCGCCGCCAGCATCGCGATCGGCACCCGCCCGCTCGGCCTGGGCACCGTGTGGGAGGCCCTCACCGACCGCTCGCTGCGGACCGAGGAGGCGGTGATCGTCTGGGACCTGCGGGTCCCGCGCACGGCGCTCGGCCTGATGGTCGGGGCGTCGCTCGGGGTCGCCGGCGCCTTGATGCAGGGGCACACCCGCAACCCGCTCGGTGACCCCGGCCTGCTCGGCGTCACCGCCGGCGCCTCCTTCGCCGTGGTCCTGGCCATCGCGCTGCTGGGGATCAGCACGCCGTCGGGGTACGTGTGGTTCGCCTTCGCGGGCGCGCTGGCGGGGACGGTCGCCGTGTACGTCCTGGGCGCGGCCGGCCGCGGCGGGGCCACCCCGGTCACCCTCGCCCTGGCCGGCTCCACGCTGTCCGCGCTGCTCTACGCCCTGGTGCGCGCCGTCCTGGTCAGCGACTCGGACTCGCTGGACGCCTTCCGCTTCTGGGTGGTCGGCGCGCTGGCCGGCCGCGGCGCCGACGTCGCCTGGCAGGTGCTGCCGTTCGTCGTCGCCGGCCTGGTGCTCGCCCTGCTCAACGCGCCCGCCCTGGACCTGCTCGGCATGGGCGAGGACGTCGCCCGCGGCCTCGGCCAGCGGGTGTGGCTGGCCCGCGCCGTCGGCCTGGTGGCCATCACGCTGCTGGCCGGCGCCGCGACGGCCGCCTGCGGGCCGATCGCGTTCGTCGGGCTGGTGGTGCCGCACGCCGTCCGGGCGTTCACCGGGCCGGCGCACCGCTGGCTGGTCCCCTGCTCGGCGCTGGCCGGGGCGTTCCTGCTGCTGACCGCCGACGTCGTGGGCCGGGTGATCGCCCGGCCCGGCGAGGTGCAGGTCGGCATCGTGCTGGCCCTGCTGGGCGGCCCGTTCTTCATCGCGCTCGTGCGCCGGCGCAGGAGCGCGACGCTGTGAGGGCCGCCGCGTGACCGCCACCGTCGACACCATCCGCGAGACGACCCCGCCCGACCCCGGCGGGCGTCCGGCCGGCCGCGCGGTCGTCCTGCGGTACGGGCCGGTGTCGGTGCGGTTCCGCTGGCGGTCGGTCGTCGTGCCGCTGGCCGCGCTGGCCGCCGTCGTGCTGCTCGGGGCGGTCGCGCTGGGCCGCGGCGACTACCCGATCGCGGTCACCGACGTGCTGCGCACGCTGGTCGGGGCCGGCGAGCAGGGCCAGCGGTTCGTCGTGCTGGAGCTGCGCGCGCCGCGGGTCGTCGTCGGCGCGCTGGTCGGGCTCGCGCTCGGCGTGGCCGGCGCCCTGTTCCAGACCTTCGCGCGCAACCCGCTGGCCTCCCCGGACATCCTCGGGATCACCTCGGGCGCCTCGGTAGGCGCCGTCGTCGCGATCGTCGCCACCGGGACCTCGTCGGCGGGCGCGGTCCTCGGCGGGGTCGGCGTCCCGCTCGCGGCCCTCGCCGGGGCGCTGGCAGCCGGGCTGCTGCTGTTCCTGCTGGCGTACCGGTCCGGCGTCGACGGCTACCGGCTGGTCCTCGTCGGCGTCGCGGTGTCCTCGATCTCGCTGGCGGTGGTCGACTGGCTGCTCACCCGGGCGGCCATCTACGACGCCGCGGCCGCCTACGTGTGGATCGTCGGCTCGCTCAACGCCCGCACCTGGGACCAGGCCGCCCCTCTGGCCCTCGCCCTCGCGGTGCTCCTGCCGCTGGCGCTGGCCGCGGGGCGGGTGCTCGGCGTGCTGCAGTTCGGCGACGACACCGCACGGGGGCTGGGCGTGCGGCTGTCCGCGGCGCAGGCCGCCGTGGTGCTCATCGCCGTCGTGCTGGTCGCCGCGTCGGTCTCGGCCGCCGGGCCGATAACGTTCGTCGCGCTGGTCGTCCCGCAGATCGCCGTCCGGCTGACCGGCGGCTCGCGCCCGCCGCTGCTGGCGTCGGGCCTGCTCGGCGCGGCGCTGGTGGTGCTCGCCGACCTGCTCACCCGCACCGTCCTGCCCGAGGCCCTGCCGGTGGGGATCCTCACCGCCGTCGTCGGCGCCCCGTACCTGCTCTGGCTGCTCGTCCGCGGGAGGCGGACCATCGCATGACGACTCCCACCACCGACGCGCCCCCGCTGTCCGTGCCCGCGGGCGGGGGGCGGGTGCGCCTGGCGGCCGAGGGGCTGCGCCTGGCCTACGACGACCGCGTCGTCGTCGACGGGCTGGACCTCGCGCTCACCGACGGCTCGTTCACCGCGATCGTCGGCCCCAACGGCTGCGGCAAGTCCACCCTGCTGCGGGCGCTGGGCCGGCTGCTGCGCCCGGCGGCGGGCCAGGTGCTGCTCGACGGGCGGGCGATCGCGCGGACGCCGACCCGTGAGGTCGCCCGCGTCCTCGGGTTGCTGCCGCAGACGCCGGTCGCCCCGTCCGGGCTCACCGTCGCCGACCTGGTGGCCCGCGGCCGCCACCCGCACCAGAGCTGGCTGCGGCAGTGGTCGACCGAGGACGAGGCGGTCGTCGCCGAGGCGCTGACCTGGACCGACATGGGCGACCTCGCCGACCGCCCGGTGGACGAGCTCTCCGGCGGCCAGCGGCAGCGGGCGTGGATCTCCATGGCGCTCGCCCAGGGCACCGACCTGATCCTGCTCGACGAGCCGACGACCTACCTGGACCTGTCGCACCAGATCGACGTCCTGGAGCTCGTGGCGCGGCTGCACGCCGAGCGGGGGCGGACGGTCGTCGTCGTGCTGCACGACCTCAACCTCGCCGCCCGCTACGCGCAGCGGCTGGTGGCCATGCGCGACGGCGTCCTGGTCGCCTCGGGCACGCCGCACGAGGTGCTCACCGAGCAGCTGCTCGCCGACGTCTTCGACCTCGAGGCCCGCGTGGTGCCCGACCCGGTGGCCGGCACCCCGATGGTCGTCCCGGTCCGCCGACTCCCCAGGTGAGTTGATGGAACGGCCCCGCTGGAGTTGATGGAACGGCCCCGCTGCAGGGGCCCGCCGCTGGCCCCGTCCGGAGGCTCGTCCCGAGCTTGCGAGGGATGAGGGGACGGGGTCCTTCCACGGTGGGGGGCAGCGGGGTCCTTCGTCAGTTCTCCGCGCGGCCCTCGCGCCAGTAGCCCATGAAGGCCACCGAGCGCCGGTCGACGCCGAGGTCGCCGACCAGGCGGCGGCGCAGCTGCTTGACCATCCCGGCCTCACCGGCCAGCCAGGCGTAGCAGCCGGCCCCGGCCGCGGGGTCCTCCGGGACCTCCCACAGCAGGCCGGTGTCGAGGTCGACGTCCTCGGGGGCGGGCGCCGGCGCGGCGCAGACCCCCAGGTCGACCAGCGCGGCGTGCACCGCGGGCACCAGCAGCTCGCCGCGGGGGCGGTCGGCGCGGGCCAGCCAGCGCACCTGCACGCCCTCCGGCAGCCGCAGGTCCTGCAGGTCCCCGGCCTCGGGCACCTCGAGGACGGCGACGGCGCACCGGCCCGGCGGCAGCGACTCGAGGATCGCGCTGACGGCGGGCACCGCGGTCTCGTCGCCGGCCAGCAGCAGGCAGGAGGCCGTGGCCGGCGGCGCCCACTCGACGCCCCAGGCGCGGCCGCGGCCGGGCCGGTCGGGGCCCATGAGCACCATCGGGTCGCCCGGGCGGGCCTGCGCGGCCCAGGTGGCGGCCGGGCCGGCGTGCCCGTCGGCGACGCCGTGCAGGACGACGTCGAGGTCCACCTCGGCCCGCTCGGGACGGGCCGCGCGCACGGTGTACGTGCGCAGGACGGGGCGGCGCTCCTCGGCGAGCGCGCAGTAGGCGGGGTACCACTCGGCGCCGGCGGCCTGGAGCTCGGCCAGCGCCGTCGGATCGGGGGCGAGGACGAGCTTGACCCGCTGGTCGTCCCCGGCGACGCCGAAGTCCTCGAGCTGCGGGCCGGTGAGCGTGATCCGCACCATCGACGGGCCGAGCGGGCGCACGCGGGCGACGACGGTCTCGAAGAACAGCCACTGCGGCAGCTCGGCCAGCGCCGCTGCCGGGGCCTCGGTCGTCGTCGTCACGCGGGTCTCCGCTCCGCTCGGGGACGGCCCTCGCGGACCGGATAAGGCAAGGCTAACCTCCCCTCGCCCGCAGGGGGAACCCCCTGCCCGAACCGGAGGAGGACCCGGTGTCCCGACCCCCGCGTCTGCTCGGCGCCTCCCTCGCGCTGGCGGCCCTGCTCGCGGCGAGCGCCTGCGCCGGATCCGGCACCGACGACGGGGCGGAGGCCGCGGCCGGGGGCTGGTCGTTCACCGACGACGTGGGCACCACCGTCGAGCTCGACGCCGCGCCGGAGCGGGTGGCCGGCCTCAACGACGTCGCGTCGTCGCTGTGGAACCACGGCATCGAGCCGGTGGCCACCTTCGGCCAGACCTCGGCAGCCGACGACGTCCAGTTCGAGGGCCGCGACCTCTCCGGCGTCGAGATCGTCGGCGAGAGCTACGGGCAGATCGACCTCGAGGCGCTGGCCGCCGCCGACCCCGACCTGATCGTCACCACCGTCTACCCGGTGGACTCCGACGGGACGCTGGACGACACCCAGCCCCTCTACGGCTTCGAGTCGCTGGAGCAGCAGGAGCAGGTCGCGCGGATCGCGCCGGTCGTGGCGATCGCCTGGCGCGGCTCGGCCGCCGAGGTCATCGAGCGCACCGCCGAGCTCGCGGGGTCCCTCGGCGCGGACATGGACGGCGCGGAGGTGAGCGCGGCCCGGCAGGACTACGAGGAGGCCTCCGCGGCGCTCACCGAGGCCGCGTCGTCCGGGGTCACGGTGCTGCCGGTGGCCGCCTACCCGGACGAGGGCTTCTACATGGCCAAGGCCCCCGACGACCCGTCGCTGCGCCTCTACTCCGAGCTCGGCGTGCAGTTCCTCGACCCGGGCGGCGACGGCTACTTCTGGCAGACCGCGAGCTGGGAGCAGGTGCCGCAGTACCGCAGCGACGTCATCCTCTACTCGCTGCGCGGCGGGATGACCCCCGAGGAGATGGCCGGCCAGCCGACCTACGACCTGCTGCCGGCCGCGCAGGCGCAGCAGGTGTACCCGTGGGAGTACGTCGGCATGGACTACGCCGCGCAGGCCCGGTACATGGAGCGCCTGGCCGGCTGGCTCGCCGACGCGCAGGAGGTCGCTTAAGGCACGAGCGGCGCCGGCGTCTCGGGGACGGGCGCCGGCGCCGGAGCCGGCCGCGCGGCGGTGCGGGCGGTCTGGGCGAGCGCGATGCCGCCGAGCACCACCAGCCCGCCGGCCACCTGCCAGCCGCTGAGCACCTGCTCGAGCCACAGCCAGGCGACGACCGAGGCGAAAACCGGCTCGACGGTGGCGACCAGGCCGGCCGTCGTCGGCTGCAGGTGGCGCAGCGCGGCGATCGACAGCCAGAACGGCGTGATCGCCCCGAGGACGACGATCCAGGCCACGAGCACCCACAGCGGCAGCTCCACCGAGCCGAGCGAGACCGGCACCCGCTCCCCGAGCACGCCGGCCTCGAACGGCGCGGTGAACGGGGCGACGACGGCCCAGAACAGCGCGGCGGCCACGAACGTCCAGGTGGTGAGCGCGACCGGGTCGCGGGTGGCCGTCCCGCGCTCGCCCATGAGGTAGTAGGTGGCCAGGCAGACCGCGGCGGCCAGGCCCGCGGCGACGCCGAGCGGGTTCAGCGAGCCGCCGCCCTCCCACACCTGCGCGACGAGGACCAGCCCGGACAGCGACAGCGCCAGCGCCACCCAGATCCGGGGGCGCACGGGCTCCCGGCGCACCAGCCGCACCCACAGCGCGATCCCGACCGGCGCGGTCATCTCGAACACCAGCGCGATGCCGACGGGCAGCCGGCCGATGGCCACGTAGTAGAGGAACTGGGTCAGCGCGACGCCGACCACGCCGAACACGGCGAGGAAGGGCACCTCGCGCCAGGTGAGCCGCAGCCGCCGCGGGGAGACGAGCGCCAGCGCGGCCAGCAGGCCGGCCGCCGCCCCGCCGCAGCGCATCGCCGTCAGCCAGGTGGGCGGGACGCCGGCCTGCAGCGCGAGCGTGGAGACGGTGCCGTTGACGGCGAACAGCGCCGCCGCCGCCACGGTGGTCAGGTAGCCGATCGCGGGACGGCGGGTGTGCGGCACCCGTCCGAGAGTAGCGGGCGTACCCCCGGACGCCACCTACCGACGGCGCGCCGGCGGTGCGGTGCCCCGCGACACGGGTGGCTCTCAGGGAGGGCGGGCACCCTCGGGGGCGTGACCGAGCCCCGCCCCCCGTGGTCCCGACGGCGCCGCCGCCTGCTCCTCTGGCTGGGCGTGGGGGCCGTCGTCGGCGGGGTCGGGGCGCTCGTGCTGCCCGCGGAGTTCGGCGTCACCGCGGCCTACCTCGGGGCGCTGTGCGCGTTCCTGCTGGTGGCGGCGGCGGTGGTCTTCGTCGCCTTCCCGGGGCCGGACACCGCCGGCGCGCTGCTGCGGTCGACGCCGGTGGCCGGTGCGGTCCTCGTCGTGGGGGTGCTGATCTCGCTGTCGGCGGAGGGGCAGCCGCTGTGGTGGCTGGCCGCGGGAGTGGGCGCGGTGTGGCTGGTCTCCGCGCTGTGGCTGGCCCGCTCCGGCTGACCCGCGGGACGGCCCCGGCCCGGGCCGGGCGAGACTGCGGACGTGCACCTGCCCTCCGCCTGCTACCTCCCGGACGGCGACGGCTACGTCGCGACCGCGCTGACCATCGGGCCGTGGGACCCGGGCCTCCAGCACGCCGGGCCGCCGGCCGCGCTGCTCGCCCGGGAGGTCGAGCGGGCCGGCGGGATCCCCGGCGGGCAGACGGTGCGGCTGGCCTACGACGTCCTCGGGCCGGTGCCGGTGGGGCCGGTGCGGGTGGAGGCGCGGGTGCTGCGCCCGGGCAGGCGGATCGAGCTGGTCGAGGCCGCGCTCACCGCGGGCGGGCGCACCGCGATGCGGCTGACCGCCTGGCGGATGCGCAGCCGCGACGCCGCCGACACCGCCACGCCCGCGCAGCCGGCCGCCGTCGGCCCGGAGGACGCCCGCCCGGCGGTGTTCGACGTGTTCCGCCAGGAGGTCGCCTACCACCGCGCGCTGGACTGGCGGGAGGCGTCGGGCTCGCTCACCGGCACGGGGCCGGCCGCGGCCTGGACCCGGCCGCTGTGCGCGCTGGTCGACGGCGAGCCGATGACGCCGCTGGAGCACCTGCTGGTCATGACCGACGCGGCCAGCGGCATCTCCGCCGAGCTCCCGTGGGACCGGGCGACCTTCGCCAACGTCGACCTCGTCGTCGCGCTGTTCCGCCAGCCGGAGGGCGAGTGGCTGGGCATGGACGCGAGGACGACGCTCGGCGCCGGCGGCGTGGGGCAGTGCGCGGCCGACCTCTACGACGCCACGGGGCGGATCGGCCGCTCGGTCGCCTCGCTGTTCGTCGAGCCGAGGTAGAGGCGGCTCCCGGCGACACCGGGTTGGATGGGCACCGACCCCCCGAGCCGACCGGAGGACCGGATCCCGCATGGCACCGTTCACCGACCTGCTCGACTGGCTGGCCGGCCGCGGCCTGGAGATCGTGCTGATCATCCTGGGCTCGGTCCTGGTGGCCCGGTTCGTCAGCTGGGTGGGCGACCGGATCACCAGCCGCATCGATGCCCGCTCCACCGGCGGCGACGTGCTGGTCCGCTCCGAGGCGGCCAAGCACCGGCACTCCCTCACCCAGGTCGTCACCTGGACGCTCATCGTGATGGTCTACGCGGTGGCGGCGTTCTACGTGCTCGACCGCCTCGGCGTCCCGGTCACCGGCCTGGTCGCCCCGGCCACCGTGCTCGGCGTGGGGCTCGGCTTCGGCGCGCAGCGGATCGTCGGCGACGTCCTGGCCGGGTTCTTCCTCATCACCGAGCGGCAGTACGGCTTCGGCGACGTCGTCTCGATCCAGGTCGTCGGCGGCGGCGACCCGGCCGACGGCACGGTCGAGGACGTCACGCTGCGGATCACCCGGCTGCGCTCGGCCGACGGCGAGGTGGTCACCATCCCGAACGGGCAGATCGTCAAGGTGGTCAACCTGTCCCGCGACTGGGCGCGCGCGGTGGTCGACGTCCCGGTGCCGACGACGGCCGACGTCACGCGGGTCAACGAGATCCTCCGCGAGGTGGGCCGGCAGGCCTTCGCCGACGACCACCTGCGCCGCCTGCTGCTCGACGAGCCGAGCGTGATGGGCGTCGAGAGCATCGACCTCGAGCAGGTCAACGTGCGGGTGGTCGCCCGCACGCTGCCCGGCCGGCAGTTCGAGGTGAGCCGCGACCTGCGCGCCCGGATCGTGCTGGCCTTCGGCCACGCCGGCCTCAACGTCACCCCCGAGCCGGCGCCCACCCCGGCTCCCGCACCGGCCCGGGCGCAGCAGTGACCGTCCCCGGCGCCCCGCGTCCCGACGAGGAGACCGGTGGCGGCGACCCCGCCGGCCGCGGCCGCTTCGGCCTGTCGAACGTCCTCCGCCGCTCGCCCGGGCACATCGGCCGGGCGCGCACCTCCACGCTGGTGCTCGTCGTGCTCTTCCTGGGCCTGGGCGTGCTCTACCTGTACGTGAAGCCGCCGGACCCGGCGACCGTCCCGGCCGGCGGCACGACGGAGGTCACCACCCCGGCGCCCGCGCCGGAGACGACGGCACCCCCGACGACCCGCGAGCCGGAGCCGACGACGACGGAGCCCGAGCCGGAGCCGACGACGCCGCCCGAGGAGACGACCCCGCCGTCCGCGCCCACCACCACCGCGCCGGCTCCCCCGACCCTGCCGACGACGACCACCCCGCGGACGACCGAGCCCGCGACGGAGACGCCGACGACGCAGCAGCCCCCGTCCCCCGCCGAGGAACCCCCGCCGACGACGGGCAGCACCCCGACCACCTGACGCGGCGCGTGGACAGCGCAAGTGAACGACGGTTAACTGAACGACGGTTGACGTCCGGGGCGCAGATCCCACACAGGAGGCAGAACATGGCGGTGGCCGCGCCGGAGTCGTCGCGCGCCCGGCACGAGGACCTGGTCGCCGAGCTGCGCGAGCGGCTCGCCCGGCGGGCGCTCGGGGGCTCCGGGGCCGCCCGCGCCCGGCACGTCGAGCGCGGCAAGCTGCTCCCCCGCGACCGCGTCGCGCACCTGCTCGACCCCGGCAGCCCGTTCCTCGAGCTCTCGCCGCTGGCCGCCGAGGACATGTACGACGGCGACTCCCCCGGCGCCGGGATCATCACCGGCATCGGCCGGATCGCGGGCCGCGCGTGCGTCGTCGTCGCCAACGACGCCACGGTCAAGGGCGGCACCTACTACCCCGTGACGGTGAAGAAGCACCTGCGGGCGCAGGAGGTGGCGCTGCAGAACCGGCTGCCGTGCGTCTACCTCGTCGACTCCGGCGGCGCGTTCCTGCCGATGCAGGACGAGGTCTTCCCCGACCGCGAGCACTTCGGCCGGATCTTCTTCAACCAGGCCACGATGAGCGCCCGCGGCATCCCGCAGGTGGCCGCCGTCCTCGGCTCGTGCACCGCCGGCGGCGCGTACGTGCCCGCGATGGCCGACGAGTCGGTGATCGTCCGCGAGCAGGGCACGATCTTCCTGGGCGGGCCGCCGCTGGTGAAGGCCGCCACCGGCGAGGTGGTCAGCGCCGAGGACCTCGGCGGCGGCGACCTGCACAGCCGCGTCTCCGGCGTCACCGACCACCTGGCCGACGACGACGAGCACGCGCTGGAGATCGTCCGCGGCATCGTGTCCACGCTGGCCCCGCCCGCGCCGCCGGCCTGGGAGGTGACCCCGCCGCGGGACGCCGTCCGCCCGCAGACCGACCTCTACGACCTCGTCCCGGTCGACCCCCGCACGCCCTACGACGTCCGCGACGTCGTCACCACGCTGGTCGACGGCGGCGAGCACCAGGAGTTCAAGGCCCTCTACGGCCCGACGCTGGTGACCACCTTCGCCCGGCTGCACGGGCACCCGGTCGGCATCGTCGCCAACAACGGCGTGCTGTTCGGGGAGTCCGCGCTCAAGGGCGCGCACTTCGTCCAGCTGTGCGACCAGCGGCGGATCCCGCTGCTGTTCCTGCAGAACATCACCGGGTTCATGGTCGGCCGCGACTACGAGGCCGGCGGCATCGCCAAGCACGGCGCCAAGATGGTCACCGCCGTCGCCTGCGCCCGGGTGCCCAAGCTGACCGTCGTCATCGGCGGGTCCTACGGCGCCGGCAACTACTCGATGTGCGGCCGGGCCTACTCCCCCCGCTTCCTGTGGATGTGGCCCAACGCCCGCATCTCGGTGATGGGCGGCGAGCAGGCCGCCTCGGTGCTGGCCACCGTCCGCCGGGACGGGCTGGCCGCGCGCGGCACCGACTGGCCCGCGGAGGAGGAAGAGGCGTTCAAGGCGCCGATCCGCGGCCAGTACGAGGCCCAGGGCAACCCCTACTACTCGACGGCGCGGCTGTGGGACGACGGCGTCCTCGACCCCGCCGACACCCGCACCGTCCTCGGCCTGGCGCTGTCCGCGTGCGCGCAGGCCCCCCTCGACGACGTCGCCTACGGCGTCTTCCGGATGTGACCGCCGTGTTCGACACCGTCCTCGTCGCCAACCGGGGCGAGATCGCCGTCCGCGTCATCCGGACGCTGCGCCGGCTCGGCATCCGCTCGGTCGCCGTCTACAGCGACGCCGACGCCGGCGCCCCGCACGTCCGCGCCGCCGACCTCGCCCACCGCCTGGGGCCGGCCCCGGCCGCGGAGAGCTACCTGTCGGTGGAGCGGGTGGTCGGGGCGTGCCTCGCCACCGGCGCGCAGGCCGTGCACCCCGGCTACGGCTTCCTCTCGGAGAACCCGGCCCTGGCCGCCGCCCTGGCCGACGCCGGCGTCGTGTTCGTCGGCCCGCCGGCCGAGGCGATCCGGGTGATGGGCGACAAGATCACCGCCAAGAAGACCGTGGTCGCCTCGGGCGTGCCGGTCGTCCCCGGCGTCGCCGAGCCCGGCCTCACCGACGACGACCTGGTGGCCGCCGCCCCCGGCATCGGCTTCCCCGTGCTGGTCAAGCCCTCGGCGGGCGGCGGCGGCAAGGGCATGCGGGTGGTCGAGGACGCCGCCGGGCTGCCCGCCGCGCTCGCGTCGGCCCGCCGGGAGGCGCGCGCGGCGTTCGGCGACGACACGCTGTTCCTCGAGCGGTTCGTGCAGCGGCCGCGGCACGTCGAGGTGCAGGTCCTCGCCGACGCGCACGGCGCGGTCGTCCACCTCGGCGAGCGCGAGTGCAGCCTGCAGCGGCGGCACCAGAAGGTGGTCGAGGAGGCGCCGTCGCCGCTGCTGGACGCCGCCACCCGCGAGCGGATCGGCGCCGCCGCCTGCGCCACCGCCCGCAGCGTCGGCTACACCGGCGCGGGCACCGTGGAGTTCATCGTCTCGGCCGACCGGCCCGACGAGTTCTTCTTCATGGAGATGAACACCCGGCTGCAGGTCGAGCACCCGGTCACCGAGCTGGTCACCGGGCTGGACCTGGTCGAGCAGCAGCTGCGGGTGGCGGCCGGGGAGCCGCTGGCCTTCACCCAGGACGAGGTCGCGCTGACCGGCTGGGCGGTCGAGGCGCGGGTGTACGCCGAGGACCCCGCCCGCGGCTTCCTGCCCACCGGCGGGCGGGTGCTGGCGCTGGCCGAGCCCGCCGGCGCCCGCGTGGACTCCGGCATCGCCGCCGGCACCGTCGTCGGCTCCGACTACGACCCGATGCTCGCCAAGGTGGTCGCCGCCGGCCCCGACCGCGCCACCGCGCTGGCCGCCCTGGACCGCGCGCTCGCGGAGACCGCGGTGCTCGGCGTGACCACCAACGTCGGGTTCGTGCGGGCGCTGCTCGCCGAGCCCGCCGTCCGCGCCGGCGACCTGGACACCGCGCTGCTCGACCGGTTCGCCGCCGCCTGGGAGCCGCCCGCCGTCCCCGACGACGCCGTCCTCGCCGCCGCCGCGCACGTGTGGCTAGCCGCCTGGGCCGCCGCCGACCCGGCCGACCAGTGGAGCGCGCCCACCGGTTTCCGCGCGGGCGCGCCGTCGGCCCCGTTCATCGTCCGGCTGGAGGCCGGCGGGCGGCAGCGGACGGTGACGCTCACCGGCACGCCCGCCGCCGCCCGGGCCGGCCTGGACGGCGCCGACGCCGGCCCGCTGAGCTGCGCACCCGAGGACGGCGGCCTGGCGCTGGTGCGCGACGGCGTGCGGTCGCACTGCCGGGTGGCCGAGGACGGGGACGCGCTGTTCGTGCACGCCGGCGGCGCGGACTGGGCGCTGCGCCGGGCGCGGCGGCCGGTGCTGCGGCCGGACGCCGCCGCGCACGCCCCCGAGCTGACCAGCCCGATGCCCGGCACGGTGATCGCCACCCCGGCCTCCCACGGTCAGGAGGTCGGCGCGGGCGACCCCGTGGTCGTCGTCGAGGCGATGAAGATGGAGCACACGCTGCGCGCGCCGGCCGACGGCGTCGTCGCCCTGCTCGTCGCCCCCGGCGACCGCGTCGCGCTCGACCAGGTGCTGGCCCGGCTCACCCCCGCCTGAGCCGCGGGCGCAGGATGCCCGGCATGGTGCTGGGGCTGCGTCGACCGGTCGTGCAGGCGCCGATGGCCGGCGGGCCGTCGACGGTGGAGCTGGCCGCGGCGGTGTCCGAGGCCGGCGGCCTGGGCTTCCTCGCCGCCGGCTACCGGACGCCGGAGGCGGTGCGCGAGGAGGTCCGCGCCGTCCGGGCGCGGACCCGTGAGGGGTTCGGCGTCAACGTCTTCGTCCCCGGGCCGCCCGCCGACGAGGGCGCCCTGCGCCGCTACGCCGAGCGGCTCCGGCCGGAGGCGCGGCGGTGGGGCGTGGACCTCGGCGAGCCGCGCGCCGACGACGACGCGTGGGAGGCCAAGGTCGCGGTCCTCGCCGAGGAGCGGGTGCCGGTGGCGTCGTTCACCTTCGGCCTGCCCCGGCCCGACATGGTCGCCGCGCTGCACGACGCCGGCGCCACCGTGCTGGTCACGGTCACCTCGCCGGAGGACGCCGTGGCCGCCCGCGACGCCGGTGCGGACGCCCTGGTGGTGCAGGGCGTCGAGGCCGGCGGGCACCGCGGCGGCCTCCGCGACGAGGACGGGGCCGGCGAGTACGGGCTGCTGCCGCTGCTGCGCCTGGTCGCCCGGGCGGTGGACCTGCCGATGGTCGCCGCCGGCGGGATCGTCGACGGCCCCGCGGTGGCCGCGGTGCTCGTCGCCGGGGCGGAGGCCGCGCAGCTGGGCACCGCGTTCCTGCTCTGCCCCGAGGCGGGGACCGGCGCCGCGCACCGGGCGGCCCTGGGGGGCGGCCGGCCGACGGCGCTCACCCGCGCGTTCAGCGGCCGGCGCGCCCGCGGGCTGGTCAACCGCTTCCTGGCCGAGCACACCGCCGCGGCCCCGGCCGCCTACCCGCAGGTCCACCACCTGACGACGCCGCTGCGCGCCGCGGCCCGGCAGGCCGGCGACCCGGAGGCGGTCAGCATGTGGGCCGGGCAGGCGTACGCGCTGGCCGAGGCGCTGCCCGCCGGGGAGCTCGTCGCCCGCCTCGCCGACGACGCCGCGGCCGCTCTCGCGCACCCCCGGCCCGGCGCCTCCTGACCTGGCGCTAGGGTTCCGCGCAGGCTCACGAGAGGCAGCGACAAGTACCTGGCTGGCTGCCCGGCAACCTCTCCTCCGTCCGAGGTGCTCCCAGGGGAAGAGCCGGCCGCGCGGCGCCCGCCGCGCGGCAAGACGGAGCCCTCCGTGCGCCGCGGGGTCTCCGCGAGCGAGAGGAGACGGCGCCGTGCCCGACCAGCAGAGCTGGAGCTTCGAGACCCGGCAGATCCACGCCGGGACCAGCCCCGACCCCACCACCGGGGCCCGCGCCCTGCCGATCTACGCCACGACCAGCTACCAGTTCCGCGACGCCCAGCACGCCGCCGACCTGTTCGCGCTGGCCGAGATGGGCAACATCTACACGCGGATCATGAACCCGACGCAGGACGCGCTCGAGCAGCGCGTGGCGTCCCTCGAGGGCGGCGTCGCCGCGCTCGCGGTGGCCAGCGGCCAGGCCGCCGAGACCCTGGCGATCCTGAACGTCGCCGAGGCCGGCAGCCACGTCGTCGCCTCGGCGTCGCTGTACGGCGGCACGTACAACCTGCTGCACCACTCGCTGCCCAAGCTCGGCGTCGAGGTGTCCTTCGTCGAGGACCCCGACGACCCGGAGAACTGGCAGTCGCTGGTCCGCGAGAACACCAAGGCGTTCTACGGCGAGTCGATCGGCAACCCGAAGGGCGACGTCCTCGACATCTCCGCGGTGTCGGAGGTGGCGCACCGCAACGGTGTGCCGCTGATCATCGACAACACCATCGCCACGCCGTTCCTCGTGCGCCCGCTCGAGCACGGCGCCGACGTCGTCGTCCACTCGGCCACCAAGTACCTCGGCGGCCACGGCACCGCGATCGCCGGGGTGATCGTCGACGGCGGCAACTTCGACTGGACGCGCGGCCGGTTCCCCGGCTTCACCACGCCGGACCCGACCTACCACGGCGTCGTCTACGCCGACCTCGGCGCGCCGGCCTACGCGCTCAAGGCCCGGGTGCAGCTGCTGCGCGACCTCGGCCCGGCGATCAGCCCGTTCAACGCCTGGCTGGTCGTGCAGGGCATCGAGACGCTGTCGCTGCGCATGGAGCGGCACGTGGCCAACGCCCAGCGGGTGGCCGAGTTCCTCGAGGCGCACGACGAGGTGGAGTCGGTGCACTACGCCGGCCTGCCGTCCTCGCCGTGGCACGCCGCCCAGCAGCGCTACGCCCCGCGCGGCGCGGGCGCGGTGCTGGCGTTCGAGATCCGCGGTGGCGTCGAGGCGGGCAAGCGCTTCGTGGAGGCGCTGGAGCTGCACAGCCACGTGGCCAACATCGGCGACGTCCGCAGCCTGGTCATCCACCCGGCGTCGACGACGCACTCGCAGCTCACGCCGGAGGAGCAGCGGACCACCGGCGTCACGCCCGGCCTCGTGCGCCTGGCCGCCGGCCTGGAGGGGATCGAGGACATCCTCGCCGACCTCGAGGCCGGCTTCCGCGCCGCCAAGGGCGCCTGACGTGGGCGGGGTGCGGGACGTCCCGGCGTCCCGCACCCCGCCGCGCACCGGCGGGTGGCGCGACGGCGACCCCCCCGGGGACCGGCTCTTCCTCGACCTGGACGGACCGGTCCGGCTCGAACGCGGCGGGGTGCTGCCCGGCGTCCGGGTGGCCTACGAGACCTGGGGCACGCTCGCCCCGGACGGCGGCAACGCGGTGCTGGTCGAGCACGCGCTCACCGGCGACAGCCACGTCACCGGCCCCGCGGGGCCCGGCCACCCGACGCCGGGCTGGTGGGCGTCGCTGGTCGGCCCCGGCGCGGCGCTGGACACCGACCGGTTCTTCGTCGTCTGCGCCAACGTGCTCGGCGGGTGCCAGGGGACCACCGGCCCGTCCTCGACCGCGCCCGACGGCCGGCCGTGGGGCCCGCGGTTCCCGGAGGTGACCGTCGGCGACCAGGTGCTGGTCGAGGCGGCGCTCGCGGACACGCTCGGCGTCGACCGCTGGGCCGCCGTCGTCGGCGGGTCGATGGGCGGGATGCGGGCGCTGGAGTGGGCGGTCGCGCTGCCCGACCGGGTGGCCGGGCTGTTCTTCCTCGCCTCGGGCGCTGCGGCCACCGCCGACCAGATCGGCACCCAGACCACCCAGCAGGCCGCGATCCGCGCCGACCCGGTCGCGGGGCTCGGCGTCGCCCGGCGGATCGCGCACCTCACCTACCGCAGCGCGTTCGAGCTGGAGGAGCGGTTCGGCGCGGCCGTGCAGGCCGACGGCCGGTTCGCCGTCGCCTCCTACCTCGACCACCACGCCGACAAGCTCGCCCGCCGGTTCGACGCCGGCAGCTACCTGGTGCTCACCGAGGCGATGAACACCTGGGACGTCGGCCGCGGCCGGGGCGGGGTGGAGGCGGCGCTGGCCCGGGTGACCGCGCGGGCGGTGGTGGCCGGCGTCGACTCCGACCGGCTCTACCCCCTGGAGCTGCAGCAGCGGGTGGCCGACGCGCTCGGGGTGCCGCTGCGGGTGGTGTCCTCGCCGTACGGGCACGACGGCTTCCTCATCGAGGCCGGCGCCGTCGGCGCGCTCCTCCGCGAGCTGCTCGACGCCTGACGCGGGCCGCGGTCCCGGGCCCCGGGCCGCCGGGATCCCGCGCTCCCGACAGACTGGGCCCGTGGACGACGACCTCGACGCCCTGCGGCTGGCCTGCGACCGGGCCCTGACCGGGCACGGCGTCCAGCACGCCGCCGACCTGCTGGCCACCGTCCCGCCGGACACCGCGCTGGACCGGTACGGCGCGGGCGGCGTCGTCGCCGAGCTGGAGGAGGAGGTCGCGCGGCTGCTGGACAAGCCGGCCGCCGTCTACCTGCCGAGCGGGACGATGGCCCAGCAGGCGGTGCTGCGGGTGCACGCCCAGCGCAGCCGCCGGTCCACCGTCGTCGGGCACCCCGAGTGCCACCTGTTCCGGCACGAGGGCGGCGCGCTGGCGCGGCTGCAGGGCCTGGTCGAGCGGCCGGTCGGCGACCGGCACCGCATGCTGCTGCGCGCCGACCTCGACGGCGTCGCCGAGGCGCCGGCCGCGCTGGTGGTGGAGCTGCCGCAGCGGGACCTGGGCGGTCCGCTGCCGCCGTGGGACGACGTCGTCGAGCAGGCCGCGTGGGCGCACGACGTGCACTCGGTGGCCCACCTCGACGGCGCCCGGCTGTGGGAGGCCGCCGCCGGCTACGGGATGCCCCCGGCCGCCGTCGCGGCACCGTTCGACACCGTCTACGTCAGCTTCTACAAGGGGATCGGCGCGCTGGCCGGGTGCTGCGTGGCCGGGCCCGCGGACGTCGTCGCGGAGGTCCGGGAGTGGCGCGGGCGGATGGGCGGCACGCTGTTCGGCCTGTGGCCCGGAGCCGCCTCGGCGCTGACCTGCCTGCGCCGCCGGCTGCCGCTGTTCCCCGCCTACCTCGAGCGGGCGCGGGAGGTCGCCGACACCGTCCGCGGCCTGCCCGGCGTGCGGGTGGTGCCCGACCCGCCGCAGACGCCGATGCTGCACCTGCTGCTGTCGACCACCCCGGAGGCCTTCGGGTCCGCGGTCCGCGCGCTGGCGCAGGAGGGGCTGTGGACCTGGGTGCAGGCCGCGGTCACCGCCGACCCGGGCGTGGTGCGCGTGGAGCTGCCCGTGGGGGACGCGACGCTCGCCCTGTCCCTGGACGAGGTCCGCGACGCCGTCGCCCGCCTCGCCGGCGCGGTCTGACCGGACGGACCCGCGCGGGACCCGTGACGGAAACGGGACGGGTTCGTTACGCATCCGTGGGGAATGGGAGTCCCGTGGACGGGGAACGGGGACGGACCCGCCGGTCGGTCCTGGCCGCCGGGGTGGCCGTGGCGGCACTGGGCGTGGCCGGCTGTGCAGGACGGCCGGAGCAGCCGGCGCGGAGGCAGCCGCTGGCCTTCGGCGTGACGACACCCGGCGGCCCGACCGCGGCCGCCGAGCTCGACGCGGTGGCAGCGGCGTCCGGGGAGCCGCCCTCGCTCGTGCTCTCCTACGCCGCCCTGGCGGCACCTCCTCCGCTGGCCGGCCTCGACGCCGTCGCCGCCCGCGGCGCCACGCCGGTGCTCACCTGGGAGCCGTGGGACCCGGCCGACGGCGGACGCTCCACCCTGGCCGAGGTCGCGGCAGGCGCCTGGGACGGCCGGCTGTGGGAGTGGGCCGAGGCGCTGCGGGACTGGGGGCGACGGGTGCTCCTGCGCTTCGCCCACGAGCAGAACGGCGACTGGTACCCGTGGGCGGTCGGGGTGGCCGGGACGACGGCGCGGCACCACGTCGCCGCGTGGCAGCACCTCGCCGAGGTGTTCCGGCACGCCGGTGCGGGGAACGTCGAGCTCGTGTGGAACCCCAACGTCCGGTACCGGGGCGCCTCGCCGATGGCCGACACCTGGCCCGGTGCCGCCGCCGTGGACCGCGTCGCGCTCGACGGCTACAACTGGGGCGCGGTACCCGGTCACGGCGGCTGGCAGGCGCCCGCGGACCTCTTCGGCCCGAGCCTCGACGAGCTGCGGGACCTGGCGCCGGGGACGCCCGTCCTGGTGGCCGAGGTCGGCTGCGCCGAGTCCGGCGGCGACAAGGCGGCCTGGATCACCGACCTGGTGGCCTGGCTCGACGCCCAGGCCGACGTCGAGGCCTTCGTGTGGTTCGACCACGACAAGGAGACCGACTGGCGCCTGGCCAGCAGCCCGGCCAGCGCCCGGGCGATCCGCCGCGCGCTCGCCGCCCGCAGCCTCGTGGGGAGTGGCCGGTGAGCGCGGCACCGGCCCGCTCCCTCGTGCCGCTCCCGGCCGGTTCCCGCGCCGATGCCGACGAGACCCGGCGGCTGGACGCCCTCGACCAGCTCCAGCTGCTCGGCACCGGGCGCGAGGAGCGCTTCGACCGGATCACCCGGCTGGCGCAGAAGGTCTTCGACGTACCGATCGCGACGGTGACCCTCATCGCCGAGGACCACCTCTGGTTCAAGTCCGCCCAGGGCATGCCGGATCGCCAGGCCGACCGGCAGGCGTCCTTCTGCGACCGCACGATGGCACTGCGCACGACCCACGTGGTGCCGGACGCCCGCCTGGACCCGGTCTACGCGGAGGCGCCGGCCGTCGCTGGGCCGCCGCACGTGCGGTTCTACGCGGGTCACCCGCTCACCGGCCCCGGGGGTCTCGTCGTCGGCACGCTGTGCCTGTTCGACACCCGTCCGCGGACGCTGGGCGACCGCGAGGTCGCGGTGCTCGAGGAGCTCGCCGCCTGGACCGAGGCCGAGCTGACCCACTCGGCCGACATGGACCGCGCGGGGGAGGTGCAGCGCGCCCTGCTGCCCGGGGAGCCGCCCGAGGTGCCCGGATACGCGGTCGCCGGGAGCTGCCGGCCGGCCACCGCCGTCGGCGGGGACCTGCTCGACCTCGACGTCGTCGACGGCGACCTGGTGCTCACGCTGGCCGACGTGATGGGCAAGGGCGCGGCCGCGGCGATCCTCATGGCGACCGTCCGCGCCGTCCTGCGGACCACCTCGCGCCTCGCGCCGCCGGGCCCCGGGCGGTCACCGGAGAGCGCGGTGCTCGCCGCGGCGGCCCGGGCGCTGCAGCCCGACCTCGGCCGGGCCGGCTCGTTCGTGACGCTCTTCCACGGCCGGCTGACCCCGGCGACCGGGCGGGTGCGCTACGCCGACGCCGGCCACGGGCTGGCCCTGGTCCGCCGGGCCGACGGCAGCACGCGGCACCTGGCCGGCGAGGACCTGCCGCTGGGGGTGGACCCCGACCTGGGGTGGACGGCGCACGAGCTGGTCCTCGACCCCGGCGACACGCTCCTCGTCTTCAGCGACGGCCTCTTCGACGTCCTCGGCGGCACCCGCGAGGCCCTCGACCACGTCGCCCGGCTGCTCCGCGCGCACCCCGACCCCGAGGACCTCCTCGACCAGGTCCGCGGCCTGACGGCCGCCGCCGGTCCGCTGGACGACGTCACCGCCATCGCCCTGCGCCGGGAGGAGGCGCCGTGACCACCCACCGGGCGGCCCGCGGACGGGACCCGCTGTCCGGCGCGTCGGTGACCGCGGCGGCGCCGCGGCCACCCCTCACCGGCCGGCTGCTGGCGCTGCGGGTGCTGATCGTCGTGACCGCCGCGCTCGGCGTGAACTACGTCGTCTGGCGGTGGCTGGAGTCGATCAACTGGTCGGCGTGGTGGATCGCCGTCCCCCTCGTCCTCGCCGAGACCTACAGCCTCCTCGACTCGCTGCTGTTCGGCCTGACCATGTGGCGGCTGCGCCGGCGCGAGGAACCGCCGCCGCCACCGGACGGCGCCACCGTCGACGTCTTCATCACCACGTACAACGAGCCGCTCGACCTCGTCATGGCCACCGCCGAGGCGGCGCAGCGCATCCGCCACCCGCACCGCACCTGGATCCTCGACGACGGGGCGCGGCCGGAGCTGCGGGCCCGCGCCGAAGCGGCCGGCATCGGGGTGATCACCCGCTCCGCCGACTGGGCCGGCCGGTCCCGCCACGCCAAGGCCGGCAACCTGAACAACGCCCTCATGACCACCGACGGCGAGTACATCCTGATCCTCGACGCGGACCAGGTGCCGGACCCGGAGATCCTCGACCGCACGCTCGGGTACTTCCGCGATCCCCGCATGGCGCTCGTCCAGACGCCGCAGGTCTTCGTCAACGTGCCCGGGGACGACCCGCTGGGCAGCCAGGCGCCGCTGTTCTACGGTCCCATCCAGCAGGGCAAGGACGGCTGGAACGCCGCCTTCTTCTGCGGGTCGAACGCGGTCCTGCGCCGCGACGCGCTCATGCAGCTGGGCATCACCCGGTACGTCACGGAGGTGCAGCTCGCCGTCGCCCGGGCGCTGCGCACGGCCGACCGGGTGCTGGCCCGGGCGCGCCGGTCGCTGGACCCCGCGCAGGGCAGCGCGCTGGCGGCGCTCGCGCAGGTGCAGGAGGCGGTGGCCCGGGCGCGCGCGGAGCTGCGAGACGGGCACGCCCTCGCCGACGTCACCTACCGCTTCCAGCAGCGCGTCGAGGCCGCCGCCGCCACCGTGGTCGCGACCGACGTCGACCAGGTGCAGGCGGACCTCGCCGCCATCGCCGCCCTCTCGGCGGAGCTCGACGGCGAGGAGCACGGGCTCGCGGAGGTCGACCGGGACGCCCTCGCCCGGCTCGCCGCCCGCGACTGGTCCCCGCTCGGTGCGATCGAGACCGTCCGGACCCTGGTGCGCGCCGTCGACGTCGACCGCGACGACGAGGCCCAGCCGGTCATGCCCATGGCCACGATCTCGGTCACCGAGGACATGGCCACCTGCATGCGGCTGCACGCGCTGGGCTGGCGCACCGCCTACCACGACGAGACCCTCGCGCTCGGTCTCGCCCCCGAGGACCTCGGCACGATGCTCACCCAGCGGCTGCGCTGGGCACAGGGGACGGTCCAGGTCATGCTGCGGGAGAACCCGCTCGTCCAGCCCGGGCTGACCGTGGCCCAGCGGCTCATGTACTGGGCGACGATGTGGAGCTACCTGTCCGGTTTCGCCGCCGTCGTGTACTTCGCCGCCCCGGTGGTCTACCTCCTGTTCGGCGTCCTGCCCGTGACCGGCCTGACGGCCGAGTTCTTCCTCCGCCTGGTGCCGTTCCTCCTGGTGAACCAGCTGCTGTTCTGGGTGGTCGGGCGCGGCCGGCGGACCTGGCGCGGGCAGCAGTACTCCCTCGCGCTGTTCCCGGTGTGGATCCGGTCGGTGACCTCCGCGGTCGGGAACGTCGTCCTCGGCCGCAGCCTGGCCTTCGCGGTCACGCCCAAGGAGCGCCAGTCGGTGGACCGCCGGCCCTGGCACCTGGTGCGCCCGCAGCTCGCGGTCATGGCCCTGCTGGTGGTCGCGGCCGTCGTGGGCACGGTGCGCATGGTGGTCGCCGACGCGTCGGTCCTCGGGACCGTGACCAACCTGGTGTGGGTCGCCTTCGACCTCGCCGTCCTCAGTGTGATCGTGCAGGCCGTCCGCTACCGCGGACCCGAGCAGACCGCGGGAGCGGGGACATGACCGAGTTCCAGACCGAGACCCTCGACGGCGACATCGGGGTGATCAGGCCGGTGGGGCGGCTCAACATGGTCGCTGCGCCGCAGCTGCGCGCCCTCGTCGGGCGGCTGGTCGCCGGGGGCACGCCCCGGGTCGTCGTCGACCTCTCCGGCACGGAGTCCATGGACAGCTCCGGCCTCGGGGCGCTGATCGCCGGCTTGAAGACCACCCGCCAGGCCGGTGGGGACCTCCGGCTGGCCGGCGCGGGCGAGCAGGTGCAGGCGGTCCTGGAGCTGACCAACCTCGGCCGGGTGCTGCGCCCGCGGCCGGACGTGGCCGGCGCCTTCGCCGGCGACTGACGTGCCCGGCCCGACGCACGTGCTGCGGGCCCCCGCGCGTCCCGAGGTCCTCGGTCCCGTCCACGACCTGCTCGCCGAGCTGTGGCTGGGCGAGGACGGCGTCGGGAGGGCGGCCCGGACGCGCTTCGAGACGGCGGTCGCCGAGGTCGCGGCGAACATCGTCGAGCACGCCGCCGCCTCGGGGGCACGCGAACTGGTGCTGCGGCTGCGCGGCCTGCCCGACCGGGTCGAGGCCGTGTTCGAGGACGACGGCGGCCCCGTGACCCTGGGACCGGGCGGGTGGCCACCGGACGACGCGGAGCGCGGCCGGGGTCTGGAGCTCGCCCGGGCGGCGGTGGACACCGTCCGCTACGAGCGCGACGGGAGCTGCAACCGCTGGGTCCTCGTCCTCGCCCGCTGACCCTGGCCCCGCTGCAGGGTCCCGCCGCGAGCCTGCGAGTGGCGGGGAGCAGCGGGGTCCTTCCTCAGTCGGCCGCGTCGCCGGGGGTGTAGCCGGCCGGAGGCAGCGGACGGCGCACCACCGGCCGCACCTTCCGCGCCGCGTCCAGCCGCTCGGTGTAGCTGGCCGCGTTGAGCCGGATGTGCGTGAGGTCGTCGTCGGTGGTCGGCCGCAGCACCTTCGCCGGGACACCGGCCACCAGCGAGCCCGGCGGCACGACGGTGCCCTGGGTGACGACGGCGCCCGCGGCCACGATGGACCCCGAGCCGATGTGCGCACCGTTCATGACGATGCTGCCCATGCCGACCAGCACGTCGTCGTCGACGCGGGCGCCGTGCAGCACCACCCGGTGCCCGACGGTGACGCCGCGACCGAGGACCAGCGGGAAGCCGGGATCGGAGTGCAGCGTGCTGCCGTCCTGCACGTTGGAGCCCTCGCCGATCTCGATGACCTCGTGATCGGCCCGGGCGACCGCGCCGTACCAGATGCTGGAGCGCGGTCCCATCGTGACCGCGCCGACCACCACCGCCGTCGGCGCGACGAAGGCCTCCTCGTCGATGGCCGGGGCGCCGAAGGGCAGTTCCGCGATGTAGTTGTCCGCCACGGCTTCCACCCCAGCACACCCGGAGCCCCGTCGGCGCGGGCAGGATCACCCCGTGCCCGCTTCGCTGCCGCCGCTGCCCACCACGGTCGTCGGGAGCCTGCCCCAGCCCGGGTGGCTCATCGACCACGACCGCCTGGCGCACCAGTTCCCGCCGCGGGTCCGCGCCCGGGAGCTGTGGCGGCCGGCGCCGGACCTGCTCGAGGAGGCGCAGGACGACGCGACGCTGCTGGCCGTCCGCGCCCAGGAGGCGGCCGGCCTGGACCTGGTCGGCGACGGCGAGCAGCGGCGGGAGTCCTACTCCAACCACTTCGCCACCGCGCTCGACGGCGTCGACGTGGACACGCCGGGCACCGTGCTCAACCGCTCCGGGAAGCCGATCCCCGTGCCGCGGGTGGTCGGCGAGCTGCGCCGCCGCGGCCCGATCCAGGCCCGCGACGTGCGCTTCCTCCGCGCCGCCACCGACCGCGCCGTGAAGATCACGCTGCCCGGCCCGTTCACCATGGCCCAGCAGGCCGCCGACGAGCACTACGGCGACGACCGGGCGCTCGCGCTGGCCTACGCCGACGTCGTCCGCGAGGAGATCGCCGACCTGTTCGCCGCGGGCGCCGACGTCGTGCAGATCGACGAGCCGTGGCTGCAGGCCCGGCCCGAGGTGGCCCGCCGGTACGGCGCCGAGGCGGTGACCCGGGCGGTGGAGGGCGCGCCCGGCCCGGTGCACCTGCACCTGTGCTTCGGCTACGCGGCCATGGTGAGCGAGCGCCCGGAGGGCTACTCGTTCCTGCCCGAGCTGGCCGACACCCCGGTCGACACGGTCTCGGTGGAGACCGCGCAGTCGCACCTGGACCCGGCGCAGCTGCGGCCGCTGCGCGGCAAGGGCATCGCGCTCGGCGTCCTGGACCTGTCCACGCCGGAGGTGGAGACGCCGGAGGTGGTGGCCGACCGCGTCCGGCGGGCCCTGGACGACCTCGACGTCGAGCGGCTGGTCCTCACCTCCGACTGCGGCCTCAAGTACCTGCCGCGGGCCTCCGCCGAGGGCAAGATGCGGTCGCTCGCGCGGGCGGCGGAGGTGCTGCGGGGCGAGCTGGGATGACGCTCCCGACCGACCTCCCGGTGCTGACCTTCCCCGACCAGGCCGCGTTCGAGGCGTGGCTGGAGGCCGAGCACGCCACCGCGCCGGGCTGCTACGTGAAGCTGGCGAAGAAGGGCGCGGGCGTGCCGTCGCTGACCCGCGACGAGATGGTCGAGTCGCTGCTGTGCTTCGGCTGGATCGACGGCCGCAGCAACAGCGTGGACGAGCACTGGTACCTGACCCGGGTCACGCCGCGGCGGCCGCGCAGCGTGTGGTCGCAGAAGAACGTCGGCATCGTCGCCGACCTCGTCGCGGCCGGCCGGATGCGCCCCGCCGGCCTCGCGCAGGTGGAGGCGGCGCAGGCCGACGGCCGCTGGGACCGCGCCTACGCGGGCCCGGCCACCATCACCGTCCCCGACGACCTCGCCGCGGCGCTGGCCGCCGAGCCCGCCGCGCAGGAGGCGTTCGCGGGGCTCGACGGCACCAACCGCTACGCCGTCCTCTGGCGGGTGCACACCGCCGCCACCCCGGCCACCCGGGCGAAGCGGATCGCGGCGCTGGTCACGATGCTGGCGGAGGGACGACGGTTGCACTGACGAAGGACCCTCCTGCCCCCGCCGCTCGCAGGCTCGCGACGGGTCCCTGCAGGAGGGCCGGAAGACCGGAGTGGACGCTCAACTGGCCAGGGGGTCGGCGTCCTCGGGGGCGACGCCGGGGCGCTCGCGCCAGAAGCGGGCGTCGCGCCACCGCCACAGCAGCATGAGCACGACCCCGGCCACCATGATCCCGACGCCGATCACCAGCGGCGGGCCGAGCCCGAGCCAGGCCTGGCCGGTGTAGCTGTTCTCCGGGTCGGCGAGGTCGCGCACGGAGAGCACCAGCAGCCAGCCGAGCATCGCCGCCCCGACCAGCGGGCCGACGCCCAGCAGCAGCGCGTCGCGCACGCTGCGGGCCAGTCGGCGGCGGAAGTACCAGGCACAGGCCAGGCCGGTCAGCGCGTAGTACAGCGCGATGAGCAGCGACAGCGCGGTGATCGAGTCGAACAGCGCGTTCTCGCTGACCAGGTGCACGCCCACGTACCAGGCGATCGCCACGCCGGCGACCCACCAGGTGGAGACGTCCGGGGTGCGGAACCGCTCGGAGACCGACCCGAACCGCGCCGGCAGCGCCGCCCGCCGCGCCATGGACAGGCCGGTGCGGGAGGCCGGGATGATCGTCGTCTGCGTGGAGGCGATCGCCGAGGTGGCGACGGCGGCCAGCACCACCCAGTCCCAGCCGCCCAGCGCCTGCGTGGACAGCAGGGCGAAGACCGCCTCCTCCTCGTCGGCGTTGCCCGCGAGCCAGGAGGTCCCGGCGAAGGAGACGACGGCGACCGCGACGCCGACGTAGGTGAGCAGCAGGACCACCGTGGACAGCACGCCGGCCCGCCCCGGGGCCACCCGCGAGTCGGTGGTCTCCTCGGTCAGGTTGACCGCCGACTCCCAGCCCCAGTAGGCGAAGACGCCGAGCAGGAGACCGCCGGTGAGCGCGGCGCCGCCCGCGCCGAAGGGGTCCAGCCAGTCCCAGGACGGCGTCAGCCCGCCGAACGGCGAGTCGCCCCGGACGCCGCGGACGACCGCGACGACGGCGAACACCAGCAGCGCCGCGGTCTGGGCGAGGATCAGCCCGTTCTGCAGCCGGGCGGAGATCTCGGTGCCGAGCACGCAGATCGCCGACATGACGACGACCAGCAGCACGCTCAGCGCGACGACCGCGGGCGTGGAGTCGGCCAGCGCGTCCAGGCCGAGCATGAGCAGGGTGAACCGGACGCCGACCTCGGCGAGCGACCCGACCACCAGGACGCCGGTCATCGTGATCGCCCAGCCGCCGATCCAGCCCGCCGTGGGGCCGAAGGCGCGGGTCACCCAGGAGAACGTCGTCCCGCAGTCGGGGTCGGCGCGGTTGAGCGCGGCGAACGCGCCGGCGATGAGCAACATGGGGACGAACGACGCGAGCATCACCCCCGGGGCGTGCACCCCGACCAGGGCGACGACGGGGCCGATGACCGCCGCCAGCGAGTAGGCCGGCGAGGTCGCGGCCAGGCCGATGACGAGCGAGTCGAGGAAGCCGATGGCCTCGGGCCGCAGGGCGGGTTCCTCACGCGGCAGTGCCCGGGTCACGGCAGGCAACGGTACGGCCCGCCCGGGGTCGGTGCGCCCGGCGGGCGTTCACGCCACGCGGACGGCGCCGCGGTAGCCGGCCTGGTCGACGCTGGTCACCGCGACCGGCTGGCCGTAGGTGCGCGCGTGCACCATCTTGCCGTCGCCGATGTAGAGGCCGACGTGGCTGACCGGCGAGTAGAAGTAGACGATGTCGCCGGGCATGAGGTCGGCCCGCGCCACCGGCGTCCCCAGCGTCGACTGCGCCTTGCTCGAGTGCGGCAGCGCGATGCCGGCGGCGGCGTAGGCGTAGGAGGTCAGCCCGGAGCAGTCGAAGCCGTCGGGCCCCGAGGCGCCCCACACGTAGGGGTCGCCGACCTGGGCCAGCGCCGTCTGCACGGCGGTCGCGGCGGCGGGACCGGGGGCGGCGGCCGCGGCGGCGGCCGCCGACGGCGCGTCGAGGACCGGGCCGGCCAGCGCGGTGGTGACGCGGGCCTGCTCGGCGGCCGTCAGCCGCTCGAAGTCGGCCTCGTACGCGTCGGCCTGCGCCCGGACCTGCGCCTGCTGGTCGTGCAGGGCGGTCAGCGCGGCGGTGGCCGTGGCGGCCGCGGCGTCGGCGTCGGCCCGGGCCTGCTCGGCCGCGGCCTGGGCGGCGGCCACCTCGGTGAGGACGCCGTCGGTGTGCTCGGCGATGAGGTCGATCATGGTCATCTGGGCGACGAGGTCATCGGCGGAGTCGCTGCCCAGGAAGGCGGCCACGCGGGACCGGGTGGTGCCGGTGTAGCCGCTCTGCGCGATGGCGCGGATGGCCGGCGCGTACTGGGCGAGCGTCGCCTCGGCGGTGTCGGCGGCGGCGTCGGCGGCGGTGGCGGCCTGCTGCTGCGCGGCGACCGCGAGCTCGGCCTGGTGCACCTGCTCGTCGAGGGCGGTCAGCTGCCGGCCGGTCTCCTCGACCAGCTGGGCGGCCTCCGCGGCGGTGGCCGGGGGCGTGCCGGGCTCGGCAGAGGCGGACGAGGGGGCGAGCACGAGGGCCACCAGCCCGGTGGCGGCGGCGACCGCACCCGTCCAGCGCCGTCCCGTCGTCCGGTTGCGCTGCACGTTCGGCCTCCTCCTGCCGCCTCCCGGCGGCGCTCCCCCTGGTCTCGTCGGTACGGACCGTAGGGAGGTCGTCAGCGGAGCGTGTGCAGGGCGCGCGGTGCCCGGGGCGGGGGTGACCCCACGTGCCTCGTCCGTCCCACCCGTCCCGGCCGTTCCGCGACCGGGACGGTCCTGTCAGGGGGAGGTGCTGCGGCGGCGGTCGGGGGCGAGCGGGACCAGCGCGTCGGACACCACGCCGGTGACGAGGGAGTAGACGGCCTTGCCGGCGACGTCGACGACGCGGTCCCGCCGCGACCAGGTCCACGGCGGGTCGCCGACGCCGGTGGCGTTCTCCAGCGTCTGGTCGGTGGCCAGCCGGACGGAGGTGTGCCAGACCGAGGCGCGCCAGCCGCGCAGGCCGCTGGCCGACCAGATCCCCCGCAGCGCGCCGACGGCGGCGCCGGTGCCCCAGTGCATGAGGTGGTTGCGCACGAGCGGCCGCTCGGACCCGGGCGGGCGGCGCCGGGTGACCAGCGCGGTGAGCGTGCGGGCCGGCACGTAGGAGTCCGGCCGGCCCGTCACCCGCTGCTCGGCCTTCGTGGCCAGGGTCATCGCCGCGGTGCCGGCCAGTCCGGCCAGGGCACCGCGCACAGCCGCTCGTCCCAGCACGGGGTCCGCATACCCCGCGGGGGGGGGGGGGGGGGGGGGGGGGGGGGGGGGGGGGGGGGGGGGGGGGGGGGGGGGGGGGGGGGGGGGGGGGGGGGGCGGGGGGGGGGGGGGGGCGGCGGCGGCCCGCCGCCGGCCCCGCCTCACCCCCACCCCCGCGGA
>NZ_JBJGZH010000033.1:0-46582 GCF_054050415.1 Geodermatophilus sp. SYSU D01180 | reverse complement strand
GCGGAGACTGGTGCTGCTAGGTGACGAGTTGGGGCCCCTCCCCGCCCGCCCCCCCCCCCCCCCCCCCCCCCCCCCCCCCCCCCCCCCCCCCCCCCCCCCCCCCCCCCCCCCCCACGGCGACGTGCCAGGGCTGGTCGGGCACCGCGCCGAGCAGGGCGGCGAGGGTGTCGTCGTCGGGCCGGCGGTCGACGCCGGGCAGCGGCGCGGGGGTGCGCCGGTCGCCGGGGAAGACCGCGCCGTGCTCGAACAGGGCGACGTCGCGCCGGCCGCGGGAGAGGTTGCGCGCCAGGGTGGCGAGCAGGCCGGGCAGCAGCGTGGTGCGCAGCGCCGGCTCCTCCTCCGACAGCGGGTTGCGCACGAGGACGACCCGGCGGCGCGGGTCGTCCTCGGCGAGGCCGAGCGCGTCCAGCGCCGGGGTGCCGACGAACGGGTAGGACGGCGCCTCGACGTAGCCGGCCTCGGCCAGCGTCCGGCCGATCGTCCGGCGGCGGCGCTGGGTCTCGGTGAGCCCGCGGCCGGGCGGGGCGGTGGGCAGCACCGAGGGGACGTCGTCGTAGCCGGCCAGCCGGACGACCTCCTCGACCAGGTCGGCCGGGTCGGTGAGGTCCGGGCGCCACGACGGCGGGGTGACGGTCAGCGAGGAGCCCTCGGCCTCCACCGCGCAGCCGACCGCGCCGAGCAGCTCGACCACCTGGGCCGGCGAGTAGGGCACGCCGGAGACCCGGCCGGGCCGGGCGGCGTCCAGCGCGATCGACGGGCGGGGGGCGCGGGTGTCGACGTCGACCGGCGCGCCGACGACGCGGGCGCCGCCGTACTCGGCCAGCAGCTGCGCGGCGCGGGCCAGCGCGGCGACGGTCATCTCCGGGTCGACACCGCGCTCGAAGCGGCGGGCGGCCTCGCTCGGCAGCCGGTGCCGGCGGGCGGTGCGCGCGACGCCGGTGGGCTCCCAGTGCGCGGCCTCGAGCAGCACGTTCGTGGTGCCGTCGCCGATCTCGGTCGAGGCGCCGCCCATCACCGCGGCCAGCCCGATCGGGCCGGTGTCGTCGGTGATGAGCAGGTCGTCGCCGGACAGCTGCCGGTCGGTGCCGTCGAGGGTGGTCAGCCGCTCGCCCTCGCGGGCCCGCCGGACGACGATCGGGCCGGTCACCGCGTCCCGGTCGAAGGCGTGCATCGGCTGGCCGAGCTCGAGCATCACGTAGTTGGTGACGTCGACGGCCAGCGAGATGGAGCGGATGCCCGACTGCGCGAGCCGGCGGCGCATCCACCACGGACTGGGCGCGGTCGGGTCCAGGCCCTCCAGCGCGACCATCGAGAACCGGTCGCAGCGGTCGGCGTCGGCGACGGTCACCTCCCACGCCGGCTCGCCGGACCAGGCGGGGACCTCCGCCGCGCCCGGGTCGCGCCACGCGACGCCCAGGCCGGTGCCCATCTCGCGGGCGACGCCGCGCATCGCCAGGCAGTAGCCGCGGTCGGGGGTGACGGCGAGCTCGATGACGACGTCGTCGAGGCCCACGACGGGCCGGGCGTCGGCGCCGGGCTCGAAGCCCTCGCCCAGCACGAGGATCCCGGCGTGGTCCTCGCCGATGCCGAGCTCGCGGACCGAGCAGATCATCCCGTCGGAGACGTGGTCGTAGGTCTTCCGCGCGGCGATCTCGAACCCGCCGGGCAGCACGGCGCCGGGCAGCGCGACGACGACGCTGTCCCCCACCGCGAAGTTGCTCGCGCCGCAGACGATGCCCCGCGGGGTGCCCTCGCCGACGTCGACCTGGCACCACCGGATCGGCTTCTTGAAGCCGGTGAGCTCCTCGATCTCCAGCACCCGGCCGACCACGAGGGGGCCGGTGACCTCGGCCGGGGTGTGGACCTCCTCGACCTCCAGGCCCAGCCGGACGAAGGCGGCGTCGAGGTCCTCGACGGGGGTCCCGGCGGGGACGTCGACGTACTCGGCCAGCCAGCCGACGGGGACCCGCATCTAGAGCTCCACTCCGAACGCACTCGTGAACCGGACGTCGCCCTCGACGATGTCGCGCATGTCGCCGACGCCCGAGCGGAACTGCAGCGCCCGTTCGATGCCCATGCCGAAGGCGAAGCCGCTGTACTCCTCGGGGTCGACGCCGCAGGCGACGAGCACCCGCGGGTTCACCATCCCGCAGCCGCCCCACTCGACCCAGCGCGGGCCGTCGCGGTGCTCGGGGAACCAGACGTCGAACTCCGCCGAGGGCTCGGTGAACGGGAAGTACGAGGGCCGCCAGCGGGTGACCGCCTCGGGGCCGAACAGCGAGCGCGCCAGGTGGTCGAGGGTGCCGCGCAGGTGCGCCATGGTCAGCCCGCGGTCGACGGCCAGGCCCTCGACCTGGTGGAAGACCGGGGTGTGCGTCGCGTCGAGCTCGTCGGTGCGGTAGACCCGCCCGGGCGCGACGACGTACACCGGCGGCGTCCGCGACAGCAGCGTGCGGGCCTGCACCGGACTGGTGTGCGTGCGCAGCACCAGGCCCGAGTCCCCGGGGGCGACGAACAGGGTGTCCATCATCGTGCGGGCCGGGTGGTCGCGGCCGATGTTGAGCGCGTCGAAGTTGAGCCACTCGGCCTCGAGCTCGGGGCCCTCGGCCACCTCGTAGCCCATGCCGACGAACACGTCGGCGATCCGCTCCTGCAGCGTGGTCAGCGGGTGGCGGGCGCCGCGCGGGGTGCGGTCCCAGGGCAGGGTGACGTCGACCCGCTCCTCGGCCAGCGCCCGGGCGTCGCGCTCGGCCTCGAGCTCGGCCTTGCGCGCCTCGAACGCCTCGGTGACGGCGACCCGCGCCGCGTTCACCCGCTTGCCGGCGTCGGCGCGGGCGGCCGGCGGCAGCGCGCCGAGCTCGCGGCGGGCCAGCGGCACGGGCGCGCGGTCACCGAGGTGGGCCGGGCGCACGGCGGCCAGCGCCTCGAGGTCGCCCGCTGCCGCGAAGGCCTCGCGGGCCGCGGCGACGGCGGCGTCGAGGGCCTCGGCGGACAGGGCCGCGACCTGCTTGGGGTCGTAGGGGTCGTTGGCGCCGGACACGGGAGGCCATTCTGCCCGGCGGCCCGGGGACGCCGCTGCCGGGTTTGCCACGCCCGCCCGCCGGCCGCCCGACGAGCGCCCGGGCGCCCGCCGCCACCCCGCCCCGGGATCGGCGGTCTCGTGGCCATCGGGCGCTCATGGCCACGAGATCGCCGGTCCCGGTGCCGGCGGGAGGACGGGAGCCGGCGGCTGTCAGGATCGGCGGGACGGCGGACGACGGGACACGGGAGGCGCACCGGATGGCGATGGTGCTGGCGCTGGCCTCGGCCGTCGTCTACGGGATGGCCGACTTCTGCGGGGGGATCGCCAGCCGCCGGGCCGCCGCGGCCGCCGTCGTCGCGCTGTCGCAGGCCGCCGGGCTGGTCGCCGTCGTGCTGCTGCTGCCCTGGCTCGGCGGCAGCCCCACGCCGGCCGACCTGGGCTGGGGCGCGGCCGCGGGCGTCGCCGGCGGGGCCGGGCTGCTGCTGTTCTACCGCGCGCTGGCCACCGGGGTGATGAGCGTGGTGGCTCCGGTGACGGCGGTGGCGGCCGCGGCGCTGCCGGTGGTCGGCGGCCTGCTGCTCGGCGAGCGGATCGGCGTCCTGGCCGCGCTGGGGATCCTGCTCGCGCTGGTCGCGGTGGTGCTCGTGGCGGCCGAGGGCGGGCTGTCCTCGCTGCGCACCGCACGGCCGGCGAGCGTCGGGCCGGCGCTGACCGCCGGCGCCGGGTTCGGGCTGTTCTTCGTGCTGCTGGACCGCACCGGCGAGGACTCGGGACTGAGCCCGCTGCTGGCCGCCCGCGTGGTGTCGGTGCTGCTGATCGGCGGCCTCGCGCTGGCGTCGGGCCGGTCGCTGCTCGTGTCCCGCCGGGTGCTGCCGGTCGTGGTGCTCGCCGGCGTCGCCGACATGACGGCCAACGCGCTGTTCCTGGTCGCCACCCAGGTCGGCGAGCAGCTGGCGATCACCGGGGTGCTGGCCTCGCTGTACCCGGCGAGCACGGTCGTGCTGGCGCAGGTGGTGCTGCGCGAGCGGCTGGCCGGGGCGCAGCGGGCGGGGCTCGCCGTCGCGGCGGCCGCCGTCGTCCTCATCGCGCTGCCCGCCTGACCCTCCCGGGGGACCCGGGCGGACCGCCGGGTGTCGGATCGGGGGTCCGGTGCCGACAACCGGGGCGTGAACCGCCCCCAGGAGGCACCGGCGCAGCCCGGATCCGACCCCGTCCTCGCCGGCGCGCTGCGCGGCGTGCGCAGCGTCTTCCAGCCCATCGTCGAGATCGACACCGGGCGGGTGGTGGCCTACGAGGCGCTCGCGCGCGGCCCGGTCGGCCCGCTGGAGCGGCCGGACGCGCTGTTCGCCGCGGCCCGCGGCGCCGGCCGGCTCGCGGAGCTGGACGAGGCCTGCCGGGCCGCCGCGTTCCGGGGCGCCGTCGACGGCGGGCTGGTCGCGCCGCTGACCGTCTTCGTCAACGTCGAGCCCGAGGTGCTCGACACCGCGCCGCTGGCCGACCTCGTCGCCATCGCCGAGGGCGCGCCCGGCGACCTGCGGGTGGTCATGGAGATCACCGAGCGGGCGATCGCGGCCCGTCCGGCCGAGCTGCTGCGCACCGTCGAGCGGGTGCGGGAGCTGGGCTGGGCGATCGCCGTCGACGACGTCGGCGCCGAGTCGATGTCGCTGGCCTTCCTGCCGCTGCTGTGCCCCGACGTCGTCAAGCTCGACCTGCGCCTGGTGCAGGAGCGCCCGGGCCCGGCGATCGCCGAGATCATGAACGCGGTCAACGCCTACGCCGAGCGCAGCGGCGCCGTGGTGCTCGCCGAGGGCATCGAGACCGCCGGGCACCTGGCCTACGCCCGCGGGCTGGGCGCCACCCTCGGCCAGGGCTGGTACTTCGGCCGCCCCGGCCCGGGCGCCGCCCCGGGGCTACCGGTCGGCGAGCTGGTGCTGCCCGGCGCCGGCCGGCCCACCGGTGCGGTCGGCGCGGTCTCCCCCTTCGCCTGCCTGCCCGACGACGTGTCGCTGCGCCGCGCGCCCAAGGCCCTGCTCATCGAGCTGTCCAAGCAGCTGGAGCGGGAGGCCATGCGCCTGGGCGAGACCTGCGTGGTGGCCGCGACCTTCCAGGAGGCCCGCCACTTCACCGTCTCCACCACCCAGCGCTACCGCGACCTGGTCGCGCGCACCGGCTTCGTCTGCGCCCTGGGCGAGGACCTGCCGGTGGAGCCGCTGCCCGGTCTGCGCGGCGCGCACCTCGCCGGGGACGACCCGGTGCGCGGCGAGTGGGACGTCGCCGTCCTGTCCCCGCACTTCAGCGCCGCGCTGCTGGCCCGCGACCTCGGCGACGACGGCCCGGACCTGGAGCGCACCTTCGAGTACGCGCTCACCTACGAGCGCAGCACGGTGTCCCGCGCGGCGTCGTCGCTGCTGTCCCGGGTGGCCCCGCGCGCCGGGGACGCCCTCCCCGCGGCGGCCGCGGCCCCCCGTCCCGCGGCCGCGGCGAGCCCGGCGGCCGCCGGCCTGGCCGTGGGCACCACGCAGGCGGAGGTGCTGCTGCGGCGGGCCCTGGAGGCCACGCCGAGCGGGGTGACCGTGGTCGACGTGCGGCTGCCCGACCAGCCGATCGTCTACGCCAACGAGGCCTTCCGGCAGCTGGCCGGCCTGTCCTCGGACGAGATCCTCGGCCGCAACTGCCGGCTGCTGCAGCACCCCGACACCGACCCGGGCGCGGTCTCCCGCGTCCGGGCCGCGGTCGGGGCCGGCCGGCCGTGCCGGGAGACGCTGCTCAACGTCCGCGGCCCCGAGCGGACGCCGTGGTGGAACGAGCTGCACCTCGCGCCGGTGCACGACGCCGACGGCACCGTCGTCCAGTACATCGGCGTGCAGGTGGACGTCACCGCGCGCGTGGAGGCCGAGCGGGCGCTGGTCCGCGAGCGCGACCGCACGTCGGCGGCGCTGGCCCGCATCCAGGAGCTGGCCTGCACCGACCCGCTGACCGGGCTGCCCAACCGGCGCCGCCTGGAGGAGCAGGTGGAGGCCGCGATCTGGGAGGCCCGCGCCCGCGGCGACGCGCTCGGCCTGCTGTTCGTCGACCTCGACGGGTTCAAGGCGGTCAACGACCGGCTCGGCCACGCCGCCGGCGACGAGCTGCTGCAGGTGGTCGCCCGCCGGCTGCGCGACCGGGTCCGCCGCCGCGACCTGCTGGCCCGCCTCGGCGGCGACGAGTTCCTCGTCGCGCTGCCGGACCTGCGGCCGGAGACGGCGCTGGAGGAGGCGCGGCGGGTCGCCGACGAGCTCACCGCCTCGATCCGCCGGCCGGTGCCGCTGCACGGCACCGAGGTGCACGTCGACGCGAGCATCGGGGTCAGCGTCTGCCCCACCGACGGCGTCGTGTTCGCCGACCTGCTGCACCGCGCCGACCTGCGCATGTACGACCGCAAGGCGGTCACCCGCGACGCCGCCGCCCGGGCCGCCACCGCGCGGGCCGCCGCGGGCGCCGCGCCGGTGCCGCGGCGGGAGCCGGTCCTGCCGTAGGGCTGCGCCCCGGCACGGGGCGGGGACGGCGCACCGCCTGGGCGCCGGCGGGCGTCGGGTTCAGGCCGGCGGCAGCAGGCCGACCAGTCCCCCGGCGGCCAGCGCGGTCAGCTGCTCGACCAGCTCGGCGGCGGGCACCTCACGGGTGCCCGACCACCAGTGCGCGGCCAGCTGCACCATGCCGACGACGCCGTAGGCCCACGTCGTCACGGCGGCGGTGGGCCGGCCCGCGGCGGCCAGCCGCTCGCCGAGCAGCGCCGCCAGCGCGCCGGCGACCTCGCGCTCCGTGGCGGCGACCAGGTCCGGGCGCCCGGCCCGGCCGGCCGAGGCGTAGGCGAAGCGGTAGAGCTCCGGCTCGTCCTCGACCAGCAGCACGAACGCGGCGATGACCGCGCGCAGCCGCTCGACGTCGTCGCGGCGCTCGGCGGCCAGCTCCCCGAGCAGCCGCGGCAGCAGGATCGCCGAGGAGATCCGCTCGAGGACGGCGTCGACCAGCTCGTCCTTGTCGGTGAAGTAGCGGTAGATGACCGTCTTGGACACCCCGGCGGCGCGGGCGACGTCGTCCACGGCGAAGCCCGGGCCCGCCCTGCGGACCGCCTCGACGGCGGCGGCGACCAGCTCCTCCCGGCGGGCGCGGCGGTGCTCGGTCCAGCGGGCGCGCCGTCCGTCGGCAACCGCGGGCGGGTCGTCGTCGAGCCGTTGCCTGGGTCCCACGGTCACAGCTGCCCTCCCGCCACAGACACATCGGCCGCCCCGGGGACGCCGCACTCGTGCACCCTGCCGTCCGCGGCCCGTGGCGGGAAGGCATCGGCCCCCGGCCGGCACCGGCCGCGGCGCGCCGCCTCACCGGAACGGCGTGGCGGCCTCCTCGACCATCGCGACGTAGGCGGCCCGGTCGGCGTCGCCGTCGCGGGTGAGGTTGTCGTTGTCCCGCCGCAGGCCGGCCGCGCCGTCGAGGCCCTCGCGCAGCACGTCGGCGTGCCCGGCGTGGCGGGCGACCTCGGCCAGCACGTGCACCAGCAGCGTGTGCAGCGTGGGGTGCCGCCGCTCCTCGGGCCACCACGGCACCTCGCCGGTGGCGTCCAGCGGCAGTGCGGCGACGGTGGCGTCGGCGTGCGCGGTGGCGCGGGCGTAGAGCGCCAGGACGTCCGCGCGGGACTCGTCGGGGCGCACCCACAGGTCGTCGTCGCCGGCGTCCGGGTCGTCCCAGACCATCGGCTCGGGGAACGGCCGGCCCAGGACGTTGCCGAGGTAGCCGGCCTCCACGCAGGCCAGGTGCTTGACCAGGCCGAGCAGGTTGGTGCCGGTGGCCGTCAGCGGGCGGCGGACGTCGTACTCGGACAGCCCCTCGAGCTTCCACAGCAGCGCCTCGCGGGCGGTGGTGAGGTGGCGCAGCAGCACGGCCTTCGCGTCGTCCACGCGGGCAGCCTCTCAGCCCTGGGCGAGCTGGGTCGCGTAGAGGCAGATGGCCGCGGCGGCGGCCAGGTTGAGGCTCTCGGCGCGGCCGCGCATCGGGATCCGCACCCGGGCGTCGGCGGCCGCGGCCAGCTCCGGCGGCACGCCGCGCGCCTCGTTGCCGAACAGCCACAGCACCGGCCCGGCGAGGGCCTCCCCGAGCTCGTCGAGCGCGGCCTCGCCCCCGCCGTCGGCGGCCAGGACCGTGACCCCGCGGGCCCGCAGGCCGGCGACCAGCGGCTCCAGCGGCGCGCCCCGGACGACGTCGAGGTGGAACAGGCTGCCGGCGCTGGACCGGACGGCCTTGCCCCCGTAGGGGTCGGCCGACCCGGCGCCGAAGATCACCGCGCCGGCGCCGCAGGCGTCGGCGGTGCGCAGCACGGTGCCGGCGTTGCCGGGGTCGGCCAGGCCGGCCAGGCCGACGGCGAGCGCCGGCGGGTCGGCGGTCAGGGCCCCGGCGGGCAGGTCGCGCAGCGCGCAGACGGCGACCAGGCCCTGCGGCGTCACGGTCTCGGACAGGCCCGCCGCCGCCTTCTCGGTGACCAGCCGGACGGGGGCGGTCGTGCCGGCGAGCAGGTCGTGGTGCGCGGCGGCCGCGGCCTCGGTGGCGAACACCTCGCGGACGTCGTCCGGCGCGGTCGCCAGCGCCTCGGACACCGCCTGGCGGCCCTCGGCGAGGAAGGCGCCCGCGGCGTCGCGGCCGGCGCGCCGGGTCAGCTTGCGCGCGGCGGCGACCCGCCCGGACCGCTCGGTCAGCAGCTCGCTCACGTCGTCCCCTCTCGTCGAGATCGGCGGTCTCGTGGCCATCGGGCGCTCATGGCCACGAGACCGCCGGTCTCGCGCGGCGCACGGGCCCCCACACGCGCCGACGCCGCCGGCGCCGGCCCTGGTGGGCCGGTCACCGACGGCGTCGAGCTCTTGCTGGAACCGCCCTCCTGCGGGGTCCCGCCGCGAGCCTGCGAGGGGCGGGGGGCAGGAGGGCCGTTCGTCAGGCGGCCTGCTCGCCGCCGGCCGGGGCCGCGGCGACGGCGGCCCGGGCGGTCTCCACCAGGGCGGCGAAGGCGGCCGGCTCGTTGACCGCGAGCTCGGCGAGCACGCGGCGGTCGAGCTCGATGCCGGCCAGCTTCAGGCCCTGCATGAACCGGTTGTAGGTCATGTCGTTCTGCCGCGCCGCGGCGTTGATGCGGGTGATCCACAGCTTGCGGAAGTCACCCTTGCGCACCTTGCGGTCGCGGTAGTTGTAGGTGGCCGAGTGGAGGATCTGCTCCTTGGCCTTGCGGTACAGGCGCGAACGCTGACCGCGGTACCCGCTGGCGGCCTCGAGGGTCGTCCGGCGCTTCTTCTGGGCGTTGACCGCCCGCTTCACGCGTGCCACGTGAGAACTCCTTGCTGGTTACGGGAGGCGGGGGCTCAGATGCCCAGCAGCTTCTTGATGGTCTTGGTGTCGGCCGGGGACATGACCTGGTCCTTCTCCAGCCGGCGCTTGCGCCGCGAGCTCTTGTGCTCGAACTTGTGCTGGTTGTTGGCCTGCTCGCGCATGATCTTGCCGGTGCCCGTGACGCGCACCCGCTTCGCGGTGCCCTTGTGGGTCTTCTGCTTCGGCATGTCCTCGTCGTCCTGTTCGTGGGTGTCGGCGCCGCCCGGCAGCACGGGGCTGCCGAGACGACGCCGGCCGTCTCGGTGGTGCGGTCCTGCTGTGCGACCGGGTCAGGCCGTCGGGGTCTGCCCCTCGGCGGCCCGGTCGGCCTTGGCCTGACGGCGGGCGCCGTCGGTCGCGGCCTGGTTCCGGTGCGGGGCGATCACCATGACCATGTTGCGGCCGTCCTGCTTGGGGTTGGACTCGACGACGCCCAGCTCGGAGACGTCGCCGGCCAGCCGCTGCAGCAGGCGGTAGCCCATCTCGGGCCGCGACTGCTCGCGACCGCGGAACATCACGGTGATCTTGACCTTGTCGCCCGCCTTGAGGAAGCGCTCGACGTGGCCCTTCTTGGTCTCGTAGTCGTGCGGGTCGATCTTCAGGCGCAGCCGCATCTCCTTGATGACGGTGAGCGCCTGGTTCCGCCGGGCCTCGCGGGCCTTCTGGGCGGACTCGTACTTGAACTTCCCGTAGTCCATCAGCTTGACGACCGGCGGCCGGGCCATCGGCGCGACCTCGACGAGGTCGAGCTCGGAGTCCTGCGCCAGGCGCAGCGCCTCGCCGATCGGCACGATGCCGACCTGCTCGCCCTCCGGGCCCACCAGGCGGACCTCGGGGACGCGGATACGGTCGTTGATACGGGGCTCGGTGATGGCCTCTCCTCTGCTCTGTCACACGGGAGGAGGTCGCGCCCACCCGGGCACCGGAGACGGCGAGGGCCCCGTGAGCGGTGCTCACAGGGCCCGTCTCGCCGGTGCGGCACCGGCCCGTCGCCGGGCCGGGCTCGTCGCGGGATCCCGGCCGGGGCAGGCCGGATTCCCGCGAACCGGGGACCTGGGCGCCTCGTCGGCGCCAGGTGGGAGCGGGCTCCTCTTGGTCAGCGGCCCGGGGCGGGGCCGCTGGAGTGGTTCACGCGCCTCGTGTAGCGGGGAGGCACGCCCATGCTACAGCGTCGCGGACACCCGCGTTGTTCCCGGTGCCGCGGACCGCGCTCACTCGTGCAGCAGCGGGCCGTGCGCCGGCGCGGGGCGGGCGGCCACGTCGGCGGCCAGCAGCGCCCGCAGCCCCTCGACGGCGGTGGCCGCGCGCTCGCCGTCGACCGCCTGCAGCGCCGTCATCGCCATCGCGTCGCCGTTGGCGAGCTCCAGCGTGGCCACCCAGGCCCGGCGGTCGAACCGGACGCCGCGCACCGCCGCCCAGGGCAGCGTCCGCTGCCCGAGCAGGTTGCGCACCCGGATGCCCGAGGCGTCGGCGTCGACCCGCGGCCGGCCCAGCAGCAGGATGCCCGCGCCGACGAACAGCCCGATCCCGGCGATGGCCACGCGGTCGGCGGCGTCGAAGGGGTTGAGCTCGTCCGAGGGGTGGGTGACGAGCGCGGTGACGACCATGACGACGGCGACCGTGGCGGCGAGCAGCGTGCAGACCACCCGCATGAGCAGGGGGACGGCGGAGATCCGGGGAGGGGTGGCGGGCGGCGTCGGCACGCCCCCATGGTCCCAGCCCGGCGCGCGCGGCCGGGCTGGCAGAGTGCCGGGCCGTGGACGCGAGCGGCGTGGAGGTGACCGGCGAGGCGCAGCGCGCCGCGTGGCGCGAGCGGTCGGTGCCCGCCGTCGAGCGGGTGCGGCCGGGCCTGTGGTCGGTGCCGGTGCCGATGGGCGGCCCGCTGCGCTGGGTCAACGCCCACGTGCTGGAGTTGGCCGGCGGCGGGCTGGGGCTGGTCGACACCGGCTGGGACGCCGACGACAGCTGGGCGGCGCTGTGCGCCGGGCTGGCCGGGATCGGCGCCGGCGTCGCCGACGTGCGCGGCGTGCTGGTCACCCACATGCACATGGACCACGTGGGCCTGGCCGGCCGGGTGCGGGAGGCCTCGGGCGCGTGGGTGGCGATGCACCCGGCCGACGCCCGCGACCTGACCGTCTTCACCGCCCGCTCCCCCGAGGAGTCCACCGAGGTCGAGGTCGCCTTCCTCGTCGGGCTCGGCGCCCCCGAGCCGGACGCGCGCGCGGACGCCGGGACGCCGGAGGAGCGCGCGCGGTGGCGGCGGCTGGCGCTGCCCGACCGGCTGCTCGAGGACGGCGACCGCGCGGACCTGCCCGGCTGGTCGCTGCGCGCCGTGCACACGCCCGGGCACACCGCCGGGCACCTGTGCTTCGCCGACGAGGCCACCGGCCTGTTCTTCGCCGGCGACCACGTCCTCCCCCGCATCAGCCCGAACGTCTCGACGCACGCCGGCGGCGCCGCCGACCCGCTGCGCGACTACCTGTCCTCGTTGGAGCGGGTCGCCGGGGAGGAGGCCGACGAGGTCCTGCCCGGCCACGAGTGGCGCTTCCGCGGCCTGGCCGGGCGGGCCCGCGAGCTGCGCGCGCACCACGAGCGCCGGCTGGCCGAGCTGCTGGCCGCGGTCCGGGCGCACCCGGCGAGCACCCCGTGGGACCTGGCCGCGCACCTGACGTGGTCGCGGCCCTGGTCGCAGTACGAGCGGCGGATGCGGATCTTCGCCGTCACCGAGACCGACGCGCACCTGCGGCTGCTGGTCAGCCGCGGGCTGGTCGCCGGCGACGGCGCACGGGTACCGCGCTACACGGCGGCGCCGCTGCGGTGATCCGGCACTAGCCTGGGTGTCCGCAGGCCGCGGCACCTCGAGAACCCGGGGCGCCCACGGCCGGTCCCCGCGAGGTGCCCGTGTCCCAGGACGCCACCCGTTCGCTCCCCCTGGCCGACGAGCTGTCGGTCGTCTCCGCCCGCGTGGCGGGGCTGCTGCTGTCCGAGGAGACCGTCGCCACCGCGCTGGGCCTGGTCGGCTCGCTGGTCCTGCAGACCGTCCCGGCGGCGGCCGGCGCGGGCGTCTCGATCGTCGACCGCGGCGGCCGGCGGTCGTCGGGCTCGACCGACCCGCTGGTCGAGCGCGCCGACGCGCTGCAGTACGAGCTCGACGAGGGGCCGTGCCTGGCCGCGGCCGCCGGCCGGACGCTGGTGCGCGCCGACGACCTGCGCTCCGACCCCCGCTGGCCGCGCTGGGCGACGGCGGCCACCGAGCTCGGCCTGCTGTCCACCGTGAGCGCCCCGCTGGTGGCCGGGGACCGCGCCGTCGGCGCGCTCAAGGTCTACGGCACCGCGCCCGGCGTCTTCACCGACCGCGACGCCGAGGTGCTCACCCTGTCCGCGGCGCAGGCGGCGCTGCTGGTCACGCACGTCACCGCGCGGGAGCAGGCGCGGCGGGCGAGCGAGGACCTGCGGCTGGCGGTGGCCACCCGCGACGTCGTCAGCACCGCCAAGGGCGTGCTCATGGCCCGGCACGGCGTCGGCGAGGAGACCGCGCTGGCCATGCTGCTGTCCCGCTCCGGGGGCGACGCCGGGACGCTGCGGCAGGCGGCCCGGGCGATCGTCGACTCCGCCGTCCGCCGGCTGCGCTGATGCCCGCGGCCGACGGCCCCGCCACGGACCCGCGAGCCTCGCTGCGGGCCGCGCTGCGGCACGCCGACCTCACGCTCGAGCAGCTGTGGCTGCGGTACTTCGAGCTCGGGGGCAACGCCGACCTGTTCGACGTCGAGGCGTACCTGGACGGGCTGGCGCACCTGTCCGACGTCGACGGCGACCTGCTGGCCGTCGCGGTCAACGAGCGTCTCGACGAGCTGTCCGCGGCCCGCCGGGTGCCCTACTCCCGGGCGCTGCGCCCGCCGCGGCCCACCACCGGGCCGCTGGCGGCGCTGCTGCAGCTGCTCGAGGCCGCCCGCGCCGCCCCGCCGGACCGGCTGCCGCAGCTCGCCGCGCAGGCCGGGCGGGTGCTCGGCGTCGACGTCGCCGTGCACGTCGTCGACCACGAGCAGCGCCGGCTGGTGCCGCTGTCCGGCGGCGGCCGGCCGGCGGGCGAGCCGATCGCCGTCGACGGCACGCTGGCCGGGCGGGTGTTCCGGTACGGGCAGCCGCTGCCGTCGGAGGCCGGCGGCGTGCCGCGGCTGTGGGTGCCGATGCTCGACGGCGCGGACCGGGTCGGCGTCCTCGAGGTGCGGGTGGAGACGGTCCGGGACCTCGAGGACCCCGGCCTGCGCGAGCAGTGCTGGTGGCTGGCCTCGATGGTCGCCCACCTGGTCACCTCGATGGGCGTCTACGGCGACGTGCTGGAGCGCAGCCGGCGCGGCCTGCCGCGGACGCCGTCGGCCGAGCTGGTCTGGCAGCAGCTGCCGCCGCTGACCGCCGCGACCGACGCCTTCGTCCTGGCCGGCCTGCTCGAGCCGAGCTCCGAGGTCGGCGGCGACGCGTTCGACTACGCCCTCGCCGAGGACGAGGTGTGGATGACCGTCCTCGACGCCATGGGGCACGGCCTCGGCGCCGGGCTGATGAGCGCCGCCACGCTGGCCACCGCCCGCAGCGCGCGCCGGGCCGGCCGCGGCATCCGCGAGCAGGTCTGCGCCGTCGACCAGGTCATCGCCGAGAGCTTCCCCAGCAGCGCCTTCGTCACCGGGGTGCTCGTCCACCTCGACGTCACCTCCGGCCGGCTGCGCTACGTCCGCGCCGGGCACCCGCCGCCGCTGCTGCTGCGGCGCGGGCGGGTGGTCAAGGAGCTCAGCGCGGGCGGGCGGGTGCCCTTCGGCCTCGGGACGGCGGAGTTCGAGGTCGCCGAGGAGGTGCTCGAGCCCGGGGACTCGCTGGTGCTCTACACCGACGGCGTCACCGAGGCGCGTGACGCCGCGGGGCGGTGGTTCGGCGAGCAGCGGCTGGTCGAGTTCCTGACCCGGGCGGCGGCGGCCGGCCAGCCGCCGCCGGAGACGGTCCGCCGGCTGGTGCGCGCGGTGCTCGACCACCAGGGCGGGGTGCTGCAGGACGACGCCAGCATCCTCATCGCCTCGTGGGCCACCCGCTGACCGGTCGCACCCCCGCGGCCGGCCGGCGGTGCAGGGGCCGTCACACGACCGCAACGCCCACCGGCCACCATGGACCGGTGACCTCCTCCCCCGACGCCCCGGCGCGCGCGACCGGCCCGGAGCTCGACGCGGGCCCCGCGCCGCTGGCCGGGTACACCGTGGCGGTCACCGCCGCGCGGCGGCGGGAGGAGCTCGGCGCGCTGCTCGACCGCCGCGGCGCCCGGGTGGTCTACGCCCCGGCGATCCGGATCGTGCCGCTGGCCGACGACGCCGAGCTGGTCGCCGCCACCGAGGGGGTGCTCGCCGCGCCGGTGGACCTGGTGGTCGCGACGACGGGCGTGGGGTTC
Source organism: Geodermatophilus sp. SYSU D01180 (assembly GCF_054050415.1). Lineage (NCBI taxonomy): Bacteria > Bacillati > Actinomycetota > Actinomycetes > Geodermatophilales > Geodermatophilaceae > Geodermatophilus > Geodermatophilus sp. SYSU D01180. Next base: position 31,745 of record NZ_JBJGZH010000033.1, on the reverse strand, counting down.
CGCGGGTGGCTGGAGGCCGCCGAGGCGTGGGACCTGCCGCTCGTCGGGCACCTGCGCGGCGCCCGGGTGCTGGCCCGCGGGCCCAAGGCGCGCGGCGCCATCCGCGGCGGCGGGCTGGTCGACGCGTGGTCGCCGGCGTCGGAGTCCTCGGCCGAGGTGCTCGAGCACCTGCTGTCCGGCGCCGAGGGCCCGCTGGAGGGACGCCGGGTCGCCGTCCAGCTGCACGGCGACCCGCTGCCGGACTTCGTCGACGCGCTGCGCGCCACCGGCGCCGAGGTGCTGACCGTGCCGGTCTACCGGTGGGTGCTGCCCGAGGACGTCGCGCCGCTGCGCCGGCTGGTCGGGACGATCGCCGCGCGCGCGGTCGACGCGGTGACGTTCACCAGCGCGCCGGCCGCGGCCAGCCTGCTGTCGGTGGCCACCGAGCTCGGCCGGCGGGAGGAGCTGGTGGCCGCGCTGACCGGCGGGGTGCTGCCGGTCGCCGTCGGCCCGGTCACCGCCGGCCCGCTGACCGCCGCGGGGATCCCGACGCTGCAGCCCGAGCGCTCCCGGCTGGGCGCGCTGGCCCGCGAGGTCGTGGCCCGGCTGCCCGAGCGGGACCCGGTGCTGCGGGTCGGGGACGCCGCGCTGCAGGTCCGCGGGCACGCCGCCGTCCTCGACGGCCGCCTGGTCGAGCTGCCGCCGGGACCGATGGCGGTGCTGCGGGCGCTGGCGGCCCGTCCCGGCGCCGTCGTCGCCAAGCCCGACCTGGTGCGCGGGCTGCCCGGCGGCGGCGACGGGCACGCCGTGGAGATGGCGGTGACCCGGCTGCGCGCCGCGCTCGGGCCGGGCGTCGTCGAGACCGTCGTCAAGCGCGGTTACCGCCTGGCGGTGTGAGTCCCCGTGGACGTCCGCGGACGTGCACGGGGACCGCGCTCACACCCCGGCCGCGCGGGCGGTCGGCCGCAGGTACACCGCCCAGGTGACGACGACGCAGACCGCGTAGAAGGCGATGAACACGAGGTAGGCGGCGTCGCCGCTGCCGGTGGTCAGGAACGACTGGCGGAACGCCAGGTTCACCAGCACGCCGCCGGACGCGCCGACGGCGCCGGCGATGCCGATGAGCGCCCCGGACGTCCGCAGCGCCTGCCGGTCGGCGGCGGCCGGGTCGGCGCCGGCGGCCACCCGCTGCTGCGCCCGGGTGCGGGCGATCGCCGGGATCATCTTGTACGTCGAGCCGTTGCCGACGCCGCTGAGCACGAACAGCAGCACGAACCCGACGACGAACAGCGGCAGCGACCCCACCTGGCTCGCGGTGAACACGACCGCGGCGCCGACCGCCATCGCGACGAAGTTCCAGGCGGTGATGCGCGCGCCGCCGTACCGGTCGGCCAGCGAGCCGCCGAGCGGGCGGACCAGGCTGCCGAGCAGCGGACCCAGCCAGGTCAGCGACGCGGCCGCCAGCGGGGTGGCGAAGTCCGCGGCGAACTGGTTCTGCAGCACCTGCCCGAAGGCGAACCCGAAGCCGATGAACGAGCCGAAGGTGCCGATGTAGAGGAAGGACATGACGTAGGTGTGCGGCTCGCGGGCCGCCTCGCGCAGGGCCCGCGGCTGGTTGCGCGCCGTCGTCAGGTTGTCCATGAGCAGGGCCGCGCCGACGGCGGCGACGACGATCAGCGGGACGTAGACGAGCAGCACGATCCGCGGGTGCTCGACGCCGGCCGTGGCGAGCACGAGCAGGCCGACGAGCTGGATGACCGGGACGCCGAGGTTGCCGCCGCCGGCGTTGAGGCCCAGCGCCCAGCCCTTGAGCCGGTCGGGGTAGAAGGCGTTGATGTTGGCCATGGAGCTGGCGAAGTTGCCGCCGCCGACGCCGGCCAGGCAGGAGACGACCAGCAGGGTCGTGTAGGAGACGCCGGGCTCGAGGACGGCGGCGGTGGCGAGGGTCGGGACCAGCAGCAGGGCGGCGCTGACGATCGTCCAGTTGCGGCCGCCGAACGTGGCGACGGCGAAGGTGTAGGGCAGCCGGACGGCGGCGCCGAGCGCGGTGGGCAGCGTGGTGAGCAGGAACTTGCCGGCCGGGTCGATGCCGAAGACCGGCTCGGGCAGGAACAGCACGACGACCGACCACAGGCTCCAGATCGAGAAGCCGACGTGCTCGGAGAACACCGAGAAGAACAGGTTGCGGCGGGCGACCCGCCGGCCGGTGGTCTCCCAGAACTGCGGGTCCTCGGGGCGCCAGTCGTCGATCCAGCGCCCACCGCGCGGCGGGCTCGGCGGCGCGGGGGCAGTGGGTGGCGCGGTGCGCGTGGGGGCGGCCATGGAGCCGAAGCGTCGCGGGCCGCGGTTTCCCCGCCGTCGCCGTCGGGCTGACCGTGTGTTCCGTTGTGCTCACCGGCCCTGCCCCCCTGTGGTGAGGGCCCGGCCGCCGGGCCGACACGGGGCGCCCGGCTCGGCCATGATCGACGGCGTGGCGGAGTACACGGAGGCGGCACCGGGACGCGCGCTCGTGGAGTCCGGGGAACTGGTCGCCGGGACGATGGCGCGCACGGCGGCGGGGCTGGTGTTCGACGACGGCTCGACGAAGGTGCGCCTGGACGGCGGGCTGGCCGCGTGGCTGCGGCGCACCGCGACCGCGGCCGACGCCGACCCGCCCGCGCCGGTGTCCTCCCGCGCCCGCTGCCGCGCCGGCGCCGCGCTGGCCTTCGCCGCCGAGCTGTCGGTGACCCGCGCCGCCCAGGGCCGCGCCGTCCGCACCGACGGCTTCCTCGCCCCCGGCCCCGGTGACCGCGCGCCCGCCGACGAGGTGGCCGAGGCCGTCGTGCTCGCCGCCCGCGGCGTCACCGAGGAGTGGCGGGTGCGCCACCTCGGCTACCTGCTCGCCGAGGCCGCGGTCTCCCCCGACCTCGACGCCGCCGTGGTGTTCCGCGGGCTGCGGCTGGCCACGGAGCTCACCGGCCGGCAGTGGGTGCTGCTGGCCGCGGTCGGCCGGCGCGAGCGCACCCCGCTGCCGATGACGCCGGTGCCGCAGGACCCGCGCGGCTGGACGGCGTGGGGCGCGCTCGACGACCTCACCGACCTGCAGCGCCGCGGCCTGCTGGACCCGCCGCCCGCGACCCCGCGTCCCGGCGGCGCGGCGCTGCCCCGGCTGCGCCCGGCCGACCTGCGGCTGACCCGCCGCGGCGTGCTCGTGCACCGGCTGCTCGCGCTGGACTTCGTGCGTGACGCGACGGTCGCCGCCGCCCTCGCCGAGCTGGCCTGACCCCCACTCGCGGATCGTGATGGTCCCGTGACCTGCGGCTGTGGGTCTCCGGCCCGGCCCGCCGCGTGGGAGGGGTGACGGCGGACCGCGGGAGGGCACGGGTGGAGCAGCACGGCGTCGGGGACACGTCCCTCGGGGACACGTCCGTCGAGGGCACGTCCGTCGAGGGCACGTCCTTCGAGGGCTTCGTGTCCCGCCAGCAGGCCGGGCTGCTGCGCCTGGCCGTGCTGCTGGCCGGGGACCGCGGGCACGCCGAGGACCTGGTCCAGACCGCGCTGCTCAAGACCTACCGGCACTGGGACCGGGTCACCCGCGGCGGCGACCCGACCGCCTACGTCCGCCGGGTGGTCGTCACCACCCACACCAGCTGGCGGCGCCGGCTCGCGAGCACCGAGCAGGTGGTCGAGACGCTGCCCGACCGCGCCGACCCGGCGCAGCCGCGCGAGGACGACGAGGAGCTGCGCGCCGCGCTGCGCTCGCTGCCGCCGCGGATGCGCGCCGCCGTCGTCCTGCGCTACTACGCCGACCTCTCCGAGCAGCAGGCCGCCGAGGCGATGGGCTGCTCGGCCAGCGCGGTGAACACCCACACCACCCGGGGGCTGGCCCGCCTGCGCGCGCTGCTGGCGCCGCCGGTCCTCGTGAGCGGGGAGGACTCCTGATGGACGACCTGACCGACCGGCTGACCCGGCTGGCCGAGCACACCGCTCCCCCGCCACGGGAGGACCTGGCCCGGGCCGTGGTGACCCGGCACCGGGCGCGGCGCCGGCAGACCATCGGGCTCACCGCGGTGGCCGCGGCGGTGGCGGCCGTGGTGGTCGCCGTCCCGGTCGCGCTGCGGGAGCCGGGCGACGAGGCGGTGCCCGCGGTCGGCGTGGCCGCGCCCGGCCCGGTCGCCGCCTCCGCCGACGTCCTCACCGGCCCGGCCCGCGGCTCGCTGGCCGGCGACGCCGCGTTCCTCGAGGCCGTGCGGGCGCTGCCGTGGACCGACAGCCCGGGCGACCACGCCCCCGACTCCCCGCCGGAGGCCCGCCGCGTCGTCTACGCCGGGGACGCCGCCGGCCGGCGGTGGGTGCTGGTCGCCGGCGAGGACCCGGCGATGGCCGCGAACCGCCCCGCCGACCCCGCCGACCCCACGGCCGCCGGCACGCTGGCCGCCGTCTGGTTCACCGGCCCGGAGGGCGCGGCCCCGGAGCAGCTGCAGCGGGCCGGGTCGGTGTCCGGCCTCGCCGCCGGGCGGCCGGTGGCGCTGTCGGACGCGAGCACCGGCGCCCTGCTCGTGGTCGCCGCGCCCGGGGACGTCGTCGAGGTGTCCCGGCGCCCGGAGGTGGCCGCCGACGGCACGGTGGGCCGCGACTTCGTCCCGGTCGACGCGCCCGACGGCGTCGCCGCGCTGGCGCTGGACCCGGCGACCGGCTCCTACGACGAGGCGCTGCGCTACCGGGTGGCCCGCGGCGGCGCGACGGTCGTCACCGCGATGCCGATGGCCTGGCGGCCGGAGGACCCGGCGCGGCCCAGCCCGGCGCTCGGGGTGGGCACGGACCCCGTCCTGGCCGGGGCGGTCGACCACGTCTTCGTGGTCACGGGGCTGCGGCCGGAGGAGGTCACCCTCGACGTCGTCTGGTCCGGGAGCCTGCCGGGCGGGGATGCCCCAGGGACGCTGCGGCTGCTCGCCGCGACCCTGCCCTCGGGCGCGGTCTACCTGGAGGCGACGCTCACCGAGAGCGCGGGGACCGGTGCCGCCGCGAGCACGTGGTGCGCCACCGACCTGCTGCCCGCCGGCGCACCGGTGACCGGCCGCGGGTTCGTGCTGCGGTGCCCCGAGGACGACGGCGCGGTGCTGGTCGGGCCGCCGGGTGCGGCGACCGCGCGGGTGGACGGCGCGGACGTGCCGCTGCGGGACCGGGTCGCCGCCGTGCCGGGCGACGCCGCCGAGGTCCTGTACCTGGCGGCCGACGGCACCGCGCTGGCCCCCGCCGAGGAGCTCGGCTTCGACGGCCTCGAGCGGCTCGCCGCGACCCACGGCTGGGACTGACGTGACCACCGAGCCCGCCTCCGTCGTCGCCGCCCGGCAGCCGGCCGAGGAGGCGCGGGACCGCCGGACCGCCCCGCGCCGGCCGCGGCGGCCGGTCCCCTCGGGACGGGTCCTGCTCGCGGCCGGGCTGGCGGCCGGCTGCGCGGCCGGCTCCGGCGGCCCGGGCGAGGTCGTCTGCCCGGCGATCGGGTGGGTCAACGCGGTGCGGGTGCAGCTCACCGGCGACTGGCCGGGGCCGGCGCCGGCGTCGGTGCGGGTGGTCTGCGAGCCCTCGTGCGGGCAGGTCGTCCGCCCGGACCGGGACCCCGAGTCGCGGCGCGAGGTCACCGCGCCGCTGACCGGGACGACGGCCGGCGTGCCGACGGAGACGGAGACGCCGGACGCCGCGACCGTCACCGTGCTCGCGGCCGACGGCGGCACGCTCGCCGAGGTCGGCGCCGACCTGGACTGGGTGCGGGTCGGCGGCAGCGAGGAGTGCGGCGGGCCGATGGCGGCCACCGTCGTCGTCCCGGCCCCCTGAGCGGTCAGGCCGGGCGGGCGTAGGCGGCGGGCGTCGTCGCCAGCATCCGGCGGAAGTGCCGGGTCAGGTGCGCCTGGTCGAAGAAGCCGACCGCCGTCGCCACCTCCGCCGGGGGCAGCCCGTCGAGCAGCAGCCGCCGGGCGCGGTCGACCCGCCGGCCGGTCAGGTACCGGTGCGGCGGCAGCCCGTGCCGGCGGGTGAACGCGCGGACCAGGTGCGTCGGGTGCACGCCCCACCGGGCCGCCGTCGCCTCCAGGGACACCCCGTCGGGAAGCCGGGCGTCGAGCAGGTCGCGCAGCCGGTCGGCGAGCGGGTCGTCCCGCACGGACGGGGCCGCGACGACGGCGCGGTCGAGGTGCCGGCGCAGCCGCTCGAGCACGAACGCCAGCCGGCTCTCCGCCTCCAGTGCCTCGGGGTGCGGGGCGAGCGCGGCGTGCAGCCGGGAGACGCGGTCGCGCAGCACGGGGTCGGCGTAGGCGGGGTGGTCGACGGCGGTGCCGACGCGCTGCTCGCCCAGGGTCGCCGGCTCCAGGTAGAGCACCCGCTTGCGGAAGCCGCCGGGGGACTGCGACCGCCCGTCGTGCGGCACGCCGGGCGGCAGCAGGGTGACCGCGGCCGGGGAGGCGCCGTGCGCGTGCCGGTCCAGGTCGTAACGGACGGCGCCGTCGTCCACGAGCAGCAGCGTCCAGGCGTCGTGGGTGTGCGGCGGGTAGACGTGGTCGGTGAACCGGGCGTGGAGCACCTCGGTCAGGCCCGGGACCGGAGGCCGCCAGGCGACCACCTCGGCCGTCACGTCAGGAACGTACAAGAGCGGGACCACCGGCCGGGGCGACGCTGCGGGGCATGGAGACGCTGCCCCTCGGGGAGACGGTGGACGTCGAGGAGACCGGTGACGCCGGCCCGCCGTGGCCCACCAAGATCGCCGTCCTGCTGCGGGAGGGCCTGCTGCCGTGGCAGGAGCTCAACGTGACCGCGTTCCTGGCGAGCGCGGTCGCCGCCGCGGTGCCGGAGCTGGTCGGCCGGCCCTACGAGGACGCCGACGGCACCCGGTACCTCGCGATGTTCCGCCAGCCGGTGCTGGTCCTCACCGGGCCCGGGGAGCTGCTCGCCCGGGCCCGGACGCGGGCGCTCGAGCGGGGACTGCCGACCTCGCTGTTCACCGCGGACCTGTTCGCCACCGGCGGCGACGCCGAGAACCGGGCCGCGGTCCGCGCGGTCGCCGGCGCCGACCTCGACCTGGTCGGGATCGCCGTGCACGGACCGCGCAACGCCGTCGACAAGGTCACGAAGGGCGCCCGCATGCACCCGTGAGGGCATCATCGCCGGGATGGAGCAGCCGCCGCGCGTCCCCGTCACCTCCGAGAACTGCGGGGACGTCCCCGGGCCCTTCTTCCACGGGACGCGGGCGACGCTCGCCGTCGGCGACGAGCTGGTCCCCGGCCGCGGCTCGAACTTCCAGGCCGGCCGGGTGATGGACCACGTGTACTTCACGGCGCTGGTCGACACCGCCGCCTGGGGAGCGGAGCTGGCGACGGCGCTGGCCGGGGACGGGCACCGGGGACACGTCTACGTCGTGGAGCCGCTGGGCCCCTTCGAGGACGACCCGAACGTCACCGACAAGCGGTTCCCCGGCAACCCCACCCGGTCCTACCGGACGCGTTCCCCGCTGCGCGTCATCGGCGAGGTGGCGGACTGGGAGGGGCACGCCCCCGAGGTGGTGGAGGGGATGCTCGCCTCCCTGGCGCGGCTGCGCGAGCAGGGCCTCGACGTCATCGAGGACTGAGCGGTGCGTGCACGCAGCGCGACCCGGAGGACCCCGGGACCGCGCTGCGTGCACACCCGGCGGGGTCAGACGTCGACGACGAGCATCCCGTCCACCTCGCGGACCGGGTAGACGCGCACCGGGCCGACGTCGCCGCCGGTCGAGGCGCCGTCGGCCCACCGGAACCCGTACAGGTGCAGCGGGCAGACGAGCACGTCCGGGTCGGTCTGCCCGTCGGCGAGCGGGCCGCCGGCGTGCGGGCAGGCCGCCTGGGTGGCGTGCAGCGACCCGTCGCGCAGCCGGAAGACGGCGACCTGGGCGTCCCCGGCGACGAACGCCCGCCCCTCCCCCGGCGGCACGTCCCCGGCGAGGCCGACCGTGTACGCCCGGACGCCGGCGGGAGCGGCCGGCCGGGTGTCGACGACGCTCACCGGACCGGCACCTGCGGCAGCGCGACCAGCGGCAGCGCGGGCCGGAACTGCCCGGGCGTGGCCGGCTCGGGACCGTCCTGCCCCCACGGGTCGGTGTAGGCGTCGACCGAGCGCTGCAGGCCGGCGTCGAGGTCGGCGCCGATCCCGTCGGCGTCGTCGACGACCACCGCCCGGACCCGCTCCAGCCCGACCCGCGGCACGAAGTCGTAGGTCCGCTCCAGCCAGTTGGCGTTCTCCCGGTAGTACTGCACGAACCGGCCGACCAGCGTCATGACCGCCTCCGGGGAGTCGACGGTGGCCAGCAGGTCGCCCTTGCGCACCGTGGCCCCGGCGGCCCCGCCGACGTACACCTCCCAGCGGCCGCTCCCGACCGCGACGACGCCGACGTCCTTCACGTACGCCTCGGCGCAGTTCCGCGGGCAGCCGACGACGGCCATCTTGATCTTCGCGGGGCTCTCGATGCCCTGCAGCCGGGTCTCCAGGTCGATGCCGAGCTGCGTGGAGTCCCCGAGGCCGAATCGGCAGAAGTCGCTGCCCACGCAGGTCTTCACCGTGCGCATGCTCTTGCCGTAGGCGTACCCGGACGGCATGCCCAGGTCGGCCCACATCGCCGGCAGGTCCTCCTTGCGGACCCCGAGCAGGTCGATCCGCTGCCCGCCGGTCACCTTGACCATCGGCACCTCGTACTTCTCGGCGACGTCGGCGATGCGGCGCAGCTGGGCCGGCGTCGTCACCCCGCCCTTCATCTGCGGGACGACGGAGAAGGTGCCGTCGCGCTGGATGTTGGCGTGCACCCGGTCGTTGACGAACTCGGCGTCCTTCTCCCGGACGAAGTCGCTGCCCCACACCGTCTTGAGCAGCGAGGTCAGGCCCATCTTCGAGCGGGCGTCCTCCTTGCCGCCGGGGGCGAGCGCCGCGAAGACGGCCGAGACGCTGCGCAGGTCCCGCTCGCGGATCGCGGCCACGAGGTCGGGCTTGGCCAGCGGGACGCCCGGCACGTAGTACGAGGCGGCCGGGTCCTCGGCGACGTCGCCGTCGGCGGCCCACTCCACCACCTGCCTCACCAGCGCCTTGCACGAGCCGCAGCCCTTGCCGGCGCGGGTGCGGTCCATGACCGCCCCGACGCTGCCGCAGCCGTCGGCGACCGCCCCGCAGATCGCGCCCTTGGTCACGCCGTTGCAGTTGCAGACCTGGGAGTCGGCCGGCATCTCCGCGACGCCGACCTCCTCCGCACCGTCGGAGAGGTCGACCAGCAGCCGGATGCGCTCCGCGGGCAGCGCGCTGCCGCGGTCGAACGCCTGGGTGAGGTAGGCGACCTTGCGGGTGTCGCCGAGCAGCGTGGCGCCGACCAGCCGGTCGTCGCGGACGACGACGGACAGGTGCACGCCGCGCCGGGGCTCGGAGATCACGAGGAGCTCGTCGGAGTCGCGCTCGGGGGTGCTCACGCCCATCGTGGCGACGTCGACCCCGGCGACCTTGAGCTTGGTCGCCGTCCGGCTGCCGTGGTACTCGGCGTCCGGGTCGGTGCCGGTGAGCACGTCGGCGAGCACCCGCGCGTGCTCCCAGGCGGGGGCGACCAGCCCGTAGACCGAGCCGCGGTGCTGCGCGCACTCGCCGATGGCGTAGACGTCGGGGTCGTCGGTGCGCAGCTGGTCGTCGACGACGATGCCGCGCTCCACCTCCAGCCCCGAGCGGACGGCGACGTCGGTGTGCGGGCGGACGCCGGCGGCGACGACGAGCAGGTCGCAGTCGATCCGCCGGCCGTCCTTCAGCCGCACGCCCTCGACGGCGTCGTCGCCGAGCACCTCGGTGGCCAGCACGTCGAGGTGGACGGTGATGCCGAGCGACGCGACGCTGCGCTCGAGGACGGCGCCGGCCTCCCGGGAGAGCTGGGCGTTCATCAGCCACGGCATCGCGTGCACGAGGTCGACCTCGAGGCCGTGGCCCTGCAGCGCGCGGGCGGCCTCCAGCCCGAGCAGCCCGCCGCCCATGACCACCGCCTTCCGGCAGCGGCCGGTGGCGGCGAGCATCGCGCGGGTCTCGTCGATGGTGCGGAAGCCGTACACGCCGGGCAGCAGGCTGCCGTCGTCGCGCCGGACGCCGGTCATCGGCGGGACGAAGCTGTAGCTGCCGGTGGCCAGCACCAGGTGGTCGTAGGCGGTGCTGGTCCCGTCGGCGGCGTAGACGACCTTGGCGGCGGTGTCGACCCGCTCCACCCGGACGCCGGCGCGCAGCGTGACGCCGTTGTCGGCGTACCAGTCGTGGCTGTTGAGGACGATGTCGTCCTCGGACGTCTCCCCGGCCAGGACCGGGCTGAGCAGGATCCGGTTGTAGTTGCCGTGCGGCTCGTCGCCGAACACGGTGATCCGGAACTGCTCGCCGCCGCCGCGCTCGAGCACCTCCTCGACGAACCGGGCGCCGGCCATGCCGTTGCCGACGACGACCAGCCGCGCGCGGGCGTCGAGGTCGTCGTCCAGCGCGATCGTGGTCAGTCCCTCGGGGCGACCGCCCAGGACCGTCGTCATCAGACCTCCACCAGGCCCAGGTCGACGACGAGGTCGCCGGTGACGCCCTCGGGCGCGGCGGCGTGCAGCTCGACGACGCAGCCGCCGGGCAGGTCCTCGACCACCCGCAGCGGCACGTGCACGTCGCCCTTGGCGCCGATCGGGAACCACCGCACCGGCTCCCCGTCGCGCAGCAGCAGCACGTAGACCAGCTCGCCGGTGGAGTTGCCGCCGCGGAAGTACAGCGCCTGCGCGGTGGCGCCGGCGGGCACCTGGTAGCGCAGCGCCGGGTCGACCGGGCCGGGTTTCGCCAGCCCCTCCCCGGTCAGCGGGAAGACGCCTTGCAGGAATCTCGGGGTGCTCTTCACGCCGGGGGTCCTCCTCCGGGTCGGGGGCCGTGGTACGGGCGGGACGGGGCGGGTGTGCGGCCGCGGCGCGGGCTGGGTCGCGGCGTCGGGGGCGAGCGGCCGCTCGGCGGGGCCGCCGACGCGGGTGACGGCGACCGCGCACGCCTTGAAGGCGGGCATCCGGCTGACCGGGTCGAGCGCGGGGTCGGTGAGCGCGTTGGCGCTGGACCCGCCGCCCCAGTGGAAGGGCACGAAGACTGTGTCCGGGCGGATGGCGTCGGTGACCGTGGCGGTGAAGCGGGCGCGGCCGCGGCGGGTGGCCAGCTCGACGACGTCGTCGTGCGCGATCCCCAGCCGGCGGGCGAGGTCGGGGTGCAGCTCCGCCCGCGGGGCCGGGGCGACCAGCTGCAGGCTGCGCGTGCGCCGGGTCTGGGTGCCCGACTGGTAGTGGGCGAGCACCCGGCCGGTGGTGAGCACGTACGGGTACTCGGCGTCGGGCTGCTCGCGCGCGCCGGTGTGGTGCACCGGCACGAACCGGGCGCGGCCGTCAGGGGTGGCGAACCGCTCGGTGAACAGCCGCGGCGTGCCGGGATGCGCCGGGTCTGGACAGGGCCAGAACACGCCCTGCTCGGCGTCGATGCGGTCGTAGGTGATGCCCGAGTAGTCGGCCGCTCCCCCGGCGCTGGCCCGGCCGAGCTCGGCGAAGACGGTCTCCGGGTCGGCGGAGAAGCCGCGCGCGCCCAGCCGCTCCGCCAGCTCGGCGAGCAGTGCCAGGTCGTCGCGGACGCCCTCGGGCGGGTCGAGCGCGCGCCGCCGGCGGATGACCCGGCCCTCGAGGTTGGTCATCGTCCCGGACTCCTCGGCCCACATCGCGCTGGGCAGCACGACGTCGGCCAGCTCGGCGGTCTCGGAGAGGAAGAAGTCGCTGACGGCGAGGAAGTCCAGGTCGCCGAGCCGGCTGACCACCCGGCGGGCGTCGGGCGCGGAGACGGCGACGTTGGAGGCGAGCACGAGCAGGGTGCGCACGCCGCCGTCGGTGCCGAGCGCGTCGAGCAGCTCGAAGGCGCTGCGGCCGGGCACCGGCAGGTCGTCGGGGTCGACGCCCCAGACGGCGGCGACGTGCGCGCGGTCGGCCGGGTCGGCGAGCCTGCGGTAGCCGGGCAGCTGGTCGGCCTTCTGCCCGTGCTCGCGGCCGCCCTGCCCGTTGCCCTGGCCGGTGAGGGTGCCCCAGCCGCTGCCGGGCCGGCCGGGCAGCCCGAGGGCGAGCGCCAGGTTGAGCCACGCGGTCGCGGTGTCGGTGCCCGCGCTGTGCTGCTCGACGCCGCGCGCGGTGAGCACCATCGCCCGCTCCGCCCGGGCGAGCGCGGTCACGGTGCGCCGCTGCTGCTCCACCGGCACGCCGGTGAGCCGCTCGACCCGGTCGGGCCAGTAGCTGCGCACCGCGGCGCGCACCGCGTCGAAGCCGGTGGTGCGCGCGGCCACGTACGCCTCGTCGACCAGCCCCTCGGCGATCGCCACGTGCAGCAGCCCGTTGGCGAGCGCCAGGTCGGTGCCGGGCAGCGGCTGCAGGTGCAACCCGGGGCGGCGGGCGGTCGCCGTCCGGCGGGGGTCGACGACGACGTGCAGCGCGCCGCGCTCGCGGCCGGCGTCCAGGTGCTGCATCGCCGGCGGCATGGTGTCGGCCGGGTTGCTGCCCACCAGGACCACGACCTCGGCGTCGGCGACGTCGGCCAGCGGGAACGGCAGCCCGCGGTCGACACCGAACGCGCGGGTGGCCGCGGCGACCGCCGAGGACATGCAGAAGCGCCCGTTGTAGTCGATGGCGCTGGTGCGCAGCGCCACCCGGGCGAACTTGCCGAGCTGGTAGGCCTGCTCGTTGGTCAGCGACCCGCCGCCGAAGCAGCCGACGGCGTCGCGGCCGTACCGGGCCTGGGTGCGCCCGATCGCGGCGACGACGCGGTCGAGCGCCTCGTCCCAGGTGGACTCGACCAGCGGGCTGGTGCGGTCGCCGGGCACCGCGCGGACCAGCGGGCGGGTCAGCCGCTCGGGGTGGTCGAGCAGCTCGGTCGCCGACCAGCCCTTGCTGCACAGCCCGCCCCGGTTGGTCGGGAAGTCGAGGGGTACGAGCGTCGCGGGACGATCGCCGGCGGTGACCGCCGTGCCGCACTGCAGCGAGCAGTAGGGACAGTGCGTCGCGGTGGTCCGCGTGCGGGGGCCGGCCGGTGCGGCGGCGCCGGACGGGAGGGCTGCGGACACGGCTCCGAGCGTCGGGTGCGGCGGTTTCCCCGCGGCCACGACGACGTCAAGGCTGCGTTCCGGAGACCTCACGGGCGGGCAGGGGGTCCGGTGCGGCGACGGTGGTATGCAGGGTCCGACGAGGAACCGGGAGGCAGACGTGGCGCGGACCGACGACACCGTCCCGATGCACCGTCCCGACCCCGACTCGCCGGAGGCCCGTGGCGGCGCCGCGGCCGTCCTCCCCGCCGGCCCCCCCGGCACCGGGCGGGCCTCCCTCGACCGCCGCCGCATCCTGGGCGCGGCCGTCGAGTTCATCGACCGGCACGGTCTGGCCGCCCTCACGATGCGGCGGCTCGGCGCCTTCCTCGGGGTGGAGGCCATGGCGCTCTACCGGTACGTGCCCGGACGCGAGCAGCTGCTCGACGGCGTCGTCGAGACCGTCATCGACGAGCTGTACGGCGATCCCGACGTGCACATACGCGCCGCCGGCGGGTGGCAGGACTTCCTGCAGCGGCTGGCCCATGGCGTCCGGCGGATCGCCCTCGCGCACCCCGAGGTCTTCCCCCTGGTGGCCACCCGGCCGCCGGAGGCCCCCTGGGTCCGCCCGCCGCTGCGCAGCCTGCGCTGGGTCGAGTCCTTCCTCACCGCGATGACCGACAGCGGCTTCGGCGCCGAGGCGGCGGTCGCCGCGTACCGGGCCTACTCGAGCTTCCTGCTCGGACACCTGCTGCTCGAGGTGTCGCAGAAGGGCGTGCAGATCAGCCCCGAGGACGCACCGGGGGGCGTCCCCGGCACCGGGACCGACCTCTCGCAGTACCCGCTCGTCACCGAGCTGGAGGGGCTGCTGTCGCGGGACGAGTCGGCCGCCGAGTTCGAGGAGGCCCTCGAGAACCTGCTCGGCCGCCTGGAGTCCCTCCGGCGGGAGGGGCGCGTCCCCGGGGAGTGAGCCGAAGAGGGTTTACGTCGTAAACCGCGGGGCACCCCCGGAGTGGCCAGCTGACCCCGGGCACTCCGCCGCGTGAGGGAGCCGGCCGATCCCCCACCCCCTTCCGCGAGGAGCGCACGTGATCGACGACCGGCAGATCAGCGACGTCATCGGCAGCACCGCCGTCGGCCCCGACGGCAAGCACGGCAGCGTCGGCGAGGTCTTCCTCGACGACGAGACCGGCCGTCCCGAGTGGGCGACCGTCCGCACCGGCCTGTTCGGCACCAAGGAGGCCTTCGTCCCCCTGGCCGACGCCACGGTCTCCGGCGGCGAGCTGCGCGTCCCCTACGACAAGGCGAAGGTCAAGGGCGCCCCGCACGTCGACGTCTCCGCCGGCCACCTGTCGCCGCAGGAGGAGCAGGAGCTCTACCGCTACTACGGCCTGGGCACCTCGGGCACCGCGACCGGTCAGGCGATGACGGCCGGGACGACGACCGGGACGACGACCGGTGGCCGCGCCGACCTCAGCGGCCGGGAGGGCGTCGTCGGCCGCGACACCTCGGGCCCGACGACCGACAACGCCATGACCCGCTCCGAGGAGCACCTCAACGTGGGCACCCAGCGCGTCGAGGCCGGCAGGGCGCGGCTGCGGAAGTACGTCGTCACGGAGAACGTGAGCCAGACCGTCCCCGTCTCCCACGAGGAGGTCCGGGTCGAGCGCGAGCCCATCACCGACGCCAACATCGGCAACGCGATGGACGGGCCGGCCATCTCCGAGGAGGAGCACGAGGTCGTCCTGCACGCCGAGCGCCCCGTGGTGTCCAAGGAGGCCACGCCGGTCGAGCGCGTCCGCCTCGACACCCAGACGGTGACCGAGCAGCAGCAGGTCACCGAGCAGGTGCGCAAGGAGCAGATCGAGGTCGACGGCGACGTCGACCCGACGACCCGTCGCCGCTGACCCCACCGCGGACCGGCCGGCCCGTCGGCCGGTCCGCACCCGCACTCCCCGATCCCCTCAGGAAGGCACCATGAGCTCCTCTGTCGGCGGCGACGCCACCTCCGGTTCGGTCGGTGCGTCGGCCACCCGCGGCAAGGCCCGTGACGCCGTCGACGCGCAGCACGAGCGCTTCGGCGGCATCAAGTGGGGAGCGGCCTTCTTCGGCTGGCTGTCCGCCAACGGTCTGGCCGTGATCCTGCTGGCCCTGCTGTCCGCCGCCGGCGTCGCCTTCGGCCTGACCCAGGTGTCCAGCGCCGACCAGGCCACCAACCAGGCCACTGCACAGGCCGACACCATCGGCGTCATCGGCGGCATCACGCTGCTGGTCGTGCTGTTCCTGGCCTATCTCGCCGGCGGCTACGTCGCCGGGCGCATGGCCCGGTTCGACGGGGTCCGGCAGGGCATCGCCGTGTGGGTGATCGGCCTGCTGGTCGTCGTCGCCGTCGCCGCCCTCGGCGCGGTGCTCGGCTCGGAGTACGACGTGCTCTCGCGGCTGAACCTGCCCAGCATCCCGATCAGCGGGGACACCCTGACCACCGCCGGGATCGTCGCCGGCATCGCCGCGCTCCTGGTCACGCTGCTCGGCGCGATCCTGGGCGGCAAGCTCGGTACCCGCTACCACCGCAAGGTCGACCGCGCCGGCTTCGACGTGTGAGTCCGACACGCGCCCCGTGGGGCCGGTCCCGTCCCGGGGCCGGCCCCACGGTCGTGTCCGGGCCGTGCGCGCGCCGTGGTGTCATGGCTGGCATGAGCGAACCCGGGCCGACGGTCCACGTCGGCGTCCCGGTGGTCCGGGCGGCCGAGCCGCGCGACGTGCCGCGGATCGCCGCCACCCTCACCGTGGCGCTGGCCGAGTCGCGGTGGGTGCGCTGGGCGCTGCCGCTGGACGGGCGCACGCAGCGGCTCACCCGGCTGGCCGAGCTGGACGCCGGGCACCGCGGGGTCGCCACCGGCACCACCTGGGTCAGTGAGGACGTCGACGCCGTCGCCTCCTGGGACGCCCCCGCCGGGGCCGCGACCCCGCTGCCGGCCGACGTCCGCGCGGCGCTGGAGCGGGAGGTGCCGCGGCTGCACGCCGACCGCGCCGACGCCGTCGCCCGCACCGAGGCCGAGCTCGCCGCCGCGCTGCCCGAGGGCCCGCACTGGCGGCTGCGCGCGCTGGGCACCCGGCCGCGCTCCCGCCGTCGCGGCCTCGGCGGCGCGGTGCTCGCGCCCGTGCTGGCCCGCTGCGACGCCGACGGCGTCCCCGCCGCGCTGGTCGCCCCCGCCTGGGCGGTGGTGCGCTTCGCCCGCGGGTTGGGCTTCGAGGTGACGACGGCGACCCGCTCGGCCGACGGGCAGCTGCCGCTGTGGGTGGCGGTCCGGCCGCCGGGCGTCCCGATGCCGGAGCTGTGAGCGCCTAGTCCCAGCTGCCGCGGCGGCGCTTGAGCTCGCCGCGCCGCTTCTTCTCCGCGATCCGCCGCTCCTGCGAGCCGCGGGTCGGCTTCGTGCGCCGGCGCGGCGGGGGCGGCGCGGCCAGGGCGGCGCGCAGCACCGCGGCCAGCCGCTCGCGCGCGGCGGCCCGGTTGCGCAGCTGCTGGCGGTGCTCGCTCGCCGTGATGGTCAGGACGCCGCCCGCCAGCCGCGAGCCGAGCCGCTCGGCCAGCCGCTGCCGCTGCGCGTCGGTCAGCCCGGGCAGCTCCAGCGGCGCAACGGACAACTCGACGCGGGAGTCGGCGGTGTTGACGCCCTGCCCGCCCGGTCCCGAGGACCGCGAGAAGCGCCAGCCCAGCGCCGCGGCGGGGACGACGAGGGAGCCGGTGACCGGGAGGTCGCCGCTGGTGTCGTCGCTGCCGGGCACCTGCCCAGTCTCACCGACGCCCCGGTGGCCCGCGATCACGGCCCCGCCGTGGGGACACGCCGACGGCGCCCGGCGTGTCCCCCCGCGAGGTCCGTGATCGCGGAGGTCAGGCAGGGACCGGCGGGACGAGCGCGCCCAGCAGCCGGCGCACGACGCCGACGTCGCCGTCGACGCGCAGGTCCCCGGCGGCCAGGGCGTCGTCGAGGGACCGGCGGCCGAAGGCGACCGGGCGGAGCACCGCCGGCGCGCCGGCCAGGACGGCGTCGGGCGCGTCGGTGCCGCCCCGGACGGCCGACAGCCGGCCGTCGGCGACGGTGAGCGCGACCCGGTCGGGCGCGGCGGGGTCGTCGACCGCGAGCTCCACCCGCGCCGACCAGCCGGCCAGCCGGGCGGGGTCGGCGACGGTGCGCAGCGCGAGCACGAACGCGTCGGTGCCCAGGTCCCCGGCCGAGGTCTGCACCGTGCGCGAGCCCCACCGGCCGAGCGCCAGCAGCACGTCCTCGAGCTCGCGCCCGCGCGGCGTGAGGGCGTAGACCCGCCCGCCCACCGGCGGCCCGGCGACCGGCCGCGTGACGACCCCGGCCGCCTCCAGGTCGCGCAGCCGCTGGCTCAGCACGGTCGGGCTGCTGCCGGGCAGCCCGCGCGCGAGGTCGGTGTAGCGCTTCGGACCGAGCAGCAGCTCGCGGACGACGAGCAGCGCCCAGCGCTCCCCCA
The DNA here is from genome assembly GCF_054050415.1 of Geodermatophilus sp. SYSU D01180. NCBI lineage: Bacteria > Bacillati > Actinomycetota > Actinomycetes > Geodermatophilales > Geodermatophilaceae > Geodermatophilus > Geodermatophilus sp. SYSU D01180. The sequence continues at coordinate 14,194 of NZ_JBJGZH010000033.1, read as the reverse complement.
CGACGTCGAGCGCTCGGGCGACCCCGCACGGGTCGTCGTAGCGGCGGCGGTCCGGCACGCGGTCGAGGCTACCCCTTGCGCTCTGTCAGACGTAGTCGCTACTACTGAATCCGTAGCGACGTACCCGAGGAGGAGCCGTGGGCACGATCAGCATCGTCGAGAACGTCAGCCTGGACGGCGTCGTCCAGGCGCCGGCCGCACCGGACGAGGACACCCGCGGCGGGTTCGCCCACGGCGGCTGGTTCGCGCCCTACCCCGACGGCGTCCTCGGCGAGGTCATGGGCCGCGGCATGGCGCGCGAGGGCGCTCTGCTGTTCGGCCGGCGCACCTTCGAGTCGATGCAGGGCGCGTGGGCGGGCACCACCGACAACCCGTTCGGCCCGGTGCTCGACGCGAAGCAGAAGTACGTCGTCACCCGGGACCCGGTCTACGCGCCGACGTGGGCGCACACCACGGTCCTCGCCGGCGGCGCCGCCGCGACCGTCGCCGAGCTGAAGGCCGCCGTCGACACCGACCTCACCGTGCTCGGCAGCCCCGACCTGCTGGCCACCCTGCTCCCGGCGGGCCTGGTCGACGACGCGTGGCTCGCCGTCGCGCCGGTCGCCCTGGGCAGCGGCCGCACCCTGTTCCCGGCCGGGGCGCGCCTGCGCTGGGAGCTGGTCGAGTCGGTGCCGACGACGACCGGCGTCGTCCTGTCCCACTACCGCCTCGCGCGCTGAGTCCTTCCTCGCCGCCGGGGGCCGTGGTGCGCTGGCCGGCGTGCCACCCACGCTCTACGAGTGGGCCGGCGGCGCCCCGACCTCCCGGCGCCTGATCGACGCGTTCCACGACCGGGTCGAGCGGGACGACCTGCTCGGCCCGCTGTTCCCCGGCGGCGTGTCCGAGGCGCACCGCGCGCACGTCACCGCCTGGTGGTGCGAGGTGTTCGGCGGCCCGCCGCTCTACACCGAGCAGCTCGGCGGCTACGAGCGGATGCTCGCCCACCACCGCGGGCTGGGGCTGGTGCCCGAGCAGCGCTTCCGGTTCGCCACGCTGATGAGCCGCGCCGCCGACGACGCCGGCCTGCCCGACGACCCCGAGTTCCGCGCGGCCTTCGTCGGCTACGTCGAGTGGGGCACCCGGCTGGCGCTGGCCAACTCGCAGGACGGCGCCGCCGTCGTCGAGCACGCCCCGGTGCCGCGGTGGGGCTGGGGCGTGGCGCCGCCGTACCGGCCCTCCTGAGGACGATGGGGCGGTGACCTCCCTGCCCGCCGCGCTCGCCGCCGGCCCGGTCCTGCTCGACGGCGGCCTGTCCACCGAGCTCGAGGCCCGCGGGCACGACGTCGCCTCGGTGCTGTGGTCGGCGCGGCTGCTGCGCGACGACCCGGGCGCCGTCGTCGCCGCGCACGCCGCCTTCGCCGCCGCCGGGGCGCAGGTGGCGACGACGGCGAGCTACCAGGCGACCGTCGAGGGGTTCGCCGCGGTCGGCGTGGACCGGGACGAGGCGCTGGCCCTGGTCGCCCGCTCGGTGGCGCTGGCCCGCGAGGGGGCGCCGGGCGCGTGGGTGGCCGGGTCGGTGGGGCCGTACGGCGCCGCGCTGGCCGACGGCTCGGAGTACACCGGCGCGTACGTGGCCGAGGTCGGCGTCGACCGGCTGCGTGCGTTCCACCGGCCCCGGATGGCCGCGCTCGCCGACGCCGGCGCCGACGTGCTCGCGTGCGAGACGCTGCCGGCCTCCGCGGAGGTGGAGGCGGTGCTGGCCGAGGCGACCTCGCTGGGCCTGCCGCTGTGGCTGTCGCTGACCACCGTCGTGGACGCCGGCGGCGTGGTGCGCACCCGGCGCGGCGAGCGCGCGGCGGAGGTGTTCGCGATGGCGCGCGGCGTGCCCGGGGTGGTCGCCGTCGGCGTCAACTGCACCGACCCGGCCGGGGTGCTGCCGGCGCTGGCGGCCGCGGCGGCCGCCGGGGTGCCGCTGGTCGCCTACCCGAACAGCGGCGAGGGGTGGGACGCCGCGGCCCGGCGCTGGACGGGCGCCGGCGGCATCGACCCCGGCGACGCCGCGGCGTGGGTGGCCGCCGGCGCGCGGCTGGTCGGCGGCTGCTGCCGGGTGCGCCCGGCCGACGTCGCCGCGCTCGCCCGCACGATCAGCTGAGCCGAGTGCCGCGTCCTGGCCCACCGCCGACGGTGGGCCAGGACGCGTCAGCGTGAACTCAGCTGGTCATCCGCGGACGGCGCTACAGGATCGGGTTGCCGCCGGTCACCGCGACGCGCGCGCCCGACACGTAGGACGCCTCGTCGCTGGCCAGCAGCACGTACACCGGCGCGAGCTCGGCCGGCTGACCGGCGCGGCCCATCGGCACCTGCTGGCCGAAGCTGGCCACCTTCTCCTCGGGCATGGTCGCGGGGATCAGCGGCGTCCAGACCGGCCCGGGCGCGACGCTGTTGGCCCGGATGCCCTTCTCGGCGTACATCTGCGCGAGGCTCGCGGTGAAGTTCGCGATGCCGGCCTTGGTCATGGCGTAGGGCGCGAGGCTCGGGCTCGGCATGTCGGAGTTCACCGACGACGAGTTGATGATCGACCCGCCCGCCGGCATGTGCGGGATCACATCCTTGCAGAGGGTGAACATCGCGGTGAGGTTGGTGGCCACCGTGTGGTCCCACTCCTCGTCGGAGACCTCGTCCAGGCTGTCGTGCGACATCTGGAAGGCGGCGTTGTTCACCAGGACGTCGACCTTGCCGAACTCCTCGACGGCCTTCGGGATGATCGTCTTGGCGTGCGCCCGGTCGGAGAGGTCACCGGGCACCAGCACGCACCGGCGGCCGGCCTCCTCGACGTACTTCTTGGTGTCCTCGGCGTCCTCGTGCTCGGAGAGGTAGGAGATGAGGACGTCGGCGCCCTCGCGGGCGAAGGCGATCGCGACGGCACGGCCGATGCCGCTGTCGCCGCCGGTGACGACCGCGGCCTTGCCGGCCAGCCGGCCCGACCCGCGGTAGGTCTCCTCACCGTGGTCGGGCTTCGGCTCCATCTCGCCGAGCGTCCCCGGCGGGGTCTGCTGCTGCTCGGGCTGGGACTCGGGGCGGGGTGACGACACGGGGGGCTCCTCCTGCTGGCGGGTCCGGCGGGGCGGGTCTGCTCCCCGTCCCGCCCTCGCCGACCCGCCTACCCGTGCGGTCCCGTGCGGAACCCGGGCGGCGTCAGGCCGCGCGCCGCGGCCGCGCCTGCGCGGCCGGCAGCGGCGAGCCCCACCGCATCTCGATCCGGCGACGCCCGTCGGCGTCGGTCACCGTCACCCAGTGGCACTCGGGGCAGTTCTTCTCCAGCATGCGTCTCATCCACCTTCCGTTCACCTTCTGTTCACTTTGATCGACGGAGGCGAACCGCGCCACACACCCCCGGGCGAGTCGTGACCGTTTCGTTACGTCGCCCCGGCGTCCGGGAAGGCCGGGAGCATCGGGCACGCTGTCCCTCACGATGACCGCGACCGCGCCCCTCCCCCTGCTCGACGACCCCGGCGACCTCACCGCCCTCCGGGCGCGCGGCAGCGACCCCGACGAGCTGTTCACCTCCTTCGCGGCCTGGGCCGAGGACGGCGGCACGCCGCTGTACCCGCACCAGGAGGAGGCGCTGATCGAGCTGGTCAGCGGCGCCAACGTCGTCCTCGCGACGCCGACCGGGTCGGGCAAGTCCCTGGTGGCCACCGGCGCGCAGTACGCGGCGATGGCGGCCGGACGCCGCAGCTTCTACACCGCGCCGATCAAGGCCCTGGTGAGCGAGAAGTTCTTCGCGCTGTGCGGGGTGTTCGGCGCGGCCAACGTCGGCATGCTGACCGGCGACGCGAGCGTCAACGCCGGCGCGCCGGTCATCGCCTGCACCGCCGAGGTGCTCGCCAACGTGGCGCTGCGCGAGGGCGCCGACGCCGACATCGGCCTCGTCGTCATGGACGAGTTCCACTTCTACGGCGACCCCGACCGCGGCTGGGCCTGGCAGGTGCCGCTGCTCGAGCTGCCGCGGGCGCAGTTCCTCCTGATGAGCGCCACGCTGGGCAACACCGACGCGCTGCGCGAGGACCTCACCCGCCGCACCGGCCGGCCCACCGCGCTGGTCGCGAGCGCCGAGCGCCCGGTCCCCCTGCACCACTGGTACGCGACGACGCCGGCGCACGAGACCATCCAGGAGCTGCTGGACACGAAGCAGGCGCCGGTCTACGTCGTGCACTTCACCCAGGCCCAGGCGCTGGAGCGGGCGCAGGCCCTGATGAGCGTCAACGTGTGCACGAAGGAGGAGAAGGCCGCGATCGCCGACGCGATCGGCGGGTTCCGGTTCACCTCGGCCTTCGGGACGACGCTGTCGCGGCTGGTGCGCCACGGCATCGGCGTCCACCACGCCGGGATGCTGCCCAAGTACCGGCGGCTGGTGGAGCAGCTGGCCCAGGCCGGGCTGCTCAAGGTCATCTGCGGCACCGACACCCTCGGCGTCGGCATCAACGTGCCCATCCGCACCGTCGTGTTCTCCGCGCTGAGCAAGTACGACGGCAGCCGCACCCGGCTGCTCAACGCCCGCGAGTTCCACCAGATCGCCGGGCGGGCCGGGCGCGCGGGCTACGACACCGCGGGCACCGTCGTCGTCCAGGCGCCCGAGCACGAGGTGGAGAACCTCCGGCAGTTCGCCAAGGTCGCCGACGACCCGAAGAAGCGCCGCAAGCTGGTCCGCAAGAAGGCGCCCGAGGGGATGGTGCCGTGGTCGAAGTCGACCATGGAGCGCCTGGTCGCCGCCGACCCCGAGCCGCTGACCAGCCACATGCGGGTGACGACGGCGATGCTGCTCGACGTCGTCGACCGGCCCGGCGACCCGGTCGCGGCGCTGCGCCGGCTGCTCACCGACAACCACGAGCCGCGCAAGCGGCAGCTGCGGCTCATCCGCGAGGCGGTGGGCATCGCCCGCTCGCTGCTGCAGGCCGGCGTGCTCGAGCGGCTGCCCGAGCCGGAGCCCGACGGCCGCCGCCACCGGCTGACGGTCGACCTGCCGCCGGACTTCGCGCTCAACCAGCCGCTGTCGACGTTCGCCCTCGCCGCGATCGAGCTGCTCGACCCCGCCTCGGACACCTTCGCCCTCGACGTCGTCAGCGTCGTGGAGGCCACCCTCGACGACCCGCGGCAGATCCTGGCCGCGCAGCTGAACAAGGCGCGCGGCGAGGCGGTCGCGCAGATGAAGGCCGAGGGCATCGAGTACGACGAGCGCATCGAGCTGCTCGAGGACGTCACCTACCCGAAGCCGCTCGAGGAGCTGCTCGAGCACGCCTTCGCCGTCTACGTGCGCAGCAACCCGTGGGCCGCCGACGCGCACCCCTCGCCGAAGTCCGTCGTCCGCGAGACGTGGGAGCGGGCGATGACGTTCAAGGAGCTGGTCTCCACCTACGGGCTGACCCGCTCCGAGGGGGCGGTGCTGCGCTACCTCTCCGACGCGGTGAAGGCGCTGCGGTCCGGCGTGCCCGCGGCCGCGCGCACCGAGGAGGTCACCGACGTGGTCGAGTGGCTCGGCGAGCTGGTGCGGCAGGTGGACTCCAGCCTCCTCGACGAGTGGGAGCAGCTGACCAGCCCGGACCAGCCGCTGGACGAGCCGGTCGCCGTCCCGGCGCGGGCCCGGCCGCTCACCGGCAACGAGCGGGCGTTCACCGCGATGGTCCGCAACGCGCTGTTCGCCCGGGTGCAGCTGTGGGCGCGGCGCCGCTGGTACGACCTCGGCGAGCTCGACGCCGGCTCCGGCTGGGACGCCGAGCGGTGGGGCGAGGTGGTCCGCGGCTACTTCGCCGAGCACGCCGAGGTGGGCACCGGCGCCGACGCCCGCGGCCCGGCGCTGCTCGTGTGGGACCGGGGCGAGCCCGGGGTGTGGCGGGTGCGGCAGATCCTCGACGACCCGGCCGGTGACCACGACTGGGGCATCGACGCCGAGGTGGACCTGGCCGCCTCCGACGAGGCCGGCGAGCTGGTGCTGCGCGTCGTCGACGCCGGCCGCAAGGACGCGTGACGCCCGCCGAGGTGCTCGCCGTGCTCGCCGCCGGTGGCGCGGCGGGCGCGATCAACGCCGTCGTCGGGTCCGGGACGCTGGTGACCTTCCCGGTGCTGCTGGCCACCGGGCTGCCGCCGGTCACCGCGAGCGTGTCCAACACGCTGGGGCTCGTGCCGGGCAACGTGAGCGGGGCGGTCGGCTACCGCCGCGAGCTCGCCGGGCAGCGCGGGCTGGTGCTGCGGCTGCTGCCGGCGTCGGCGCTGGGCGCGCTGACCGGTGCGGTCCTGCTGCTGCACCTGCCGGCGGCGGCGTTCGAGGCGGTGGTGCCGGTGCTGGTCGGGCTGGCCGTCGTGCTGGTCGCCGTCCAGCCGCTGCTGACCCGCCGGCTGGCCGCCCGCCGCACCGCCGACGGCGCGACGCCGCACCGGTGGCGGCTGGCCGGCCTGGTCGCCGGCGCCTACGCGACCGGCAGCTACGGCGGCTACTTCGCCGCCAGCCAGGGCGTGCTGCAGATGGGGGTGTTCGGGTTGCTGCTCGCGGAGCCGCTGCAGCGCCTGAACGCGCTCAAGAACGTGCTCAGCGCCGCGGTGAACGCCGTCGCGGCGACGGCCTACGTCGTCGTCGCGCCCGACCGGGTCGACTGGGCCGCCGCCGGGCTGGTCGCCGGCGGCTCCGTGGTGGGCGGCGCGCTCGGCGCCCGGTACGGCCGCCGGCTGCCCGCGGCGGTCCTGCGGACGGCGATCGTCGTCCTCGGCTGCGTGGCCATCGGCGTGCTGGTGGCCCGGTGACCGTCCTGGAGTGGCTGCTGCTGGTCCTCGCCGGGATCGGCGCCGGGCTGGCCGGCAGCATCGCCGGGCTGGCCTCGCTGGTGAGCTACCCGGCGCTGCTGGCCACCGGGCTGCCGCCGGTCACCGCCAACGTCACCAACACCGTCGCCCTGGTGCTGACCAGCGTGGGGTCGGTGAGCGCGTCCCGGCCGGAGCTGGCCGGGCAGGGCCGGCGGCTGCTGCCGCTGGCCGCCGCCGGGGTGGTCGGCGGGGTGGCGGGCGCGGCGCTGCTGCTGCTCACCCCCGCCGAGGCGTTCGAGCGGCTGGTCCCGCTGCTCATCGGCGGCGCGGCGCTGGCCATCCTGCTGCAGCGGCCGCCGGGCGAGCTGGCCGAGGAGGGCCGCCGGGTGCACGGCGCCCGGGACCCGTGGTGGCTGGTCGCCGGCACCGGCGTCATCGGGGTCTACGGCGGCTACTTCGGCGCCGCCGCCGGGGTACTGCTGCTCGCGCTCGTGCTGCTGGGCACCGGCGAGGGCCTGCCGAGCAGCAACGCGCTCAAGAACGTCGTCCTGGGGGCGGCGAACGCGGTGGCCGCCGTGGGGTTCGTGGTGCTCGCGCCGGTGGCCTGGAGCGCCGCGCTGCCCCTGGCGCTGGGCTGCCTGGCCGGCGGCCGGCTCGGCCCGCGGGTCGTGCGGCGCGCGCCGCAGACCCTGCTGCGCCGGCTGATCGCGCTCGCCGGGCTGGGCCTGGCCGTCGTCCTCGCCGTGCAGGCGTACGGATGAGCCCCGAGGTGTGGTGCACGCGCGGCGGCTGGACCAAGGTGGCCACGGGTCGCGAGACGCGCAGGTCCGGGGAGCGGCCACCGGGAGGACCGGCGACCAGGACGACGGGAGTGGACGGGTGACGGCGAGTGACGCGGCGACGCGGTTCCTGGACGCACTGCAGGACCCGCCGGGCGACGGCGAGGACGGCCCGGAGATGGTGCCCTCCCGGCTGGCCCGGGCGGCGGCGCAGGCGGTCCGGGTGGACGGCGCGGCGCTGAGCATCCACGAGGGCGCCGGGCTGCGGACGCCGATCGGCGCGAGCGACCGCACCACCTCGCGGGCCGAGCAGCTGCAGTTCACCGCCGGCGACGGCCCGTGCCTGCGCGCCCACGACACCGGCAGCGCCATCGTCTTCGACATCGAGGACATCCACCGCAACTGGCCCGAGCTGCACGAGGCGCTGCTCGGCGAGACGCCCTACCGCGCGGTGTTCTCGGTGCCGCTGGCCCCGCCGCTGGGACCCACGGTGATCGTCGACCTCTACGCGCGGGAGCTGGGCACGCTCACCGGTGTCCCGCGCGACGACGTCGAGGCGGTCGTCGTGTGCCTGACCGAGGAGCTGGTGCGCGCCTCCGGCGGGGTGGCCGACGAGGGCGGCCACCGGTGGTGGGACTCCCCCGACGCCCGCCGCCGCAGCCGCGTGTGGCAGGCGACCGGTGTGGCCACGGTGGCGCTCGGCCTCGACGTGGTGGACACCCTGGCCGTGCTGCGCGCGTACGCCTTCGCCACCGGGCGGGTGGTCGACGACGTCGCCGACGACATCGTCGAGGGCCGGCTGGACCCCGCCACGCTGCGCGACCCCGACGCGGTGGGCTGAGGCGCCCCTAGCGCGCGGTGTAGGCGGCGAGGAAGAGCACGAACGCGCTGGAGCCGAGCAGCAGGCGGGCCGGGGTGAGCCCGTTGATCAACCCCGCGGTCGCCTCCACCCAGGCCGGCCGCACCGCGGCCTCGCGGGCGCCGCGGCGGACCAGCCGCACCTCGTCGGCCAGCAGCGCCCCGGCCGCGCCGAGCATCACCAGCCCGACGACGAGGAACACCAGCGCCAGGCGCTCGGCGAACGCCTCGGCCCGCCCGCCGAGCAGCAGGACGGCGACCACCCCGGCCACCAGGCCGAGGACCGCCCCGGCCGCCGGCGCCCACGGGCCCATGCGGGTCAGCGGGTCGCTCCGGCGGGCCCGGACCACCGGCGGCCGCCCGGTCACCGGCCCGGTGGGCTGGACGCCGCCCTCGGCGCCGGGCGCGGGCCCGCCCGCCGCCGGCCCGCCCGCCGCCGGTCCTCCCGGAGGGCCGCCGGGGGCAGGGGCGGCGCTTCCGGGGGACGCCTGGCCGGCCGCGGTCGCCCCGCCCGGGCCCGGGTCGCCGGGCGGGTACTGCACGGGGGCGGTCGGCGGGGCGGTGGGCGCGGGGACGGCGGGCTCGGTCATCGCCCGCGACGCTAGGACGCCCCTCCGACAGCTCCGCGCAGGCCGCCCGGGCGCGGCGGGACCCGCCGGTCCCGCGCCGGGACGACGCGGCGCGCGACCACGCCCCGTCGTCCCGGGATGACGGCGCGTCAGAGCAGCCGGCGGCTGTCCTCGGCGACCACCCGCAGCCAGCGGTACCCGTAGCCCTCCAGCGCCAGCTCCACCGCGCCGTCGTCGCCGATCGGCGTCGTCTGGGTGACCAGCAGGTCCTCCAGCCGGTGCGCGGCGTCGCAGCCGTCGAGCACGAGCGGCACCACGCGCGGCTCGGGGCCGAGGTTGTGGACGGCGACCAGCGTGCCGTCGTCCCACTCGCAGACGTGCGCGAGCACCTCCGGGTGCGGCTGCTCGAGCACCCGGAACGAGCCCCAGCCCAGCTCCGGCGACTCGCGGTAGCGGCGGATGAGCAGCTTCACGAACGACAGCAGCGAGTCGGGGTCGCGGCGCTGGTCAGCGACGTTGACGAACTCCGGGGCGAAGCCGCCGGTGACCACGGGCCCGGGCAGCCGGTCGGCGTCGGCGGTGGAGAACCCGCCGTTGCGCCCGGCGGTCCACTGCATCGGCGTCCGGACCGCGAGCCGGCCCTCGGCGTCGAGGTCCTCGCCCATGCCGATCTCCTCGCCGTAGAAGAGCACCGGCGTGCCGGGCAGCGAGAACAGCAGGCTGTAGACCATCCGCACCCGCCGCGGGTCGCCGTCGAGCATCGGCGGCAGCCGGCGGCGCAGGCCGCGGCCGTAGACCTGCATCCGCTCCTCCGGGCCGAAGGCGGCGAATACCTCCTCGCGCTCGTCCTCGGAGAGCTTGTCGAGGGTGAGCTCGTCGTGGTTGCGGACGAAGGTCGCCCACTGGCTGTCGGGGTCCACCTCGGGCCGGCCGGTGAGCGCCTGCACCAGCGGGCCGGCGTCGGCGCGGGCCAGCGACAGGTACATCGCCTGCATGCCGACGAAGTCGAACAGCATGGTCAGCTCGTCGCCGTCGTCGCCGCCGAAGAACTCCTTCTGCTGCTCGTGCGGCAGGTTCACCTCGCCGAGCAGCACGCCGCTGCCGGTGCGCCGGCCGACCAGCGAGCGCAGCGCGCGCAGGTACTCGTGCGGGTCGGGGAAGTGCTCGGCGTCGGCGCCGTCCTGGGTCTCGAGGAAGAACGGGACGGCGTCCACGCGGAAGCCCGACAGCCCCAGCTGCAGCCAGAAGCCCATGATCTTGGCGACCTCGTCGCGCACCCGCGGGTTGGTGACGTCGAGGTCGGGCTGCTCCTTGTAGAACCGGTGCAGGTACCACTCCCCCGTCGGCTCGTTGCGCGTCCAGACCGAGTCCTCCTGGTCGGGGAAGACCACCTGGTCGGAGGTGTCCGGCGGCTCGTCGTCGCGCCACACGTAGAAGTCGTGGAAGGGCGCGTCGCGGCTCTGCCGGCCCTGCTGGAACCAGGGGTGCTGGATCGAGGTGTGGTTGACGACGAGGTCGGCGATCACCCGGATGCCGCGGTCGTCGGCCGTGCGGATGACCTCGACCAGGTCGCCGTGCGTGCCCAGCCGCGGGTCGACGCCGAAGAAGTCGGTGATGTCGTAGCCGTCGTCGCGCTCGGCGGTCGGGTAGAAGGGCATCAGCCACAGGCAGGTGACGCCGAGGTCGGCGAGGTGGTCGATCCGCTGGGCCAGGCCCGCGAGGTCACCGCACCCGTCGCCGTTCCAGTCCATGAACGTCTCGACGTCAAGGCAGTACACGACCGCCGTCTTCCACCAGAGGTCCGCCGTGTCCGTGATCCGCACCCGGCGAGCCTGTCGATCACGGCCCCGCGGGGCAACCGGACGGCGCGGGGCCGCTGCCGTCCGCCCGTGTCGACCACCGGGTGCGTGCACGGGACACGCGCGGACACGCCGCCGCGGACGGCAACGAGCCGATGATCATCGGGTGCGGTCGGCGGGCGGCTACTTCAGGACGGCGGGCTGCGGCTCCTGGTGCGGCCGCAGCGGGTTGACCGCGACGGCCGGCGCGGGCCGGGTGACGTCGAGCCGCGGCAGCACGTGCTCGCCGAAGGCGTCGAGGAACGGCTTCTGCTCCTTGCCCACGTGGTGCAGGTAGACCTGGTCGAAGCCGAGGTCCACGTACTCGGCGATCCACGCGGCGTGCTGCCCGAGGTCCGAGGACACCCGCACCGCCGTCGTCACGTCCTCGGGGCGCACGTGCGCGCTGGCCTGGTCGAACGCCGTCGTCGTGTCGAGGTCCCAGCACAGCGGCGGCGCGAACACGTTGCTGCGCCACTGGTCGTGCGCGATGGCCAGCGCGCGGTCCTCGTCGGGGTCCCAGGACACGTGCACCTGGATGGTCAGCGTCCCCTGCCCCCCGGCGTCCCGGTAGGACGAGACGACGTCGCGCAGCACGTCGTGCGGCTGGTTGATGGTGACCAGCCCGTCGGCCCACTCGGCGTGCCGGGCGGCGGTGCGGGCGGTGACGGCGGGGGCGATCAGCGCGGGCTGCTGCTCGGGCAGCGTCCAGATCTGCGCGCGGTCGACGACGACCAGCCCGTCGTGGCTGACCTCCTCGCCGGCCAGCAGCGCGCGGATGACGTCGATGCACTCGCGCAGCCGCGCGTCGCGGATGTCCTTGTTCGGCCAGACGTGCCCGGTGACGTGCTCGTTCATGGCCTCGCCCGACCCCAGCGCCACCCAGAACCGGCCGGGGAACATCGCGCCGAGGGTCGCGATCGCCTGGGCGACGATCACCGGGTGGTAGCGCTGGCCGGGGGCGTTGACCGCGCCGAACGGCAGCCCGGTGGTGGCCAGCGCCGCGCCCAGCCACGACCACGCGAAGCCCGACTCCCCCTGCCGCGGGTTCCACGGCGTCAGGTGGTCCGAGCACATCGCCGCGGTGAACCCGACCTCCTCGGCGTGCTGCGAGGCGGCCAGGAGCTCGGCCGGGTGGACCTGCTCGTGCGAGTTGTGGAAGCCGATCACGGTCACCGCTCGTGCCTACCCCAGCGCCTGGTCGACGGCCACAGGACCGCCGGGTGCCGGAACCGCGGCCGGCCGGGGCGGGACGGGGGGAGAGCGGCGCCACGCCGCGCCTGCGCTGCGATCAGCCGGGCCCGCCGTGAGGATCGGGGGGTGACACGCACCAGCAGCACCGACCGCTGGGGCATCGACGCCACCTGGCTCGACGCCCTCGACGAGGAACACGAGGTCGCCCAGGCCACCATCGACCGCCTGCGGGAGGTGATCGGCGAGCCGCCGGAGGACCTCGAGCACCGGGCGCCCATCGTCGCCCGCCCCGGCGACGTCCTGGAGGTCGACGAGGCCGAGGTGACCCTCGAGGACGGGTCCACCCGGCACGTCGACGGCGAGCTGCCCGCCGACTTCCCGCTCGGCTACCACTGGCTGCAGGAGCCCGGGGGCCCGCGGCGCCGGCTGGTCGTGTCCCCCGGCCGGTGCTGGCTGCCGGAGGACCGTGCCTGGGGCTGGGCGGTGCAGCTCTACGCCACCCGCAGCCGCGGCAGCTGGGGCATCGGCGACCTCGCCGACCTGCGCGCCGTCCGCGAGATGGCCGCCGGCCAGGGCGCGGGCTTCGTGCTCATCAACCCGCTGCACGCCGTCGCCCCGACCCCGCAGCAGGAGGCCAGCCCCTACCTGCCGGCCACCCGCCGCTTCCGCAACCCCGTCTACCTCCGCGTCGAGGAGGTGCCCGGCGCCGACCGCGTCGACCTCGACGGCGACGCCGGCCGCGCCCTGTCCGAGGGCGACCTCATCGACCGCGACGCGATCTGGGCCCGCAAGCGCGAGGTCCTGCGCCGGGTGTTCGACGCCACCGGCCGCGACGACCCCGCCTTCCCCGACTGGTGGTGGCACCAGGGGCAGAAGCTGCAGGACTGGGCGACCTGGTGCGCGCTGGCCGACGTGCACGGCCCCGACTGGCACACCTGGCCCGAGGAGCTGCGCGACCCGCGCAGCGGCGCCGTCGGCTCCTTCGCGGCCGCGCACGAGCGCGACGTCGCCTTCCACGCCTGGCTGCAGTGGTGCCTGGCGCTGCAGCTCGAGCGCGCCACCGAGGGCATGACGGTCATCCAGGACCTGCCGATCGGCGTGGCCGGCGGCGGCGCCGACGCCTGGACCTGGCAGGGGGTGCTGGCGCAGGGCGCGACCGTCGGGGCGCCGCCGGACGAGTTCAACGCGCAGGGCCAGGACTGGGGCTCCCCGCCGCTGGTGCCGTGGCGGCTGCAGGAGTGGGACTACGAGCCGTTCGTCGAGTCGATCCGCGCCACGATGGCCGGCGCCGGCGGGCTGCGCATCGACCACGTCATGGGCCTGTTCCGGCTGTGGTGGGTGCCCTCGGGCGGGAGCGCCGCCGACGGCGCCTACGTCCGCTACCCCGCCGAGGACCTGCTGGACATCGTGGCGCTGGAGAGCCACCGGGCGCGGGCGGTCGTCGTCGGCGAGGACCTGGGCACGGTCGAGGACGGCGTCCGGGAGGCCATGGCCGAGCACGGCATCCTCAGCTACCGGCTGCTGTGGTTCGAGGACGACGACCCCGCCGAGTGGCCCGAGGAGGCCATGGCCGCGATCACCACGCACGACCTGCCGACCGTGGCGGGGCTGTGGACCGGGGCCGACGTCGAGGAGCAGCGCGAGCACGGGACCGGCAGCGACGAGGAGCTCGAGCGCGGCCGGCGGTCGCTGCTGGAGCGGCTCCCGGGGCTGCGCGAGAACGCGAAGCCGGAGGCGGCGGTGACGCGGGCGCACGAGCTGCTCGGACGGGCGCCGTCGCTGCTGCTGTCGGCCACCCTCGACGACGCGCTCGCCGTGCGGCGCCGGCCCAACATGCCCGGCACCACCGACCGGCCCAACTGGTCGCTGCCGCTGCCGGTGCCCGTCGAGGACCTGCCGGGCCACCCGCTGCTGCAGGAGGTCGCGCAGACCCTCGCCGCGGGCGTGCTCGCGACGACCGACCCCGAGGAGGACGCGATCGGCGAGCAGGCCGGCGGGGAGGCCCGTCGGGACTGAACGGCCCGCGAGACACGTCCGGGGGGGGGGCCCCCCCCCGCCGCCCCCCCCCCCCCCCCCCCCCCCAACCCCCCCCCCCCCCCCCCCCCCCCCCCCCCCCCCCCCCCCCCCCCCCCCCCCCCCCCCCCCCCCCCCCCCCCCCCCCCCCCCCCCCCCCCCCCCCCCC